>JAGPMN010000050.1 GCA_018052825.1 Methanothrix sp.
TGCTCGATAAACTCTTCTTCTTGCATACTCCCATCAAATCATTATTGCCAAAATAATATATAATTCTTGCGGTCGAATGGATGTTGATCGGATCACGTTATTGAGTTAAGAGCTAAACACATACAAAGTATTTAACGATGGACGAGGAGTAATGATATTAGGATACAGGGCCGCTATGAAATTACAGCAAATTCGGCACACTGCCATGATTCTTGCTTTTGTTCGCTGCCGAAAGGGTTTTAGCACACTATGGTTAAACGGATATCAATGGCTCTTCTGGAGATAACAGGCGTATCCAAGCATTTTTTAGCAGATGGGAAGGAGATGGTCGTCCTGCAGGACATCAACCTTAGCATTAGGGACAATGAGTTCATCTGCTTCATAGGCCCCTCGGGCTGCGGCAAGACAACTCTTCTGCGCATCATAGCCGGCCTCGAGGAGGCGTCGGCCGGCAGCGTCATCCTGAACGGCGAGCCCATAAGGGGTCCCAGCCCGGAGAGGGGCATGGTCTTTCAGGAGTACTCCCTCTTTCCCTGGCGCACAGTCATGGACAACATCGCCTTCGGCCTGGAGCTGAAGGGCGTCCCTCGACCTGAGAGGGAGAGGCGGGCCAGGCAGTACCTTAAGATGATAGGCCTTGAGAAGTTCGGGTTCCGCTACCCCCACGAGCTCTCCGGCGGCATGAAGCAGAGGGTGGCCATAGCTAGGGCGCTGATCAATGATCCCAAGGCCATACTCATGGACGAGCCCTTCGGGGCTCTGGACGCCCAGACCCGCAACATCATGCAGTCAGAGCTGCTGCGCATCTGGCAGGAGGAGAGGAAGACTGTGGTCTTTGTCACCCACAGCGTGGACGAGGCCATATACCTCGCAGACCGCATAGTCGTCATGTCCGCCAGGCCCGGCAGGATCAAGGAGATATTCGAGATTGGCCTACCCCGCCCCCGGAACAGGACCAGCCCTGAGGTCAACGCCATAAGGGACCGCATCCTCAGCGACCTGCGCTCCGAGATCGTGACCTGCTAGGATATGATTTTATATCGCCAGGATCACATATGATAAAGCCCTTTTTGCCAGGTGAGTGAAGTTGGCCAGATCCAAATGGATGGAGCTACCCCGTATTGTAGTGATAGGCAGCGGCGTGGTAGATGAGCTGCCTGAGGTTTGCCGGAGCCTGCAGCTGAAAGAGAGAGCCCTCATCATCACCGGCCCCCATACCCGGCAGGCACTGGGCGAGCACGTCCGGGAGCTCTTGCAGGAGGCGGGCTGCGAGCCTCAGATACTCGTCAGCACCGCCTCCAAGATGGAGGAGGTGGATCGCGCAGAAGAGCTGGCCCGGCAGAAGGGGACCGGCTTTCTCGTAGGGGCGGGTGGCGGCCGGTCCATAGATATCGCCAAGCTCGCATCCCTCAATCTCGACCTGCCATTCATCTCGGTGCCATCAGCTGCATCACATGACGGCATCTGCTCGTCTCAGGCTTCGCTGGATGTCAATGGCGAGAGGGCCAGCATCCCGGCCAGGTCGCCCCTGGCCATAGTCGCCGACTGCAGTGTCATATCCAGGGCCCCGGCCCGTCTGCTCGCTGCGGGATGCGGCGACCTCATATCCAACTACACCGCCCTCCTCGACTGGCAGCTGGCCAACCGACTCAAGGGCGAGGAGTACAGCGAATACGCCTCTGCCCTCTCAGGAATGACGGCGCGCATGATTGTGGAGCGGGCGGCGGACATCCGGCCGGGGCTGGAGGAGTCTGTCAGGATTGTGGTCAAGGCTCTGATCTCCAGCGGCGTGGCCATGAGCATAGCAGGCTCCTCCCGCCCGGCCAGCGGCTCGGAGCACAAGTTCGCCCATGCCATGAACGCGATTGCTCCGGGCAGAGCCCTGCATGGAGAGCTCTGCGGCCTGGGCACCATTATGATGATGTACCTGCACGGAGGGGATTGGAGGATGATACGAGATGCTCTGCAGCAGGTGGGAGCACCCACATCCGCCCGGCAGGCCGACCTTGAGGCTGAGCACGTCATAGCCGCCCTGACCCATGCCCATGAGATCAGGCCGGAGCGCTACACCATCCTGGATACGGGCCTCAGCCGCATGGCTGCCGAAAGGGCAGCGGAGATCACAGGTGTAATATAGCTAAATAGGAATAATAAAGTGTTACAGGAATCATAATTGGAATAGAGGAGAGAGATATATGTCTGAGGCATCCACCCAAATTACGCTGATAGGAACGAAGCTTGCCAGCATCGGCATGGAGTTCACATTCATCGGTCCGACACCGGAATGCGAGAGCTGCAAACTGAGAAATACATGCATCAACCTGGAGCCGAAGAGGCGCTACAGGGTGCTGGGAACGAGGGGCGAGCTGGTGCATGATTGCCCCATACACGAGGCGGGGGTGAGAGCTGTCGAGGTGGCTGAGAGCCCCATCATCGCCGCTTTTGACGCCAGGAAGGCCTTTCCCGGATCGAAGATCGTATTTGAGGCCGTGAAGTGCGATCAGGCTGACTGCAGCATGTACGACATGTGCCACCCCGCCGGCATCAAGGACGGTGAGAGGTGCACAATCGTGGAGGTGGTGGGCGAGGCACCTGAAGAATGCCCCCGCGGCAGCGTCCTCAAGCTGGTGGAGTTCCGGCGATAGCATCCCATGAGGACCATCACCTACTCAAAAAATATTTTCATTCCTGTCGCCAACCTCTGCAGAAATCGCTGCGGCTATTGCTCTTTTCGGAGGGACTTACGGGATGCGCAGGTCATAAGCAGATCCGAGGCCCGCAGGCTGATGGAGGCTGGGGCAGCAGCCGGCTGCAGCGAGGTGCTCTTCACCATGGGCGAGAGCCCCTGGACCGTCTCGGGCTTCTCCTCCCTGCTGGCAGCCTCGGGCATCTCAGACATCATTGATTACCTGCTGGAGCTGTGCGAGATGGCGCTGGAGACCGGCCTTCTTCCCCATACCAATGCCGGCGTTCTCTGCCAGGACGACCTGTGCAGGCTTAAGCCCTTCAACGCCTCCATGGGGCTGATGCTGGAGTCGACCGCGAGGCTGGCGGCACATGCCGGCTCGCCGGGAAAGAGACCGGAGACGAGGCTGCAGTTCATAGCGGCAGCCGGCAGGCTGAAGATTCCATTTACCACGGGAATTCTCATAGGCATCGGTGAGAGCGAGCAGGACCGGCTGGACTCTCTCCAGAGGATCGCCGATCTGCAACGCCGGTTCGGCCATATCCAGGAGGTCATCATCCAGCCGCTGGATCCAAAGCCTGGAACGGCCCTGGAGGACGCCAGGCGGCCGGATATATCTGAGATCTGCCGCACAGTCGGAGCTGCGAGGGCCGTACTGCCTGGCGAAGTGGCCATCCAGATCCCCCCCAATCTGGCAGATCCCATGCCAGCGGTTGCAGCGGGCGTCTCCGATCTGGGTGGCATCAGCGCTGTCACCGAGGACGGCATCAATCCCGGCTGCCCCTGGCCGCTGGAAGAGGAGCTGAAGGCCCGGCTCTATCCATACTGCCTGAGGGAGAGGCTGCCCATCTATCCCAGATACATTGCCCTGGGATGGCAGGGCAGCAGAACAGCGCCGCTCTTGCGCAGCCTTGCGGGGCGGGACGGGCTGCGGGCGAAAAAGTATATCTGCTAATATGAAGTGGAGTGTAGATCTGTGAAGATGAATTGGCAAGAGATTGGCATCAGTTCCGGACTTGTGCTCTTGATGATAGCCCTCATCATGGCAGTGGACCTGGAGGTTCCTGTCGAGATGAGGCCGATTGGCTTTGCTCTGATCATACCGCTCTTTATGGTGGCCATGGGCCTGGCGGGCTTGAAGCTTGTTGACACGTAGAATATTTAAATAATAAAACAGTATTCTTATTGTAGGGGGTAACAATGGCAGGATTTTTGGAAAAGCTCAGGCTCGTAGGAAGGTCGGCTGAGCAGGACTATTCCGAGGTCGACCTGGGGCAGTTCGAGGAGACATCGGCCTCGCAGGATATGGTGCTACGGGTCGCGGAGCTGTCGCAGATAGATTCCGTGGCTGAGATCAAGCGGGAGATATATGCCGGAAACATCGTGCTTGTGGATATCGCCGGCATGAAGAGGGACAAAGCCGCTTTGGACAGGGCCATAGGAGAGCTGAAGAAGGCCTCGGAGGACGTATCCGGGGACATCGCCGGTGTGGGCGACGATCTGATCATAATGGTGCCTGGCGGCATCAGGATTGACCGCGAAAAGGTGGTCGGGAGCAGAGATTGACTCTGACTACCAGCGCCAGCTGCCCTGTATGCGAAAAGGCCATGCAGTTCTCCTGGGAGACCGCGGACATCCCCCATTTCGGGGAGGCCATGATCATAGCCGGAGTCTGCGACTGCGGCTATCGGCACAGCGATACCATCCTTCTCAGCCAGAAGGAGCCTGTGCGCTTTTCTATGGTTGTGACCGGCATTGAGGACCTGAACGCCCGTGTCATCCGCTCATCGAGCGGCACCCTGCGCATACCCGAGCTTGGTGTGGATATCGAGCCCGGTTTTGCCTCCGAGTGCTACATCTCCAATGTAGAGGGAGTCCTCGACAGGGTGGAGGGCATAGTCGAATTTGCCACCCGCTCTGCCCGGGAGGCGAACAGCGCAGAGGCTGCAGGCAAGGGCGAGGAGATTTTAGAGAAGATCAGCCTGGCCAGGCAGGGGCGCTTTCCCCTGACACTCATCCTGGAGGATCCACTGGGAAACAGCGCCATCGACTGCGACAAGGCGGAGAGAATCCTTTTGTCTCCAGAGCAGGCCGCCGGGCTGAAGACCGGCATGATAATCGTGGACGTCTGAAATGCTTGTATTGAGTGGAGGCACAGGCACCCCCAAGCTTCTCCTGGGCTTAAAGGAGCTGCTCGAGCCTGCGGATCTCTCTGTGGTCGTCAATACCGCAGAGGACCTCTGGATCTCCGGCAACTACATCTCCCCAGACATAGACAGTGTCCTGTACACCCTGGCGGACATGATAGACGAGAAGAGATGGTGGGGCATCAGGGGAGACAGTACCCGTACCCATGATTTTCTGACCATGCTGGGCATGGATGAGAAGATGCAGGTGGGAGACAGCGACAGGGCTGTGCATATCTTCCGCTCCAACCTCCTCCGCAAGGGAGTCAAGCTCAGCCTGGCCACCGAGGCCCTCTGCCAGGCTCTGGGGGTCGAGCAGCGAATCATCCCCATGACCGACGACATAGTATCCACAGTCATATCCACGCCGCAGGGTGTGATGCACTTTCAGGACTTCTGGGTCAGCCTGGGCGGCAGGCCTGAGGTCAGCTCGGTGATGTTTGCAGGCCTTGACTCGGCCATTCCCTGCCCGTCATTTCTGGACCTGCTGGAAAAGGAGGATACTGTTCTCATCGGCCCCAGCAATCCTGTGACAAGCATCGGCCCCATCCTGGCCCTGCCCGGGGTGCGCGACAGGCTTAAGAAAAAGAATGTGGTTGCGGTGAGCCCCTTGATCGGCAATGTGCCGGTTAGCGGCCCGGCCGCCAAATTCATGGCAGCCTGCAGAGTCCCCCCGGATGATGAGGGGGTACGCAAGCTCCTCGGCAAGGTCGACCTGTTCGTGGTTGACAGGAGAAGCAGCTACAGGGGGGAGTGCAGGCGCATGAGCACCCTGATGAGGACGAGAAGGGAGAGCAGAAAGGTGGCGGAAAATCTGCTTGCCCTGATCGAAGAGAATACTGCAAGGGTATGATCGGATGTTCATAGGAGTGGACCACGGCACCACAGCCATAAGGTTTGCCACTGAAAAAGGGCGCTGCTGGAGCCTGCCTAGACAGCAGGCAAGCCTGCTGTCGCCGCAGCAAATCGCAGAGGCCATAACGAAGAATTTGGATGTGGACCGCGTCGATCTTCTCGCCCTGAGCTACTCCATGGGTGACGGCCTGACAAAGATCGTCAGGCTGCAGGATGCACCCAACCGGGGTTTGATCCGGCAGGACGGAGCGGGGCTGCATGTGGGCGGGGGGACGCGGGTATATGAGGCCGTACTCTCATCCGGCTGGCCGGCCATACTCCTGCCAGGTATTCACAGGGGAAGCGATGTCGATCCCAGGATGAAGGTATTCTCCCACGGAATGAGCCCGGAGAAGGTGGGCCTGGCCTATGGCGTCTTCAAAAACCTCAGCAGTAGCTTCATAGTATGCGATGCCAGCTCCAATACAGTCTCATTCGCAGTACTGGAGGGCAGGATCGTGGCTGCAATAGACGCCCCCATATTTGCGCCGGGCCTCTCCCAGGGCCCACTCGATGTGCAGGCCATAAGGGACGTCGACTCAGGGTTGATGACAGCCAATCAGGCCTTCACAAAAGGCGGCATCCTCTCCAAATGGGGCAGGTCGAGCCTGAAGGAGTGCAGCCCGGAGGAGATCGATCTGGCCCTGGAGTCTCTGGCCCTATTTGCGGCCATGGAGGTCGCCGCCCTCCTGGTCCTCTGTCGCGACAGGGGGAGCGCTGCGCCGGATATATTCCTGGCGGGAAGCCCTGCCGCAAGTATTGAGGCACGCGTCTCCGGCCTTCTGGGCCGCAGGGCAGGCGTGCTGGACAGGTGTGCTGCAGCCTGCGGCTGCGCCATGATTGCGCAGGATGTATATGCCGGAGCGGAGAGAATACTCGGAATTGGAGTTGAAAATGAGCGGGATATGCGAAAGAGAGGTCCGCGATCTGGAAGTGAGGGCTGCGTACCTTAAAGGGGAGAAGGCAAGGGCTTTGAGGGAGGAGATAGCATCTGCTCTGTCCAGGGCGGAGGCAGCATCAGCTGGAGCAGATTTGATAGACCGCCTCGACGTCCTTTTACTGTCTGCCACTGAGGCTGGGCGGGATGTATGCACAAATACCAGATGCCCGCATTATAATAAAAAATGCAAAATGAGATGACAAGAATTTATCTTACGCCGGATCTGGAATCCGACCATTTATTCAGCAGCGATGGTAGTGCAACGACAAGAACGCCGAATATCACAATTGCTAATATCTGTGACATGATATCCATATCTTTTCACCTCCGGATGCTTGAACTTATCTGCCAGGGATCTCTGCTAATCGAACCATGATAAACTTTTTGCTGCACGGTCGCCATTGTAGAATGTTTGGCATTTATTACTCTCTGCATTGTTAATAAATGGCATAATGGCGATGCATATGTATTTTTTTATGGGCAAGTCTCCGGGTAGTCTACCTTGATTGAGTTGATCGCTCTTTCGCAGATCGCATAGATGGCACAAAGGGAGGCCACTTTATTCGATTAGCGATCAAGTGGTGCCATCTGGCATTCTAAGTCTCTTGCTACTATTTTCTTTTCAAACAACTCAATATAGGTAGACTATCAGTCTCCGCTAAAAAGGTAAATAACAAAATACATATCTTGAAAAATAACTATCACACCTATATTGGATTTTGGCTTAAATGTTAAATCAATAAATCAATAATTTCAAATAAATTATTGCACTAAGAGGGAAGATTTAAATAAGACGGCACCCATCTAAGAATTGTACAGAGGCCGATGAGATTCAGATGGTCTGCTGTGCAGGAAATGAATATGGCTGGCTACGTACATACCGAGCCCCCTTTGGTAGGGCATGATATTGAAGTTGCAGGCGCAATTACATCTGAAGATGCAGGCTTTTACGTCATAATGATATCTGCCATACTCTTCATGATCGCAGCGCTAACGGGGCATCTTGCATAAAACAATCACTTAGCACGAACAAAAAAAATCTATTAATCTTTTTTATGGATCTCAGTTCAGCTCAATCTTCCTGTATAGGCTCTGAATACCTTGGCGCTTTTTGATATCTCTCCTGATCTGGCAAGCCTGCGAATATGAGGTGTGATGTCCTGGCTCCTTTGCATAAACTGCTCCACCACCAGAGCCTCAAGCTTTTTTTTATCTATGAGATCTCCCTTTCCGATTCCGGGGCATGTGGGATTGTAGTTGATGCTGAGGATTATGTCCCCATTGGGCAGGCAATTTTCCTCCACCCGGAAGGGGAATAGCCGGCAGGCAATAGGCCGCACGGAATAGATCGTGCACCCATCCTGGTAGAAAATGCAGGTGGTATCATCCTTGCTCTTCATCACCGGCAGGTCTAGGATCAGCTTCTCTCCGCAGTCTTCGACTTTGACATAGCATCCGTCATAGTCATACAGAGTATCCACTATATCCCGGGCCTCTTTGCCGGTTTTGGCTGAAATGGCCTTTACATCTTTCGCTGTGAGATATATGAGATTTGACTTATGCCAAAACTCATCAAGCCGCTCCACCGGGATGAGGTCTTCGAAGTCCTGGGGCCTTTTGTGATGGCAGCAGGAGCCACATCTCTGGCATTTAAATCTGATATCATCGAAAATAGATTTTACAATGACATGGGGCAAGATATTCCCCCAAAAAAGAGAAAGGAGAAGGCGACTTTAAAGGGTCGTCTTCAGGGGATGCTTCTCAGCCAGAACTTCCAGTCCCAGCTCTTGTGCAGACTCCGCCTTCATGATATCCACCATAGCTGCGGCAGGGAAGATCATGGGGGCATTTTCGATGGGCCCGTAGAGGTAGTAGTCAGCACCCACAATTCCGGCCACCAGGTTGGAGCCGATATCGACGGGGGAGAAGGCCTCCTTGTGTTGCTTCTTCCACTTCTTCATCCAGTCCCAGGCCGAGGCACCATTGTGGAATCCTCCACCCACCGGCAGGCCGAACAGAGCCTTGACCGCAATGCAGGCGCGGTAGGTAGCTCCAGAGCCGGATCCCAGAGGCATAGCTGCAGTATCGATAAGAGGCCTGGTGATACCGCACTCTTTGGCGATATCCATCAGGCTTTTCTTGGCGCCTCCAGCGGCTTTGGTGAGCATGTCTATCTTGCCCTTGGTTCCCTTCTCTATGGCGTTGAAGATGAGAACGATTGCCGAATCCAGGTCACTCTCTTTTACTGCTGCCAGCTCCTCGTCGGTGATGGAGGCATTGATGGAGTTATGGATGGCCCGGTCTGCCACGCCGATCTCGCTTGCGTACTTGACGCCAAAGGCGCGCACCTCGGGAGCGGAGGAGTCGATGAGGAAGGGATAATCGGATATATTTACAAACCAGTCGATCTCCTTCTTCATAGCCTCATTGCTCTCGGCCACGATCTGATTCATACAGGTGTTGCCTGTGACGTCGCTCATCTCAACCTGCACATTCCAGAGCCTCTCCGCGGCTGCCGCATCAAATACTCCATGCTCCGGATCGGAGACGATCTTGTGCCTGGCGTAGAACATGGTTCCTATGCAGCATGTGGCATACTCGCCAGGCTGGCCTCCTATCTTGAATTTACCGAAATCGAAGACTTCCTGCTTCCTATCAAATCTGAACATTCAAATCACCGCTTTCCAATTGCCTGCGTATACGAACAATATATATGCCAAAACCAGGATCAACCCTGCGCAGATTCCATAAGCTACGCCGAGATCTCTGCCAATGGACTTGCCGGCTCTCATGTACTTTTCAGAGGAGTAAAACTCCATCTTCTCCTCGATCTTTTCAAGCCTCGCCATCACTTCTCTGAGCTGATCAGGGTCTACTACGGCAACAGGTACTACCGGCTTTGTGTCTTCTACTATTTCAGCCATAGTTTATATCCCTCCCATAAAAGCGAAAGGACCCAGCATCATCACGATGGCAAGCACAAAGCCGATGGCAAATCCTACAGATACTGTCGCCTGAACTCCTGAACTCAGCTTGGTCTCTCTGGCTAAAAGCTGGCCTTTATATCTGGCATCCTCAACGATCGCATCGATCAAAGGCATATTCGGCTCTACCACAGTTGCAATTCCCTGGCCGTATACAATCTCTTCAGCCATTTTACCTTCCTCCTGCCACCCTGAGAATCAATCCAAAGAGGACTAGGACCACAGTCATGCCCAGAGCTATGCCCTCGATCTTGCCAGCATAAATGCCCGCTTGCAGCTTATTGAGAAGGCCGGCATTGGTTACAGAAGCTGCGATTGCCCGCATCCTCCCTCTGACTTCGACCATCTCTGCAGCCATTGGTTTAATGCCGCCTGCTTCTTCTTCTCCCCCGCCCTCTTTGATCTCGATGAGCATGGGTTCGACGTCAAGTGCGCCAGGATCCTTGGATACCAGCTCCTTGACCTTGCCGGTGATGGCTCCCATGTCTTCGTTATCAATCATCATGACGGCCTGAACCTGGCTCCTCCAGCGCTCAATGGCTTCGGGGGTCAGGTTCTGGATGAAGGGAATGGCTCCCTTGGCTCCGATGATCCTTCCTTCCTTGTCAATTCCGTTCTGAGTAAAGGCCTCGACCGCCTGGCCGGTGATGTGCCCTTTGACCTCCATTCCCGTAATCAATATATATCTGATGTTGGGATTGGAGATGACGTTGGCAACCATCTTCTCAATGCCTATATTTTCTGTCTTGCACGGCCCTGCCAGAGCGGCTCCCGCATTGATCAGATCGGAGTTATGGAGATGCGAGCCGCAGGTGCATACCGCAACAGGGCTCTCCGGATTTCCTACCTCATACTCGCCGGTGATCGGCGGCCAGGGCTCAGACGGCTTCTTCTTGAGTACCATCTCTAAGCACCTCCACCAATTGTCTTCTTCACAATCTCGAATGTTGCAGGATCGGTGAATGCCATGGTCAGCAGCAATACGAAGGACAGAACTAGGCCGATGATGAATCCCGCCCATATGTTAGTATATGTTCCGGCGATGTAAGAGGCTTTGCCGCGGTTGGGATACGAGGACATAAGCTCGTTGTCCGGCACAAGCTGGTTCATCAGGTCGTCCGCAATCTTGTCCAATTTTTCCACTCTTTCAAATACAGGGTCGAAAGTGTACAGAACTACATCCGCCCTCTGCTCCGAAACCACGCCTTTCATGGGGTCGAAGATCAGGCCCAGTTCTGGTGAAACTTTAACAAATCCCATTTCCAGACCTCCTCACTGCACCGTTGGCGGCAATAGTCCCGTTCCAACCATTGCGGCTGCATCTCTCTTGACCAGCTTGTAGTACATCTTGAAGAAGTAGTACCATATGGCAAAGCCTATGACAAGCTGCAGTAGCCCGGCAGCCAGGCCCTGTGTCATCAGGGCTGCGATTCCTGTTGCCACCATGGCCAGTCCGCTCACCATGATCGAGTTGACCAGGGTCCTATCCTGCTTTTCATCCGGGCCGAGGTTGGCGTTGAAGGGATGCAGAATGGCAAGGCCGCCGGCGATGAAGATGATGGCTATATAGCCGGTCATGAGAACATCAGCTACAATATCGGCATAGCCAAGAGTGCCGGATATGGCAAAGCTCCAGCCCAATATGGCCATCGCACCTGCCATGGACAGGTCGGCGTTGCCCTCTTCCATCACCGGGATGTTGAACTTGATGACCTTATTGGCAAGAACGCCTATGATATAGCCGAAGACTCCGGCGTAGATCAGGGTGATTATGGGGCCCAGCATACCAAATCCAATGGTTTCGGCCACAGAGAGCCCGAACATGACGGCTATTATGCCCATGCCCAGGGCCAGCATGCCGATGGAAGGAACTCCCGTGCCTATGCCGTAAGCGCAGACTCTCCTCACAGCATTGGCTCCCATGATCACAGCAAATATGGCAGCTACAGCTCCGATAAAGGAAAACGCATTTGTGTCAAGGGCGCTGTTGAGGACGGCACCCAGGTATATGCCGACGATTGAGCCAGCTAATCCATACATCCTGAGATTCTTGGGATCAAATGCAGACGGAAATCCGCCTCCGCTTCCACCTAATGACATTTCAGGCACCTCCTGTGATCAGCACCGAAGCCAGGGCGAGCAGAATGCTGGCGATGGCACAGGCTCTGAAGGCAAAGGGCCACTTCTTGAACTTGGGATCGTGGAAGCCCTCGATGGTTCCCTGGATGTTCCATGAGGCGATCACAGCGTTCACCAGGAATATGCCGATTGCGAACATGGCGCTCAGGGCAGCGTTGCCGTTGATCAGATACAGCGCATAGTAGATCATGGCACCGCCAAGGCCCCCCATCATGCCGCCAATCAGGCCGCTGGAGAAGCAGATGGTGGGGATGCCCTGGCCGACTGTCCCTGGAGACACATATGGCGGCTGGGAGTATCCGGTTATAGGATCATAGTTGACCTTTGCCGAGGCAAAGGGAACGCCTACAGCGTAAGCATAGATCCAAGAGCCGGTGAGCATGGTCGAGCCCATCATGATCCCTGCACCAACTGCACCAGAGGCCAGGACCAGCCAGATGTTATCCGTAACGGACATCATCAGGCCGGCGGCCAGCAGGCCGGTCAAGCCCGCTCCGGCTGCAAGCTGTACTGTGCCCGTACCGATGCCGGTCGCCTGGGCCATGGCAGCAGGAGCGCCACCCACAGGCACGAAGTGAACGCCTACACCCACCAGGAGACCGCCTACAAGTATCTCCAGGATGTATACAATGGTACTAGCATCAAAGTTCATGCTGCAATCTCCCCCTTGTATTCCGGATATGGCCCGTACTTTCTTCTCAGGGACTTCTCGATGTAATTGTTATAGATCACCATCACAATGATAAAGAACAGTCCCATGGCAATGGCATATGGCGCTTGAGTCACCGGATCGAATACAGTTGTCCTCCAGTTGTCCAGGAAGACGGTAAGGCCAAAGCCCATTCCAGTGGCCGGCCCGCCAAACTTGGTGCAGAACCAGGCGTTATCTATGGAGTTTCTAAGGCCTGCCTCAGCTTTTCTGACTATCTGGCCGGAGAGCATGGTATTCAGGCCGCAGCCGAACTGCCGGTTCTGGAACTCACGTTCGCCGCCATAGTGGATGTCGCCCACAGACGAGCCGATGGCACCTACAGCCAATCCCCAAATCAGGGCAATGATCGGCATCGGGAAGGGATGTGGCGTTGGCAGCATATATACCATAATGAAGGAAATTGTTGCAATGCAAAACGATGTTATCCAGGCATGTGCCATAATCGATGGTGTGGTATACCTGACGATGTCCAGATAAACCCACTGATTGAACCTCTTCTGGCTGGCACTCCTGCCAAAATAGGCGCTCATCGCAAAGACACCGTTGAATAAAGCGGCAACAGATGCGCCTGCCACCAGGGCAAGCAGTGCGGGCATCTGAAAGGCCGTAATAAGCGTATAGGCCACCATAGCAGCAGTGGCAGCCCACAGGGCGTTGGCCGGGGGTTCTCCCGAAACGGCTTTGTTATAAATCCTGTGGGGATTGCCTACCTGGGCGGCCAGTTGAACCTGCGAGTTGGGATTGCTCTGAGAGCCTATATCGGATTCTATATCCTCAGAAGCACCAGCAACCGTCGCTAGGGCGCCCATTGCAGCTATAAGCCCCATGCTAAATGCGTCCATTTATTCCTCCTCCTTTTCATTTTCACCAATTTCATGCCATTTAGCGATAAAATTGGCTCTGACGCTCTTGGTATCCATTACCTAGACTTATAAACCTTTCGCGATGGCCGGCATGAATATGCAGAAAAATTCCCGGGAACATCTCCTGTCACCAGGGCTCTCTCTTTGTTCCCATCTTGTAGCCTATGATGTTGCTGGCCCGGTGCAGTATAGGGGTTATTATCAATACTATAATCATTATATCGATAGTAAAATTTTGAAAGAACCAGCCAGGGGAGATTAACATTGCACAAATCCAGGCGCCGACGACAAAATCAAGCTGATCTATGATGAATAGCGGCGCACCGCGCTGAAGGCCCATGCGTCTCTTGAAGAATGCAGCCACAATATCTCCCATCATGGCCCCCAGCGAGAGTGCAAAGAGGATCGGCAGTTGCCCAAAGCCGCTGCCGAAGGTAGGCAGGTCGAAATAGGGAGCGATTTGGTTCTGCAAAAGCCCGATAAGTAAGCCGCAAACCGTTCCCGCAAATGTCCCTCTAAATGTCTTTCCATCTCCCAGAGTGCGCCGACCGTCCTGGAAGATACTGCCCCTGTCCAGGGGTGTGCCGCCCCCGAAGAGCGCGGCACAGTTGTTGGGGATATATGCCGGCAGCATCAACCAGAAGGCCGTAATCAAGGCGTTCATTCCGTCCTGTCTCGCCACCTCGCCACTATATCAAATTATCTGAGACTCGAGGATTCCTAATTACATCAGGTCTCCTATCAGATATACGGCTCGGCCAACGATTCAACCATTTTTCCGCTCTTCAGACGCCAAATTTCCTTGATTAACCATCTTTTTCGGTTGTTCTTCGACAGCT
>JAGPMN010000051.1 GCA_018052825.1 Methanothrix sp.
AATTTATCAAGCTTAATTGCATCTCAGTCATTGTAGGGTCACACAGGGCACATGGTTATCATAATATTAATAACTTGTGATAAAATGTGTCCTGCCTACATCACTTATTTATTAGATAGTGCCCATGAAGATATGGCTCAAGTGGTCCGACGTCTCAAAGAAAACTTCGTGCATGGCGCTGAGGCCGAAAAAATCCGCCATTTCATTAGAGAGAACCGCAGGCATGTCCTGATAGCCAATATGGAAGTCAGGCTCGTGGAAACTGAAGACAAGTACTGGGCATCCATACCTGCCATAAATGAGAGCTATGTTCATATTCCTGAGGGGCTGGTGTCGCAGTATCCAATGCTACTCTCAGGTGGCATGTGGGGAACAATTGAGCTGACTTACGATGAAAACGAGATCCATAACAAGAAGATCCGTCCCTTTAAGGTTCTAAACTTCACCCCATTCCAGGTAAGCTACATCAACCTCGATGAGTATATTGAGAAGCGATCGCTATTCAGCACTGAAGAGTGGATGGACATTCTGATCAACTCCTGCGGCCTCGATCCATCAGCCATGACTCGCAGGCAGAAGCTGCTTTACCTCTGCAGATGTATACCAATGGTAGAGAACAACGTGAATCTGATTGAGCTTGGCCACAGAGAAACCGGCAAAACCTACCTGTACAGAAACATCTCCTATTATGCCCATGTCCTCTCTGGAGGCAAGGCAACACCATCTCAACTCTTTATAAACCTGAACACGGGCAAAATTGGCCTGGTGGGTACCAGAGATTGCGTGGTCTTCGATGAGATAGCAAATACGGACTTCATAGATCCAAAGGCATTTGTCAGCATCATGCAGGGCTACATGCAGGACTCCAAGTTCAGCCGCGGCAAGAAGGAGATCCTGGCCTTCGGAAGCCTGGTCCTGGTCGGCAACCTGGATGTCCAGGGAGATCTGCCGCACGAGAAATACTATCATCTTTTCGAGCCCCTTCCTGATTTTCTGCAGGTCATAGCCTTCCTGGACAGGATCCACGGCTATCTACCTGGCTGGGAGATACCAAAGCTTACGCCGCAGAGCTATTCCAAAGATTATGGCTTCATCACCGACTACTTCTGCGAGATCATGCACGAGCTGCGAAAGGTGGATGTGCTTGCATCCATGAGATCGCGTTTCGAGGTTGTGGATACCGCCAGGACGGCCAAAGGAGTATCCGGGCGCGACCAGAGGGCAGTTATGAAGCTTGCCTCTGGTTTGCTCAAGCTATTGTACCCCCACGGAGTAATAACGGACAAAGAGCTGGAAGAACTGCTGCTAATCGCCTGTGAGCTGCGACAGCGTGTTAGGGAGCAGCTGTATATCATGGCCCCTGGTGAGTATGAGAGGATTAGCATTGGCGTTAGAATTTTGCCTTCCGGGAAAGAGGTTGTGCCAATTCTGCCTGATGCCAACAGAGTCCATAAAGTATCTCTGCCACCCAGGCCATCGATTGGAGAGGTTATAGGTCTGGCTGTAGCAGGAGAGCGGGGTTGCATATTGCTTTTTGAGATGCAGGCAACAAAGGGCAGCGGGAAGATCGTACCTCTGGGATCCATTCAGAGGGTGATGAGAGAGAGCATTGAAGCCGCAGCTCAGTATATAAAGGCTAAACATGAGGAGCTAGGAATAACAGAAGAATGGAGAAAGAGCTTCGATGTTGCCGTGCTTGCTACATTTATGTCAATACCAAAAGAAGGCCCATCTGCCGGAGTGACCATCGTCACGGGCATAGTATCAGCATTAAAGGGAATTCCTGTAAGAAATGACCTTGCCATGACGGGGGAGATCACCATCATGGGCAAGGTCCTTCCTGTTGGTGGCATTCAGGAGAAAATCCGGGCAGCATATGATGCGGGAATAAGTGAGGTATTGCTTCCCGAAGACAATCTGAAAGAGGCGCAATTATTGCCGCAATATATTCTTGAATCAGTAAAGCTCACCCCGGTCGCAAGCTTAAAAGATGTATTGGAGCGTGCATTTGTAAGCAGATCATGAGGCGATCAGGATAGCGGATATATAGGCTCCTCGCTGTTTCGTGTGGGTAAGCTGGAATCCCGAGACACAATCCAAGTTATAGCTAAATTGCCGGGAGACCGCCAATCATCATAATATCAATGCCAATCGCCCCTCAAGTCGGACTAATGAGTGAAGTTGTATCATGATACCCAAAATAGATATCATGAGGATACCCACACAAAACAGCGAAGAGCCAAATAATTATTTCCCGTAAATAGGTGCCGGGGGCGGGATTCGAGCCCGCGACTTCGAGATGCCTCAGGAAGCGCGCAATAATCGTGTTTACCCTATGAGTCTCGCGCCCTAACCAGCTAGGCCACCCCGGCACGGCATAGTCCCTCGATTGAATTGTTAAATAAGGTTTGTGGCCTGCTAGCCCGCCGGCCCCTGCGTGGCCCCGCAGGGGGAAAGAGCCATCTTACAGGAGCGCAATACGAGCGCAGGACCATTCATGCCCTCAGATATCACAGGCACGGTAAGCGATACGCTTTCGGGAAAGACTGTAGTAGTGGCCGTCACCGGCAGCATAGCCGCAGTGAGGACGGTCGACCTCATTCGCGACCTGATCAGGCGCGGGTCCGAGGTGCACTGCGTCATGAGCGCAGCCGCAGCCCAGATACTGCACCCCTACGCCCTCGAGTACGCCACAGCCCATCCGGTCATAACCGGGATCACCGGCCGTGTGGAGCATGTCCTCTTCTGCGGCGTGGGCGGCCTCGCAGACCTGCTGCTCGTCTGCCCTGCCACGGCCAACACCATAGGCAAGATTGCCTGCGGAATAGACGACACTCCAGTCACAACCTTCGCCACCACTGCTCTTGGCAGCGGCAAGCCTGTTGCAGTTGTGCCGGCCATGCACGAGGCCATGTACCGCCACCCGGCAGTGCTTCGGAACCTGGATGCCCTGCGCGGCATGGGCGTCACAATCATCGATCCCAGAGTCGAGGAGGGCAAGGCCAAGATCGCAGACAACGCCCGCACCGTCTTCGAGGTGGAGAGGCTGCTGGGGCCCGGCGACCTCGCAGGCAAGCGCATTGTCATCACCTGCGGCTCCAATGCCGAGGCGGTCGACCCAATCCGCATCCTCACAAACCGGGCCTCGGGCAAGACGGGCGTGGCCCTAGCCCTGGAGGCGCGCAGGCGTGGGGCGGATGTGACCCTGATCCACCGCTTCGCCTCCCCTGCCCCAGTGCGCCAGGTCTATGCCGAGAGCGCTGAGGAGATGCTGAATGCGGTGATGGCGGAGGTCGGCCGCGGCTGCGACGCTCTGATAGGGGCGGCGGCTGTGGCAGACTACACCCTAGATCCCGCTGCGGAGAAGATCAAGTCCGGACAGGATTTGGTTCTGCGGCTGAAGCCCACCAGAAAGATCCTCAAGGCCGTGCGCGATGCATATCCGCGCCTGAAGATCGTCGGCTTCAAGGCTGAGACTGGCCTTGATGATGAGCAGCTTGCCGCCCGGGCGGAGCAGTCCCTTCGGGACACAGATCTGGATCTGGTGGTGGCAAATGATGTGGCCAGGGGGGGAATGGGAACCGACGACAACCGGGTGCTGATCATCGACAGGCAGGGCAGGCGGCATGAGGCAGCAGGCAGAAAGAGCCTCATCGCGAGAAGCATCATCGACGCCCTTGTGGAGGTCCTATGAACTCCAGCGGCTCCGGTTCGGCGCATGCCTGGGTGCCCTCCCACATCACTGGCTTTTTCGCCGCCCACAGGAAGGACGATCCCCGCCTCTCCGGATCCATCGGCTGCGGCCTGTGCCTCTCCACTGGGGCTGATACTACTGTTGCCGAAATTGCTGGCGATGGCTCATCAAAGCCTGCCTCAGATCACGAAATCATCCTCAACGGCATCCCATCCGAGGCTCCAGTCAGCCGGTTTGTGGCGGAAAGGCTGGCCATCAGGCCGGTGCGTGTGAAGACAGAGCTGCAAATGCCATCAGGATCGGGATTTGGGGCAAGCGGAGCCGGGGCTCTGGGCGCAGCCTACGCCCTCAACTCCTACTTCGATTTAGGCCTGACAGCCGATCAGGCAGCCGCAGTGGCACATGAGGCGGAGGTCATAAACCGCACCGGCCTCGGCGACGTCATCGCCCAAAATGCCGGCGGCCTGGTGGTGCGCCTGCAGCCCGGAGCGCCGGGCACCGGCAGGATCGACCGCATTCCCCTCCCGCCCCTTCCCATCAGCTTCGTCGTGCGCGGCCCCATATCCACCAGCGCAGTTCTCTCCGACGAAGGGACCATGCAGGCCGTCAACCTTGCAGGCGAGGCCGCCTTGAAGGGCCTTCTCAAAAGGCCCACATTCAGAAATTTCATGCAGCTGTGCCGCAGCTTCACAGTGCAGTCAGGCCTGGCCAGCGACTGGGCCATGCAGGCCATAGAGGCAGTGGAGGCGGCAGGAGGCCTGGCCAGCATGATCATGCTCGGCGATGCTGTATTCGCCTGGGGCCGGGGCAGCGCCGGGGCGCTGAAGGACTTCGGAGAGGTCCATACCACAACCATTTCCCAAAGAGGTGCCAATCTTGACTGAAATTCCCAGATCCCATCCCCGCTATGCCTCCCTGGTGGCACGCGAGCGCGTGGCCGAAGGTGTCAGGCAGGGCTATACCAGCATTCAGGGGCTGATCGCCCATGGGCGGGGCGAGTGCTTCGACTATCTGATAGGCGAGAGGACCACGCCTTCGGCTGAGCGGGCAATTCGGGCGGCTGCAGCGCTGCTTCTCTTAGCTGAGCGGCCTGCTCTGAGCGTCAACGGCAATGTGGCAGCACTTGCGGCTGATGAGATGGTGGCACTGGCTGCCGCCCTCAGCGTACCCCTGGAGGTCAACCTCTTTCACCGCTCAGAGGAGAGGGTCAGAAAGATCGCGGACCTGCTCCGCCAGAAGGGGGCCGGTCTGGTTTTGGGGGAGAATCCAGATGCCACTGTGCCAGGACTGCAGCACGCTCGTGCTCTGGCCAGCCGGGGCGGAATCTACGACGCAGATGTGGTGCTAATCCCGCTGGAGGACGGGGACCGCTGCGAGGCCCTGGCAGCCATGGGAAAGAGGGTGATCGCCATCGACCTCAATCCCCTCTCCCGCACTGCCAGAAAGGCAGCGGTGAGCATAGTGGACAATATCCTGAGGGCTGTGCCAGCTCTCACAGAGCAGGTGCGGAGACTCTCCTCTCTGCCCCCTGCCGAGCTGGAGAGGATGGCCGCGGACTACGACAACCAGGTGATCCTGCGCCAGGCTGTAGAGGAGATACAGAAGCACCTGCAAAGGCAGTTTCTGCAGGGCAGAGGCGATTGAATCGGAAAAAAGGTTGGGCCGGATATTCCGGCAGATCATATTTATGCCCTTCAGGCCGTCTTCTGCCCCTCGGCCCTTCCGGTCCAGCTCTCGCCGCTGGTGGAGATTGCCAGGAGCTGGCCGGCGGCTGCCTCTCCACTCAGATCCAGATCGAGCTTGTAGAGACGGATTGTTCCGAGGGAGACCAAATTCAGCTCCAGATTGGATCCGCTCACACTCCCGGATGCGGCTACGTCCACTGTGCTATTGCCCGCCCTCATCTTTCCAGCCCCGAAGACATCACCATCCTTCTGGAAGAGGGAGAGGGCCATCTCCTTCTCATCGGTGTCGTTTAGCAGGAACGACCAGCTACCGCCCACTGTCGCAACTGTGGCGGGTGGAAGCTCAGTGTCTGCTGTCGAGGCTGCTGTAGCGGTTGATGTATTCGTTGCGCTTTCTGTCGATTCGGATGAGACAGCCGCCTCCGCTGCAGCTCTGGAGGACTTGGCGCTGTTGCCTCCGCCTGTGAGAGTGCTGGGCATAGTCCAGTCCTGCGATGTTTTATTTTTCTCGAGTTCTCTCTGTTTCTGAGGTGTCGCTGCGAAGCCGTTTGGATTCACATACGTCTCCACCTCTCCGCCTGAGATCAACTCATCAGCACCCAAACTCTCCGAGTTGTACCAGTTGGCAGCAATAGCAGTTACAGCCAGAAACCCGGCCAAAAACAATGATGATAGTATCAGCAATTTGAATCTCATGATCTATCGACCTTTTTCTCAGCTTATTTCAGTCGTCTCTTGTTTCTGTCGATTGCTGCAAGCAATTTATTAGTTGATAAGCTTAATGGTCCTACGACAAACGCCGTTCAGGCCGAAAAAGAAAAAACGAAATATGAATAGCCTTTAGCTGATCCTACCCATAGCGATGCCCTTCCAGGAGACCACTGTGGGGCTGTAGCCGTGGTAGTCTCCGGAGAGAGATCTGCCGCTCATTGTCAGTGAAAGGCGGAAGAGTGTGAGGTCATCTGTGAGGACATCCATGTCCACCCTGTTGCCGGCGATGGTTCCTGTGGCAGAGGCAGGCTGAGAGCTTCCGCCGGCAGCAACCGTGCCCCTTCCGAATATGACATCATTGGACTGTCTCATCTCTATCGAGACCGATCTGTCCTGGCTGTCAGACAGTGTGAGCTCCCAGTTGCTGACCGGGCTGACCAGCCTGGGCTGGGAGGCAGCCTGGCCGCCCACAGTGGCAGCGCCCTGGTTCTTTCCGGTGATCACCGGTGTGGCATTGCCCAAAGAGTCCTGCGGGGCCTTTAGGATATCGTCTCCCATGGTCTTTTTGATATCTTCAATGGCGGAGTTATCATTTTCGGACAGCGGATCCATCTCTGCCGCCTCAGCCGCCGCCAGCAAAACGATCACCAGCATTGTCGCTGCAAGTTTTATCAGATTCATTTCAAATCACCTGTATTATCCTCCCCTACCCTCTGCACCTCGATGCTCTCTCCCTTCTTCATGCGCTTGAGAATGCGCTTGGCCATCTCCGAGGACTTGGCCACCCTGATGTCGCCCCTCCTGCCCACTGTGGCGGTGAAGACAGGCTCGGATCCTATGTAAACCTCCACCGACTCTCCTGCCATGCCATCCAGCCAGATGATGAGGTGCTTTGCCGTCTCCTCTATCCTGGCCAGGTGGCTCTCCTCTTTTCCGGAAGCAGACGCCCGCACATCTATATGCATCCCCAGGCTCTTTTCGATCTGGTCGATGTTCTTTCCCGCCTTGCCTATAACCCGCGCAGCCTCATCCTGAGGGACGTGGATCACAGCAGACGAGTCTGTGAGCATCTCCACCTGGAAGGGGCCGCGCACGTGATGGGATATCTCCTTTTCTATCTCCCGGCTGGCCAGCTTCCAGGAGGGCTTCCGGCTCTCCCTGGAGACGGCCATGACCACGATCTCCTCTCCGTAGGAGTACATCTCATACTCCGCCTGCCCGGTCTCAAAGTCCTTGATCACAATCACCGGCCGGGCCAGGTCCGCCTCAACCATTCCCTCCGGGACCTTGACCTCGAACTCAACATCCAGGACATGGGTGACCTCTCCCTTCTCGATGAATACCACTGTGTCCACCACCTGGGGGATCATGCCCAGCTCCACCCTGCCAAGCAGGCGCTGCAGTGCATCCACGGGCTTGTTGGCATGCACCACTCCGATCATGCCCACGCCTGCCAGGCGCATGTCTGCGAAGACCTGGAAGTCGCGCGTCTTTCGCACCTCATCGTATATGGTGTAGTCAGGCCGGACCAGCAGCAGAATATCGGCGGAAGCCTCCATGCTCCCCTCCAGCGGCCCGTACTGGGTGATCTCGTCAGGTACCTGCAGATCGCGAGGCGACTCAAGTGTCTTGACAACATAGTTGCAGCTCAAGAGATACTCGGCCACTCCCGCAGCGAATGTGGATTTTCCGGATCCGGGCGGCCCGGCGATGAGAATTCCCCTCTGAGCCTCTTTGAGCCTCTCCTTGAGCATGCCGGAATGGCGGTAGGAGTCGAAGCTGACCTTTGCCACGGGACGCACTGCTGTGATCTCCAGGCCATCGGAGAAGGGCGGCTTGGCTATGGCTATCCTCATGGGGCCCAGTTGAATTATGGTGGCTCCCATCTTTTCCATCTCCACATATCCCTCCGGATCGGCCTTGGCCCTCTCATAGATCTCACGAGAGAGGTCGCGCAGCTCCCTCTCAGAGAGGGGCCGGTCGTCCAGCCGCACAAGTGAGAACTCCCCAACCCGCCCCCTCTTGGCCATGGGAATGGCATTCTCCTTGAGGTGAATGGAGAGGGTATCGTCTGTGAAGTACCTCTCCAAAGAGAGGGGCTTGATAGCCTCGCGCTGGGGGCGTACGTACTCCACTGTCAGGCCCATGGCCTCAGCCACCCGCGATTGCACCTGATCGCTTGTCAGAAATGAGGCTCCGAGTTCCAGTGCCACATCCCTGATCATGGCATCTATCTCACCGCCTCCTGCCAGCTTGATCTGGTCCAGGTTGGGGCGTATGCCCACGTACTCCAGCTCGATCTTGCCTGCTTTGGCGAGCTCTGAGAGGCGCCGCAGCTCCTCCAGCCCTCGCAGGCCGATATCCCTGCCGTGATTGGCCTGAGCCTCAAGCTCTGCGACCACAGCCTCCGGCACCACAATCCTTCTGCCCTGCAGCTCTCCAGCTCTGATCTTGGCAGAGACCCTGCCATCAATTACCACACTGGTATCTGGCACTAATGGTTGCGCCATTGCCTAAACATCCTTAGATCATCATTTATCAGAGATATACTATGTTCATCTTTCGCTTTTTCGCTATCCATTCCAGCACATAATCGATGTCCATCTGTCTTCTCGTCTGCAGACTGGACTTGACGACCATGATGGAATCGCATTTCGTACCCTTCATAGCCTCGGATATCTTCTGAGATGCCGCCGCCCCAAAGCCCGGATCAAGCCTTCTCACGATGTAAATGGCGATATCTCCGCAGGCAAAGCCCTCCTCCGTCTGATGGCCGAACTGTATGCAGACCTTTCCAGGCGATGGCTGCAGCCGGAAGGCCACGCTGTAGCTGGCGAACTTGCTGCGATCGTAGAGCCTTCTCTCCTGAAATGCAGGCCGCAGGTCCTCCTCCAAAATGGCGTTTGCAAGCCCCTCCAGCTCCTGCGAGGCCACGCAGGAGTACTGAGCGCATTCGGCAAGCTTGGCGGCTGTGATATTCTTAAAGGATGTGCCTTTGCCGTGGCAGTAATCGCTTTCGTCCACCGCCCAGAAGTCGTGGCTGAGGGGAAACGAGGCGGTGGCATAATTGTCGCAGGATCTGCACTTCATGCCGATGACAGCCTCCCTGCTCAGAAAGGGAGCTATGCCCTCCAGTATGGCCAGGGCGTCTGCAACCCTGAAATCGGCAGCCTCCCCCAGGTTTTTCTTCGCCTCCCTGACGGCAGAGAGTATTTCATTCCCGTTATCCATAGGCTATCCTTCAAACGCCGGGACACACCCGGCTTTATGAACTCCATTCAGTGTTGAGCATCATACATAAGAACTTGCCGCGGCTCCGAAAGAGATATATTTACTCATAACTTTCCCGCGATGAAGAGGAGATCAGCCCGCAATTTATAGGAGGTCAGGGTCTTGAAGGAAATACGCTTACACGGTCGCGGCGGTCAGGGATCTGTCACTGCGGCAGAAATAATAGCCGTTGCTGCTTTCGAGGACAGGAGGTTCTCGCAGGCATTTCCGGCGTTTGGAGTTGAGAGGAGGGGCGCTCCGGTGATGGCCTTTGCCAGGATCGCAGACAAGCCCATTCGCATCAGAAGCCAGGTATACGAGCCGGATTATGTCATAGTGCAGGACGTAACTTTGCTCGATGTGGTCGATGTCGCCGCCGGCCTCAAGCCCTCGGGCAAGATCATAATCAACACCGACCGGCCCCGGGAGTCTCTCAAGCTGAATACACAGGCCGATGTCATCACCATCGATGCCACCAGGATCGCCATGGAGATCCTTAAAAGGCCCATAGTCAACACCACCATGCTCGGCGCCTTCTGCGGGGCCAGCAAAGAGGTGGGCCTGGAGAGCCTGAACAAAGCCATCTCCGAGCGCTTCAAGGGAGATCTCGGCAAAAAGAACTTGCTTGCCATCAAGGCGGCCTATGAGAGGGTCTCTTAATGGGAATTGTTGCAGGAAGCCTGGTTGATCCGTGCAGCACCCGCATAACCAAGACCGGTGCCTGGCGGACTTTTGTGCCCGTAGTCGACCATGATCAGTGCATAAAGTGCAGCCTGTGCGAGATTTACTGTCCTGAGGGCTGCATCCACCAGGAGAACGGGAACTTTGTCCCTGACCTGGACTACTGCAAGGGATGCAGCGTATGCGCCAATGAGTGCCCGCGAATGGCTATTACGATGGTCCTGGAGGAGAAGTGATGAGCGAGAATACTCTTAATATGAAGGTAGTGGAGGGCTCTTATGCCGTGGCTCATGCCGTAATGCGCTGCCGGCCGGATGTGATCTCCGCCTATCCCATAACGCCTCAGACCCATATCGTGGAGAACCTCTCACAGATGGTGGCCGATGGCGAGCTTGATTCCGAGTTTTTGACTGTGGACTCCGAGTTCTCGGCTCTCTCAGTGCTTGTCGGAGCCAGCGCCGCGGGAGGCAGATGCTACTCATCGACCACCAGCCAGGGCCTGGCCCTGATGTATGAGGTCCTGTACAACGTATCCGGCATGAGGCTGCCCATTGTCATGAATGTGGCCAACCGGGCTGTGGGCGCGCCCCTGAACATCTGGAACGACCAGCAGGATGCCGTGGGCGCTCGCGATGTGGGCTGGCTGCAGATCTATGTGGAGGATGTGCAGGAGGCGGTGGATACCACACTTCAGGCCTACAAGATTGCCGAGGATCCCGAAATCAAGATGCCTGTTATGGTCTGCATGGACGGATACATCCTTACCCACGTATACGAGCCTGTTCAGCTGCTGGATGAGCAGCTCTGCGATCAGTTCCTCCCTCCATTCCGGCCTGCCGATGTACTGGACCCAGATCATCCCAAGACCTTCGGCGCATTCGCCGATCCCTCCACATACATGGAGTTTCGCTACAAGCAGTTCGAGGCCCAGCACAAGTCCCTGGATGTGATAGAGAAGGTGGCTCGGCAGTTCGAGCAGACCTTCGGCAGGTACTATGGCGGCCTTTTGGACAGCTACCAAATGGACGACGCCGAGGTGGTGATTGTCACAATGGGCTCGGTCATAGGCACAATCAAAGATGCCATAGATGCCATGCGGGCGGAGGGCAAGAAGGTGGGTCTCCTCAAGGTGCGAAGCTACCGGCCCTTCCCTGTGCAGGCTCTGAGGAAGGCCCTGAAGAACGCAGCTGTGATCGCCGTTCTGGAGAAGGATGTGGCTATCGGAGGCGAGGCGGGCCTGGTCACAGACCTGAAGGCAGCCTTCTACAACAGCAGCATCAAAACGCCAATCATCGGCTTCACCGCAGGCCTGGGCGGCAGGGACATAACAATCAAAGACATCAGAAAGATCGTAGAGCGGGCAGAGGCTGCCAGAAAGGGAATAGAGTCCGAATTTGAGTTCCTGGATCTGAGGACGGAGATCCTTTAGGAGGCGAAAGAAAATGGAAAAATCTTTGCTGGCACCGGGGCACAGGGCATGCGCTGGATGCGCCATGCCCACCACCAT
Source organism: Methanothrix sp. (assembly GCA_018052825.1). Lineage (GTDB taxonomy): Archaea > Halobacteriota > Methanosarcinia > Methanotrichales > Methanotrichaceae > Methanothrix. The sequence continues at coordinate 11,549 of JAGPMN010000051.1, forward strand.
CAAGCTGGTGCTGGATGCGGCCGGGCCCAATACCATTGTGGTCTCGCCCACAGGCTGCCTGGAGGTCACAACCACCCCCTTCCCGGAGAGCGCCTGGTGCGTTCCCTGGATTCACTCACTCTTCGAGAATGCGTCCGCCGTGGCTTCGGGCGTGGAGGTCATGCTCAAGCGGAAAAAGAAGGATGCCAACGTCATTGTGATCGCAGGAGACGGCAGCACATTTGATATCGGAATGGGCAGCAACTCGGGAATGTTCGAGCGCGGCCACAGGGTGCTCTACGTCTGCTACGACAATGAGGCCTACATGAACACCGGCGTGCAGAGGAGCGGCTCGACCCCCTTCTGCGTGCATACCACGACAACTCCTTCAGGAAGCTGCAGCCAGGGCAATCCCCTACCCAAGAAGGACATGCCTGCCATCGCGCTTGCTCACAAGGTGCCATACGTTGCCACTGCATCTGTCGCCTATCCTGTGGACCTGCGGCGAAAGGTCAAGAAGGCGCTGCAGGTGGACGGTCCCTCCTACATTCAGGTCAACTCCCCCTGCATCACCGGCTGGACCTTCGACACCGGCACCATGATACAGATCGCCCGGCTGGCGGTGGAGACGGGGTTATGGCCGCTAACCGAATACGAAAACGGCGAGCTGACTGCCGTCATGAAGGTTCGCATGCCAAAGCCAGTGGCAGAGTATCTCAGGCTGCAGGGCCGCTACAAGCATCTCTTCAAGAAGGCGGAGGGGGCCGATCTTCTGGCCCGGATTCAGGCTATCGCAGATGCGAATATCGCCAGGTACAATCTGGTTGACTAGACATGTACGTAGGCCGAATAGTAGTAGTAGGCCGCTCTCATGGCAGTGGCTTTGTGGGATACAGGGTCTCCTCCCGCTCTTTTCCCAACAGACGGGCCGATGTGCGCGGAAAATGCATTCTCGTCTCGCCTCTGGATATCTCCGACCTGGCCAAAAATCCCTATATAGCCTACAATTGCATTCGCATCTGCGGTGATGCGGCAGTGGTGGCCAACGGCAGCCAGGCGGATATGATCGCCGAGAGGATCGAGGACGGGTGCAGGCCTATTGATGCCATCGCCCTTAGCCTGACCGCCTACGGCTACGAGAGGGACGAGCTGGACACGCCCCGCATTGCCGGCGCAGTTCGGGGCAGCCGGGGGTGGCTGGGAATTGCTGCAAGGGATGAGATCCGGACAAAGGAGTTTGATCTGGAGGACGGCCAGTCCCTGATGGTGGCGACATACGAGAAGACGGGATTTGAGCCTGCCTCCGTAGCAGGCACGAGTGCTGCGGCTGTGGCCCGCATCTGCTATGACCTGCCCTTTGAGCGGCCGGTCTGCGCTGCGGCGGCCCTGGCTTTGCCGGGAAAGGGAGGCGAATACGAACTGGCAGTATTCAATCCGCATTAGAAATGAGATAGAGGGATGGTATGGAGATCAATGGCGTGGTTATTGAGGACACCTTTGCCGAGGGCTTTCCCATCAAGATGGCAAGGGTGACGGTTACGGCGATAACGGAGCGCTGGGCTATGGAAGCGGCCCGGGAGGCCACGGGATTTGGCACCTCTGTTATCGGCTGCTCGGCTGAGGCGGGCGTGGAGTGTGTTTTGAGCGGAAGCGAGACGCCTGACGGCAGGCCCGGCGTCAACATGCTTATCTGCAATATGGGCTACAAGAACCTGGAGAGCTCTCTGCTCGCCAGGCTGGGCCAGTGCATACTGACGGCGCCCACGGCAGCAGCGTTCTCCGGAATGCCGGGGGCCGAGAAGCAGTTTGACACAGGCAAGAAGCTGAGCTTCTTCGGCGACGGATACCAGAAGCTGGCAGAGCTGTTCGGCAGGAGCGTCTGGAGGATACCCCTCATGTCCGGGGACTTCATCATAGAGAACAGCTTCGGGGCGGTGGACGGGATCGCAGGCGGAAACTTCCTGATCCTCTCCCAGAACCAGGCAGCAGGCCTCACAGCCGCTGAAGCTGCTGTGGATGCCATAGCCAGGGTACGGGGCACCATCACCCCATTTCCCGGGGGCGTTGTGGCCAGCGGCTCCAAGGTGGGCTCCAAATACAAGTTTCTGAAGGCCTCTACAAACACAGCCTTCTGCACATCTCTGCGCGAGGACGGGGTCTGTACTCTGTCAGAGGAAGTCTCAGCCGTCTATGAGATCGTGATCAACGGCGTGGACAGGGATGCCATCTCCGCTGCCATGAAGGCTGGCATCAATGCGGCATGTCGCGTGCCAGGCGTTTTGAAGATCTCTGCCGGAAACTACGATGGCAAGCTGGGCTCCCATCAGTTCCCGCTGCATGTGGTGCTGGAGTAAGGCCGGCTATAATATTATTTTTTCTTTTACATTATATTTTCGCAGAAATGCTGCTGAGATTCGGCTTTATGATGGGTGCGGGCTGAATTAGCATGTATGGCAAACTATTAAGCATTTGGAGATATCATGACCGTAGCAGGAGTTAAGATGTCAATTAAAGATCCAACAGAAGCCCGCGATAAGATAAAGGTCTGGCTGGTGGAGGAGGGCCTCTTCGATGAAGAGGTCCCCACTGAAAATCTCTACTTTCAGTTCGCAGCAGAGTATCCGCCCAAATCAGGCCGTCACCTCTCAGTCATTCAGCCCAAAGGCCATGAG
>JAGPMN010000052.1 GCA_018052825.1 Methanothrix sp.
ATGTTTGGCGAAATACGCAGGATGCTCACATTTTATACTATAATATTAGGCGTATAACAATTTCTAGAAGATTCTTGAAAAAATAGCTGATGTAGTATGAATTTAAGACAACTTATCAAACACAGCAATACTCGATCCAATCTCTTTTGGAGTATTTTGCTTTTAGATAGATATCAAATGGAATAGGGTAGATCCTTCTCCAATCACCGCATTCTGTTATTCCAGCAGTGCAAATTGTATAATTATATTTTGTGCTATATTCAGGGTAAGCTTTTGCGAGAATCATCATCCTTTCTCTCATAAATTCACGACCTGAAATCCCTCTGAGGCCATTTTCTTGGCAATAAGGCTTCTATGGCATTTTGATGGCAGTAGTTCATAACACATCAATGCCGATTTTCTTACTATCGCCAAGCCGATGACATCGAATAAGATTTCTTTAGCTTCACTCTCTATAAAATGCTTTTCAAACATTTCTGCAAGCAAAGAAAAATTATGAGTTTGGTAATAAGATTCCCTAATCTCTTTTGGCGTTCCTAGTTGTGGGCAATGACGATAAATAATATCATTGCTCTTCAATCCCTTTTCCAATGCACTTTTTGAGAAACCACTTTTTCTGCTAAACGCAATCTCACGAACATCAATTATCTGCCTTATATTATTTATTTTTAATAAATTTATAAATTGCGATAACGTCCTACCTTCATAACCGATTGTATATACCTCTCTCTGGTTCGAGCATGTCTTAGGACATGCGAAAAATCCATTGCTATCTATATTAAATTCCAGAATATCGCCCCCCTTTAATCCGATCCTATTAATTATTTCAGGAGGTATTGTGACAGTATAAGACCCTTTATGGTAACGAATCGAGCGCTCCATTTCATCCCTGGGAAATCCCAGGGATCTTTATCTATCTAAAGATTGCGGGTGATTTATCCAGCATCGCAGTGCTTCTTCTATAGCGATTTTAATGTTTCCCTTTTTCATTCCTAATCGCTTTGCCACCTCTCGTCTAAATAGATCATCTAGTTCATCGTCTATTACCAAATTGATGCGGGCCATGAGATGATGATAAGCACTTAAACCTATATCAATCTATGCACATATGCACCAATTATTTATATTATGCGTGCATAAGTGTATATCATGGCAACGGAAGCAAGAGACACAAAAGGCAAAGCAATAGCAGAAAACGGCAATGTCAAGAAAGTCAATGATCACTCCTTCAAAGTAAAATCCCAATCAGGCAATGGTGTCTACGAAGTCAAAGCAACGCCAAACGGCATGACTTGCACCTGCCCTGATTTTGTCTATCGCGGTGGGAAGTGCAAGCACATACAAGCGACACGATACTACCTTGAAATCGAGAAAGACACACCACAAGGAACCGTTACTGAAAAGGTCCACCTGACCTATAAACAGGCATGGGATGCCTACAACACCGCACAAATGGTAGAGGTCAAGCTATTCGATGATCTGCTCAAAGACCTGGTAAAGACAATCCCAGAGCCAGAGCAAACAATGGGCAGGCCCCGTCTATCTCTTCAGGAAACCCTGTTCTGCGCGATACAAAAGGTCTATTCGCAGTTATCCAGTCGCCGCGCGCATAGCCTCTTCCAAAACGCAACAGAACGCCACCAAATTGAGCACGCGCCTCATTTCAATGCGCCATCGAAGCTATTCAACAACCCAGATATGACACCTATCTTACATAACCTGATAACGCTCTCCGCTTTGCCCGTTGCCAGTATCGAAACAGATTTCTCAGTCGATTCGACAGGATTCAGGACGACTCAGTTCAATGCCTACAACGGCATAAAGCATGGTCAAAAGAGAGAGCATCAATGGATCAAGGCCCATCTATGCGCGGGTGTCAAAACCAATGTAGTAGCGGCGGTAGCCATCACAGACGCCTATAGCAACGACTCACCTCAATTTGGGCCTTTGGTCAAAAAGACGGCAGAAGGATTCACCATCAATGAGATATCTGCTGATATGGCATATTCCTCACGCCTTAACCTTCAGTTAGTAGCCAACGAAGGCGGCAAGGCATATATCCCATTCAGGAAAAACGCTACTGGCAAAGCCAAAGAATCAACGCTTTGGGGCAAGATGTATCATTACTTCCAGCTCAATCGCGACGATTTCATGGAGCACTACCATAAGAGGAGCAATATCGAGTCTACCAACGCCGCGATAAAGAGGAAGTTCGGAGAGACATTGAAGTCCAAGAATCCAACTGCTCAGGTAAATGAACTACTTGCTAAAATTATTGCGTACAACCTGACTGTAGTAATCCATGAGATGTACGAAAATGGGATACAACCTGAGTTCTTGCAACTAAAGTCTGATGACTGCAACTAAAGTAGGGCTAAAACCTTACTTTAGATGCAAAGCCGGTCTGGCCCCACCGGCGAATTGAAGCTTTTTTTGTGCGCCTTTGTGCCCTGGTGCCTTTGTGGTGGCCGCGTTTGCATCCGCCAGCGGCACGGAGGACAATGACAGGCCCGGCCACACCCCTAACTATAGTATACCTCTTTGTGATACTCATTCAGCGCCTTGATGGTCACCTGGTTCTTCCTGGCCTTGAGGATGGCATCCGCCGCAGCCTGCGCCGCCTGAATTGTGGTGATGTAGGGCACGTGGTAGTCCACAGCGCTCCTCCTGATCTGGTAGCCGTCTTTGACAGACTGCTTTGTGGTGGGCGTGTTTATTATCAGCTTCACCTCTCCGATCCTTATGTAGTCCAGCACATTGGGGGAGCCGTTGAATATCTTGTTGACCCGCACCACCGGCATTCCAGATCTGCGCAGAAACTCGGCTGTCCTGTCCGTGGCGATGATGGACAGCCCCGCATCGTGCAGCTTCTTGGCCGCCACAGCCGCAGCCGCCTTGTCCTCGTCTCTGACAGATATGAAGACCATACCCTCCAGGGGCAGCGGGTTGTCCGCGGACAGCTCCGCCTTGAAGAATGCCAGGCCCAGGTTGTAGTCAATGCCCATGACCTCTCCGGTTGACCTCATCTCCGGCCCCAGCAGCACATCGGCGCCGGGCAGCTTGTCAAAGGGCAGGAGAACCTCCTTGACGGAGACGTAGGGCGTCCTGGGCTCTTTGGTGAAGCCCTGCTCGCGCAGGGACTTGCCTATCATGACATTGGCAGCAATCTTGGCCAGGGGCAGGCCCACCGCCTTGGAGACAAAGGGGATTGTGCGGCTGGACCTGGGATTGGCCTCCAGCACATATACAACGCCGTCCTTGTATGCCATCTGCAGGTTGACTATGCCCCTGACGCCAAGGCCCAGGGCAATCCTCTTCACATAGTCCCGCACTACCTCCAGAACCACGCCAGGCAGGGTCTGGGGCGGAATCATGCAGGCGCTGTCGCCAGAATGGATGCCCGCCTCCTCTATGTGCTCCATTATGGCCCCGATCAGGACATCCTTACCATCGCAGACGGCATCCACATCGATCTCCACGGCATTCTGCAGGAAATCGTCGATAAGCACTGGATGCTCATGGGAGACCCGCACAGCCTCCCTCATGTAGACCTCGAGGCCAGCCTCGTCGTATACGATCTCCATCGCCCGCCCGCCAAGGACATAGCTGGGCCTGACCAGCACAGGATAGCCGATCTCCGCAGCCACGGCCCTCGCCTCATCCGGAGAGATGGCAATTCCAGCCTTGGGCTGGGGGATGTTGAGCCTGTCCATGAGGGCGTTGAACCTCTCCCTGTCCTCTGCCAGGTCGATGCTGTCCGGGCTGGTCCCAAGGATCTTCGTAGGCAGGCCACGCCGGCCTATCTCCTTCTCAAGGGGAATTGCCAGGTTGATGGCCGTCTGGCCGCCGAACTGGACCAGAACTCCGTAGGGCTTCTCCTTTTCGATGATGTTCATTGCGTCCTCCAGCGTGACAGGCTCAAAGAAGAGCTTGTCTGAGGTATCGTAGTCGGTGGAAACCGTCTCAGGGTTGTTGTTGACTATGTGGGCCTCGATGCCCTGCTCCCGCAGAGCCATCACTGCATGAACTGTGCAGTAGTCGAACTCAATTCCCTGGCCGATCCTGATCGGCCCCGAGCCCAGGATCAACACCTTCTTCCTGTCCGATGGCACCAGCTCGCACTGTGTATCGTAGCTGGAGTAGTAGTAGGGCGTCTTGGCCTCAAACTCTGCAGCACAGGTGTCCACCATCTTGTAGGTGGGAATTATGCCCAGGGATAGGCGCAGGTCGGTCACCTCCTCCCGCCTCCTGCCTATCAGGGCGGCGATCTGCTCGTCTGTAAACCCGGTGCGCTTGGCCTTTCTTAGAAGCTCGCCGTCGATGAAGGAATTGGAACTCCTATCAGACCCCCCCGCCGAAGCCACGATCTCCTTTTCCACAGAGAGGATTTTCTCCATCCTGTAGAGGAAGTAGGGGTGAATTCCTGTGAGCCTCGAGATCTCGTCGCTGCCCATGCCCCTCTTCAGAGCCTGGTAGATGGCGAAGATCCTCTCGTCTGTGGGCTCCACCAAGAGCCTTCTCACCTCTTCATCCGTCCAGACGCTGTACTTTCCGGCGTAGCCCAGCTCCTTGTCGATATCCAGGGACCGGATGGCCTTCATGAGCGACTCCTCGTAGCTGCGACCGATGGCCATCACCTCTCCGGTGGACTTCATGGATGTGGTCAGGGTATTGTTGGCATTCACGAACTTGTCGAAGGGCCAGCGGGGGATCTTTGTAACGACATAGTCCACCGCGGGCTCGAAGGAGGCAGGCGTCTCCTTGGTGACATCATTTCTTATTTCGTCCAGCGTCATGCCTATGGCGATCTTGGCTGTGACCCTGGCGATGGGATAGCCCGTGGCCTTGGAGGCGAGGGCAGAGGACCTGGAGACGCGTGGATTGACCTCGATCACCCTGTACTCTCCGTCCCTGACAGCAAACTGGATGTTGCAGCCACCCTCGATTCCCAGGGTCCTGATGATGTTGATGGCAGCGCTCCTCAGCATCTGGATCTCCCTGTCGGAGAGGGTCTGAATCGGAGTGACCACAATGGACTCGCCTGTGTGAATGCCCATGGGGTCCATATTCTCCATATTGCATATGGTGATGCAGGTGTTGTTGGAGTCCCTCATCACCTCGTACTCCAGCTCAGTCCAGCCTCCCAGGCTCTCCTCCAGGAGAACCTGGCCGATCCTGGACCTCTTCAGCCCCAGCTGGCAGATGGAGAGCAGATCCTCTCGAGTTTTGGCAATGCCTCCTCCAGAGCCGCCCAGGGTGTACGCCGGCCGCACCACCAGGGGCAGGCCCAGCTCCTCCATCGCCTGCAGAGCCTCATCCAGGCTGTTTACAGCCCTGCTCTTAGGCACAGGCTCGCCCACCCTCTCCATGGCCTTCTTAAAGAGATCCCTGTCCTCTGCCTCCTGAATGGACCTCACCGATGTGCCAAGCACCTCGACATTGTACCTCTCCAGGACCCCCATCTCAGCCAGCTCGGATGTGATGTTCAGCCCTGTCTGGCCGCCTATGCCTGCTATGATCCCGTCCGGCCTCTCCTTCTCTATGATCTTGGCTACGATCTCGGGGACAAGAGGCTCGATGTAGACCTTATCGGCGGTATCTGGATCTGTCATGATGGTCGCGGGATTGGAGTTGACGAGCACGACCTCTATTCCCTCCTCGCGCAGTGATTTGCAGGCCTGCGATCCTGAGAAGTCGAACTCCGCAGCCTGGCCGATCTGAATGGGGCCGGAGCCGATGAGCAGAACCTTGTGGATATCGCTTCTCCTGGGCATCTCTACCGCCTCCCCTCCCATGCCTTTCCGCCGGAGCTATTCATCATCCTCAGCACCGTCCCGAAGAATGGGCCTTCTGTGCAGAGAGGTCCGGGGCTGGCTTCGGGGTGGTACTGCACTGCAAAAATGCCCAGCTGCTCGCAACACACTCCCTCCACAGTCCCGTCATTGGCATTGATCTGGGTGATCTGCAGCTCTGTGCCCTCAACAGAGGACGGCCGCACTGCGAAGTTGTGATTTTGTGATGTGATGTAGACGACCTTCTTCTCCAGGTCTTTGACCGGCTGGTTTCCGCCGTGGTGTCCGAACTTGAGCTTGAATGTCTCTGCGCCCAGGGCCAGGGAGATGACCTGATGGCCCAGGCATATTCCGAAGACGGGGATCTCTCCTGCGAAGCGCTTGACTGCGGATATGGCCTCATGCGCCCTCTGCGGATCTCCGGGTCCGTTGGAGACGAAGAGGGCCTGGGGCTCTGTGGCCTCTATCTCCGGTATGGATGCATGGGCGGAAAGGACGGTGATATCAAAGCCCCGGCAGGAGAGGCTCTTGAGGATATTTCTCTTGATGCCCAGGTCGAGCACTGTCAGGCGCGGACCTGGACCGGCAATGCGATAGGGAGCCTTGCAGGTGACATCTCTCAAAAGGTCCAGAGTGGATATGTCCGGCTGAGAGCGCGCCATCGCCACCACATCCAGGCTCTGCACATCCTCCCTCTCTCCAACTGCGATGGCAGCCCTCATCACACCCTGATTTCTGACCTTCAATGTGAGCATGCGGGTGTCCACGCCGCACAGGCCTGGCCTGCCCTCGTCTATCAGAAACTGATCGAGCGTTTTTATCTGGCGGTGATGGGCCGGCCTCGGCCAGTACTCCCGGCTGACCATGGCCAGAGGCCACATCCTATCCGATTGAAAATCCTCGCCGCTCACTCCATAGTTGCCCTGAAGAGGATAGGTGAACATGAGCATCTGTCCGTGATAGGAGGGGTCTGTAAGCGCCTCCTCATATCCGGACATAACCGTGGTGAAGACCAGCTCGCCAGAGACCGCGCCCGGCGCACCAAAACCAGTACCCTCCACCATGGTACCGTCTTCCAGCCCTAAGACCCCAATCATAGTATCGGCAGGACAAGTTGCTAAGTCATCTAAATACATTTCGATTGCCAACAATCCAATTGCCGGAGATCCTCCATATGGAATCACCATCTTTTTTAAGCGGGAGCAATAATTAGCTGATATGGAAATAAAAATTGAGAGCATAAGAAGTCCGGATTTCAAGCAGGTCTATGCCATCGGAGCCATTGGAGGCCACAGCCCCTATGACTTTCGCATAGCATTTTACAACGACTCACCCAAATCGGTTCAGGAAGGAGGCAAGAGCATCACCGTCATGGAGAGAAAGATTGAGACGGAGGTCATACTCTCGCCTCTGGCCGCCAAGGAGCTTTACAACTGGCTGGGCGAGCACATCAAGGACTACGAGAAGGTCTTCGGAGAGGTCAAGAGGCCGGGCCAAGGTTCTGACAATAAAGAGGGGCAGTCCGCGCCCATTCAGGGATACATGTAAGGCTGAATGTCATCAATCTGAGGCTATCATGAACAGCAGAGAGAAGGCAATGCTTCATCGCGGCATGGACAGGGTCAGGCAGAAGAGGTACGAAGAGGCAGTTGCAGTATTCGATCAGCTGCTGGCGGAGAACGATCAGCTCTCCGATGCCTGGAACAACCGGGGTGTGGCGCTCTTCGCCCTGGGGCGGCTTGAGGAAGCGCTGGATAGCTACGACCGCTGTCTTTCCATCGATCCTGAGAACCTCGATGCCATGCGCAACAAAGCCTTTCTGCTGAGAAGCAGCAGACGGCTGGAGGAGGCTCTGTCGCTCTATGACAGGGTGCTGGAAAAGGGCGGCGACGGATACGATCTGGAGGCGGCAGCAGCCGTTCTCACCGGCCTTGGCCGGCTGGAGGAGGCATTGAACTGCCTGATGCTGGCCAAGAATACCCTATCACTGATGCGGCTGGAGGATGAAATCGCACTGGTAAAGAAGCTGATGGAGAGGGGAGGTGATGAGACTTGAAGGGCTTCATCATGATAAATGTCGAGCCAGGCACCGAGAAGACCGTTCACGACAGCCTGGAGCAGATCAAGGGCATTCGTGAGGTCGTGCCTGTCTACGGGGAGAGGGACTTCATAGCCATAGCCGACGTGGAGAGCATATCCGACCTCAACCGCGCGGTCCTTAGCGTGAGGGAGATCAACGGGGTGACGTATACCCAGACAATCCTGGGAATGGAGCTGAGGTTTTAGGCAGCAATGCCCTCCTGCTCCGGCACCCCTTCCGCATCGCAGCTCTATCCCCTCTACCTGGCTGTATTCGTAGCTGTGCTCGGGTTCTCTCTGGTATCTCCCATATTTCCCACCTATGCCATGGGCCTTGGTGCATCCTATACACTGCTGGGCATGATAGTTTCCATATACGGGGCGGTTCAGCTTCTCACCCAGATCCCTGTGGGCCGCCTATCGGACCGCGCCGGCAGGAAGAGGATTTTGCTGCTCGGCCTGGCCACATTCACCGTCCTGCCGCCCCTCTACATATACGCAGACGACGCCTACCTTCTGCTCGCCATCCGCTCCCTGGGTGGGGTGGGAGCCTCTGCTGTCTGGCCCATAGCCATGGCCCTGATCGTCGACAGGGCGGACAGCAGGAGCAGAGGAGCGGCTATGGGCTGGTACAATGCCTCATTCTTCTCGGCGCTGGCTTTGGGGCCGCTCATAGGTGGGGCTCTCTACGACCGGCTGGGGCTGTATGCTCCCTTCTATCTCTGGGCCCTGCTGGGGGCGGCATCGCTTCTCGTAGTGCACTGGCGGGTGGTTGAGCCGGAGAAGACAAAAGTGCAGGTGGGGCTTGATCTGCCTAAAGGGCAGGGAAAGCTGATTGAGCCCGGATACAGGCCAACCTTCCTGGCCTGCTGCTCTGTTGTGATGTGGGCCGGCCTGGTTGGCGGCTTCAACCTCACAATTCTCCCCAGCTTCGCTGCCGGGCTGGGATCCACAGCCACAGGCGTAGGTCTGATCTACCTGGCCTATGGTGGCAGCACTGCCCTATTCAATATCTACTTTGGCCGCAGGGCAGATAGGGGATCTAGAAGGCTGCTGATCTTTACCGGCTGCCTGGAGGGCGCTGTGAGCTTTGCCCTTCTAAGCGCCGCAGACAGCCTCATTGATGTGGTGCTTCTATTTGCCGGCCTGGGAATGGGCCTGGGCATGGCCAGCCCCGCAGCAGCGGCCATCATTGCCGAAACCACCAGCGCCGATCGCCGGGGTGAGGTCTACGGCATATTCAATACATCCCGCATGGCTGGAGTTGTGGCAGGGCCGCTCATGACAGGAGTGGCTGCAGACAGTTACGGCGTTAGGGGATCTGTGGCCGCCTTTACCGTTTTGGCTGCTGCCACCGCTTTGATTGCTCTTCTCGTGCGGGAGCCCGCAAAAAATTAGAGAGCGCCTGGAGCGCTGACTGTGACCCAAGAGCCCTGCTGGCCTACTCTCAGAGATGATTTGCTCTGGGCGTACCTCATGTTATCCTCCAGGTGGCCGCCGAATGTTACCGGCAGCGGTGAGAGGGATCCAGTGCCTTCACTTCCGATCTGCACTGCGTTGCTGCTGTTAACCAGCCTGTAGGGTATGGCGCTCTTGTAGAAGCTCTGGCCCAGGAGTGTGAAGTAGGGGGACTCTATTATCTGCAGAGCAGATACATCGGCGAGCTGCGTTACGGATGATGCAGAGCCTGTCTGGAAGAACTGATCGTCCCACAGCCATATCGTTGCCGCGCCGCATCCTGCCAGCATAAGGAGCACGGCTATTGTAGTTATGTATTTCATCATATTTTCACCCACATTAGCCGGCTGCATTTAAATCTATCTCTCGTGGCTATGGAGCTGTCCAAAAACCTCCTGAAAATACCCGGATGGATGAGCCGGCGCGGGCTCTCTGCAGCACCTTTTCGATGTCCCTATGCTCGCCCACCCACCAGGTTTTGGCATATGTCGGCTTATAGTAGAAATAGGGCCAGACATAAGGCTGTACTACCGGCGGAGAATAAACCGGATAATATGCATAGTATGGGTTATAGAAGCCTCCGTAAGAGAATATCGGCCCCACTCCCAGCCAGTCCCAGTATGGTGCGTCTTCGCTCTCCTCAGCCATGGCTGATGGAAAAGAGCAGAGAATTATCAATACCAATGCTGCTGCAAATCTCCTTGACATCACTGATCCCTCTACGCGTCCTGATGATATAAAACTTTCCTGCCGATCTCAAAAAGAAAAAATAAGGGACGATTGGGCCCTTTTCAAGCGCCCTTCCGCCCCGTTTACGCTACATTATCCTATCTTACCCTGCCTATGCTCACCACCGTACGGCCCGCGGCGAAGCTGCTTTTCAGGATGAAGTCCTGGCCCATGGCGCTGTCGTAGCCTGTGGCGGGATTGTGCTTTCCGTCACGGGCATAGACATAGATCCTGTAGCTGCCGGCGTCGGTTGGCGCAGTGATCCAGGTCCACTGATTCTTGGCAGACCAGTCCTGCACCACCCTCCAGGCATTGCCTGTGGACGGGCCTCTCAGCCAGAACTGATACAGCACCGGATCCTTATTGGCATCGGTTGCCGTGGCCGTCCATTTGATTACGCTTCCCGCCATCTGCGGGCTGGCCTTATCGGATTTTAGTGCCGTCAGGACCGGCGGATCGTTGGGCGTGAGCTGATACTGCGCTCCCAGGGCGCTATCATAGCTATTGGGAGCAGAGTGCTTACCGTCTCTGGCATAGACATAGATGCTGTAGTCTCCTGCATCGCTTCCAGTGCTCATCCAAGTCCACTGATTGCTGTAGGACCAGTCCTGCACCACCTTCCAGACATTGCCTGTGGAGGGGCCCTTCAGCCAGAAGCGGTAGCTTATCGGGTCCTTATTGGCATCCGTGGCCTTTGCAGTCCATTTTATAACAGTTCCAGCGCTCTGCGGGCTCTTCTTGTCGGCTGTCAAGGCGCTCAGCACTGGGGGCTGGTTGGGGGTGAGCAGATAGGAGGCGCCCATGGCGCTGTCGTAGCCTGTGGCTGGGTTGTGCTTTCCATCCCTGGCGTAGACATAAACCGTGTAGGCCCCGTTATCGTTTCCTGAGGTCGTCCAGGTCCACTGATTCTTGGTGGACCAGTCCTGCACCACCTTCCAAGTGTTCTTGGTGGACGGGCCCTTGAGCCAGAACTTGTAGTACACAGGCTCTCTGTCCGGATCCGAGGCCACGGCCGTCCATTTTATGGTCGCGCCGGCTGCCTGGGAGCTGGGCCTGTCCGGTGTGAGGGAGATGAGCACTGGCGGCTGGTTGGCCCTCAGCACTGTGAAGAGGGCTCCAGCATCGTCATCCCATCCGGCAACAGATGAGTGCAGGCCGTCTCTGACCTGTACATGAACCTCGCTGGTTCCGGCATCAGCGGGCGATGTCATCCACGTCCATGTGGGGTCTGTGGACCAGTCCCGGACGAGCACCCAGGCGTATCCGGTGGACGGGCCCTTCAGCCAGTAGCGATAGAATACGGCATTTCCCTCAGGGTCCATGGCGGTCGCACTCCACCGGACAGTAGCTCCGATGGGCTGTGGGCTGCTCATGCTGCTTGAGAGGCTGGTTATGACCGGCGGCTGGTTGAGATTGATGATTGAATAGCCTGCTATTCCGTAATCGTCGGATCCCGAGGGTCCGGCATGCTTGCCATCCCTGACTGCAACCAGGACCTCGCTGTAGCCCACATCCCATATATCGGTCCTCCATGTCCAGCGGTTGTTCTTGCTCCAGCCGGTCTGGTCCACCCAGAATCCGCTGGTGGCCGGGCCGCGGAGGAAGAACCTGTACTGCAGAGGATCGCCGTCAGGATCGGATGCCAGAGCAGTCCACCTGATCCATCTTCCCGCATACTGCGGTGCCGGCCTGTCCGCACACAGGACATCGAGCCTGGGCCTGCTATTGGGGCTGCTCAGGGTAAAGGATACAGTCTTCTTGACATCAAATCCGTCCGGTCCGGCGTGCTTGCCGTCTCTGATCCGCACCTCAACCTGATAGCTCCCCGGGGCGAATACGCCCGTGCTCCAGGTCCAGACACTGGCCGCCGTCCAGTCGGTCTGAGGCTGCATCATGCCTCCTGTGGATGGGCCCTTCACATAGAACCTGTATAGCAGGCTGTCTCCATCCGGATCGGTGGCTCCTGCCGTCCAGACCACGGGCGTCCCCGCCTTCTGGGGGCTGGGCTTGTCCGAGATCAGCGTCGGGTCTTTGGGCGGCTGATTGGTGTTGTAGTTGCCGAAGTCAATTCCGCTGGCGCTTGAGGTGGAAGAGCTCAGGGTCACAGTGTGCGTGCCTCCCGAGGGGGCCTTCTGCGTCCAGCCTGGCTGCAATACCTCGCTGATCACATATGTCCCGGCTGCGAGGCCTGTGAAGCTGTAGGAGCCGTCTGCTGCAGTCACTGCCGTCTGGATGACAGTTCCAGCCGGCTGCTCCAGGTTGACCGTCCATCCCTGCAGGCCGGGCTCGCCAGGATCTCTGGCACCGTTGCCGTTGACATCATTATATTTGACGCCGGAGACCGACTGGGCTACCAGCTTATTTCCGAAGTCGTTGTTCTTCGATTCGAAAGGAGGCGATCTGAAGGGGAAGTTTATGGTGTAGCTTCCGCTCGCCGGGACGACCTGAGTCCAGCCGGTCCTGGATGTCTCGCTGACCTTGTAAGTGCCGGGGATCAGCATGTCGAACCTGTAGGAGCCGTCTGCTGCAGTGGTTGTGGTGCGGGGCGGCAGTGGCTTGCCATACCATGTGGTTCCGGTCAGGACTATGTCCCATCCCGGCTCGCCTTCGCCTGCATCCTTGGCGCCGTTTCCGTTCTTGTCGTTGAACTTCATGCCGGAGATGGCATACAGGCCGGCTATTCCGAAGTTAGCCTTGACCACAACACTGCTGGTAACAGTCACTGTGACTGATGAGGATGTGGTGAGGACCAGGCCGCTTGGGACAGGATCATTGACTGTGTATGTTCCCGGCAGGAGGTTCTTGAAGCTATACATTCCGTTGTCGTCGGTGGTGGCATTGGCCACAACCTTTCCGTCCAGCAGCAGGCTTACATCGCCTCCAGGAATGCCAGGCTCATCTGCGTCCTGCTCCCCGTTGCCGTTGATGTCGTAGTACTTCTGGCCGGAGATGGTCAGGTCGCCACGGACTCCGAAGTCCTTTCCTGTTGCATCGGCACTCTTCAGCTCAACGGAATAGGAGCCCTCGGACGGCATGCTCACAGCCCAGCCTTCCTGGGCAACAGCGCTTACGGTATACGTGCCCGGCGCCAGGTTCCTGAAGGCATAGGAGCCGTCCTCCGCAGACGATGTGGCGTTGATCACGCTGCCATCTCTGGAGAGCTGAATATTCATGCCAGCCCGGCCTGCCTCACCAGCATCCATTGCCCCGTTTCCATTGCTGTCTTCGAATACCTTTCCGGATATCGACCAGGAGCCGTGATTTCCGAAGTCCCTGCCGGACACATCTGCATCCGTGATGGTCACGGTGTACGAGCCCTCTTTGGGTGCCGTTCTGACCCAGCCGGACTGCTCGACCTCGGATACGGTGTATGTGCCTGGGGCGAGGTTATCGAAGCGATATGATCCGTCCTGGGCGGTTGCAACCTCCCTCTGCTCCGGGCCGGAGAGGGTTATCTTCCAGTCCGCCATTCCCGGCTCGCCGTCGTTGGCTCCGTTTCCATCTAGGTCGTTGTACTTCATGCCCGATATGCTGAACGAGGAGATCTTATTGACGAAGTTCATGCCTGTGGCATCCTCCCCGGCCAGCTCGACTGTGAGAGAGCCGCTCTCCGGGCTGACCGCCTTCCAGCCGGAGGGCAGCTCCTCGCTCAGGGTGTATGTGCCGGCCTCCAGCTGCTCGAATCTGTAGGAGCCGTCTTCCCGCGTCAGGGCGGCGACTTCGCCTCCCTGGCCGGAGAGCCGGACGGTCCAGCCGGCCAGGCCTTCGCCGCTATCAGGAAGGCCGTTGGCATTCCTGTCCACATAGACTGTGCCTGTGATGTTCCTCTTGGGCGTGCTGATTGTGAAGTAGGCGGACAGCTCTGCGTCATAGCCATCTTCACCGGCGTGCTTGCCGTCTCTGACCTGCACCTTGAACTGGCTCTCCCCAACATCGGAGCC
>JAGPMN010000053.1 GCA_018052825.1 Methanothrix sp.
CCCAGCATCAATGCGACCCGCTCTCCACCGCCGATAGCGCCGATGTAGTCTAAAAATATCGCAACCTTCAATTGGATCCCTTGCGCTCCTTATCTGAGAGATAATAATCCAGCTGATCCTTTATGATATCCCGCACGGTATATTTCGTGCTGAATCCAAGCGTCTCTATCTTCTTTGTGTCAGAGAGCAGTATCGGCACCTCTGCAGCTCTGAATCTCTCAGCGTCGAAGATTATCTGGATTTTCCTCTCTCCGGAATATGCTATAACGCCCCCATCCTCTGCTGCGAACTCCAGTTCTCCTCTCAGCATCATCCCATCGAGCTTTGTCTTCTCGAAGTTCAGTCCGAATATCGGCGATCCCTCAGGCTCAGTTGGATCCTCTACGACCTTCCCGCCCCGGACAGTCTCGATTCTGCTTACTGGATAGCCGGCCTCCTCCAGGCTCATAAGAATATAGCTCATGACACAGTTCGTCCTCATGGATCCCTGATTGTAAACATCTCCTCTTCTGCCCCTCTCTGCCAAGAGCATGTATCCATCAATCACGTCATCTGCATGGCTCCAGTCCCTGAAGGCATTGACATTTCCAATCCTGATCGCATCGGTCTCGCCAAGCTTCAGCTGCATCACCTGGCTGGTTATAACAGATGTCACGAACATGATGCCTCTGCCGGCACCCTCATGGTTGAATGCCCTTGACACAACCGTCGGTATCCCATATGAGTGCCAGTAGTTTCTCATCAAGTAGTCGCCATAGACCTTGCTGACTGCATAGGGCGACATGGGTCGAAGAGGATTCGTCTCGGATATGGGCAGCTCAGGTATTCGTTCTGCTGGTGGGAAGACTGCAACGTATCTCTTCTCTGCTCTGAGGTACTGCTCCTTGGATGATATCACAAGGCCGTATTCCTCACTGCTGCCGGCGAATACCACTCGAGGATTTGCATCCTTCAGCCTGATTGCCTCTAGAAGGTTCGAAGTCCCAAGGCAGTTGGATAGCATGGTCTCGTTTGGATCCACAAATGATCTGGGGACAAAGGACTGGGCTGCGAGATGGAAGATCACATCTGGCTCGCTGGCTGTGATGGCCTTCCCGATACTGGCTATGTTCTCAAGATCTCCCTCTATCAGGTGGATCTCTCTTCCCAATCCAAGATGTCTCATGTTCGCTGGCATCCTGCCATCCGACCTGCGGCGCACGAGCCCGTAGACATTTGCCCCATCATCTACCAGCCTTCTCGCCATCCTGGATCCGACAAACCCGCTTATGCCAGTTATCAGCACGTTTTTATCCTTTAAGCTCAAAGAATATCACCCTTGTAGTACTCGATAAGCTCCTTTATGCCCTCTTCGAGGCTGTATCTTGCCCGAAAGCCCAGCACCCTTTCAGCCTTTGATGTATCCGCAAGGGTATGGCCGACATAGTTCTTTATGGGATTATCGATGTATCTCGGCTTGATAGAGGGCTCCAGGCTTCTGCTCAGGATCTCTATGATATCATTGAAGCTATGGGCGGCTGCCGTCCCCACATTCAGTATGCCGTCGTAGTTTGACTCCATCGACATCCTGAGAGCCATCACCACATCCTTCACGTAAACGAAGTCCCTCGTCTGCGAGCCATCGCCATAGATGACAGGCGTTTTCTTCTTCAGTATATCCCATAGAAACTGGGAGATTATATTTGCATACTGCCCCTTCGAATTCTCCTTCGGCCCGTAGACCGAGAAGAACCTCAGGCCAACAGAGCTCACACCGAAGAGCTTCCTGTAGAGTTCCGCCATTCGCTCCATGGCAAGCCGCGCCTCTGTATAGTAATCTGTGACCTGAATGGCCATATCCTCGCGATGTGGTGGATTAAGGCCGCTATACAGGGACGACGATGAGGCGTAGACGACACGTGCCCCACAGCTCCTGGCAAGCTCAAGGACGGCTAAAAACCCATTCAGCGCTTCGCCTACAAGAAACGGGTCTTTCTTGTACATCGGCGAGGACGACGGAATGCCAAGATGGTATATCCTCTCCGGACTTAGATCGAGCTCCGGGATCTGCCTGCAGTCGGCCCTGACGACATTCAGCTCACCCTCGAGGCCCTTGAGGTTTTCAAGGCTGCCTGTATGCATATTATCTAGAACAACAACGCCTTCGCCCTTCGCTAGAAGCTCCTCTACGAGGTTTGAACCGATGAAACCAGCTCCCCCTGTGACAAGTGTACTCCTCTCGACCAAATCGCATCACACCCGATATCGCCCAAATCCAAGAGGAATTATCAACATGCTCTTTTGCTTTCGATCATTCGAAATCCCCTTAGCCGGGCAGGTTCCTTGAAGAGACCAATTTATATTTAAGGTTCATCCTTGTAGTATGATCTTTCAGATGCGGATCAGCACCATTGAGTTGCATGAAGCGCCTTGATGCCATAACCGAAGAAAAGCAGCTAGTGGATGAGCGCCACTGAAGGCGCTTAGTCGAAGCCCTCATATATCTCGATCGGCCTTACGAGAGAGCATATGACCCGCGCGAGGAGGGAGAAGAGGTACGAGCCAGCGGAGGTGCTTGCAGTAGCTCTGCTGGGCCTTTTGTTAAGGCTGTTTTCGGGAAGGCACGCCCTTACGGAAAGCGGCATCCTGCCGGATGGATACGATGAATATTACCATCTGCGCAGAATTGTGTATACTGCAGATCACTTCCCAAATACCCTCTGGTTCGATTCATATCTCAACTATCCCCACGGCCTGAACCTCACATGGCCTCCCTTCTTCGATCAGATATCCGCACTGGCATCTATCGCCCTGGGCCAGCATACGCCTTCCGGAGTTGAGATGGTGGCGGCCTTTCTGCCTGTATTTATCGGAACTGTTGCCGTTGTGGCGGTCTATTATATGGTGAAGGCAGCCTTCAGCGGCAACAGCAATATTGCGCTCTTCTCAGCCTTCATGACGGCAGTATCCCCTTACTATATACCGAAGACGCAAATAGGTGCGATCGATCACCATGGGCTGGAGGTCCTTCTTTTCATCTGCTCTGCTCTATTTCTGATTTTGGCCCTTCAACGGACGGAAAAAAGATACGTATTTGCTGCAGCATCAGGCATGATGATGGCAGCTCTGGCCTATACATGGCTTGGCGCAGATATATATCTCGGGATAATCCTGGCCTATGTATGCATTCAGATGACATACGATCTGAAGAGCGGAATTCGATCGAAAGGGTTTGCAGCCACGCTGTTGCTGGCATTTGGGGTGGCATTGATATTCACACTGCCCTTCTGGAATGCTCCCTGGATGCTTCCATCCTTCGCAGGACTGGCTGCGGCGGTTGCGGCAGTCTTGCTAATGCTCGCGGTATCCGATTTTTGCCTCGAGAAGAATATTAGCTGGACGGCCTTTCCTCTGGCCCTATTAGCCATCGCAGGCGCCATTGCCGCTCTCTTCAGGCTCGCTGGCATCGATATAATTGCTCTAGTTCAATCCGGTGGCGACTATCTCCTCTCGACTGGTATGGGCGGAAGGATCTCAGAGGCGGAGCCCCTCTTATCCAAATCCGGAGGCCTCTTCTCATACTCGCTCGTCTCCAGCCTTGGCTGGAGCCTTATATTGAACCTGCTCCTCTCTTTGGCCGGGCTTGTCGTCCTGGCCGTATATGTCAGACGGAGAGGCGCGGGAGAAAAGGGCCTGCTCTTCCTACTGACATGGGCTGCAGGAGCTCTTCTGCTGACAGTCGTACAGATAAGATTCCTCTACATATCCACAGTTGCAACAGGGATTCTGATAGGCGCTCTTCTCTTCTGGGCAGCTGATGCAGCAGGCAGGCGGTGGAGATCCTCAAGGGCCGTGACTGTAGCATTGCTATTGCTTTTGATCCTGCCCACAGCCACCGAGACCGTGAGCTTCACAGGCAATCTCCCCCAGATCGCAGGCGACTGGGACGACTCCCTGAGGTGGCTGAAGAGCAACAGCAACCCTACGAGCTTTTATGATAACCCTGAAAAGACACCTGAGTACAGCGTCATGAACTTCTGGGATTATGGAAACTGGGTGGTATACATCGCAAAGAGGCCTGTGATAGCAAATAACTTCCAGGCCGGCGTGGACGACTGCGTGAAATTCTATCTCGCGAGAGATGAGTCTGCCTCAACAGGGCTGCTTGATGCGAGGGGAGCGAAGTATGTTCTGGTGGACTATAATATGCTTTACGGCAAGCTTCCCGGCATTGCTGCCTGGGCAAATGAGGATCCATCCAGCTACCTGGTGGTCAAGGATTACGGCTCGGCATTTGAGGCCGTACCAACAGAGAAGCTCATGGAGACGACAATGGCACGCCTGTACTTTTTCAATGGCGCAGGCATGGGACACTTCAGACTGATCTACGGCTCCCCTACGCTCGTAGGCACCGGAAATCCTGACAGCATGATAAAGATATTCGAATATGTTCCCGGCGCACTGATAAGGGTCAGCACATCTGCAGATCAAAGGGTAGGCGCACTGCTGAACATGACCTCAAATCAGGGCATAAAATTCAGCTATATCAACGAGGGATCGCTGGTAGATGGCGAGTATGAGATAAGAGTTCCTTATTCCACCGAGAGCAAATATGATACTCATGCCCTTGGCCCGTATATGATATTCTCCGGCAACGAGAAAGGCATAAAGACACAGAACATAAACGTAAGCGAGAAGGATATCCTCGATGGCAGGATTATAAGCGTGAGATTGTGAACTACCGCGTCCTGAAGGACGCGGCTTCCCACTTCATTGCCAAAACTTGCATCACTGATACGTGACGTAGAGGTTTTGGCTCTATGGGCGCTGCGGGCTGTTCCATCCCTGTGATAAGTATATTCCTGGAAGCATTGTAGTCTCGATCACATAAGAACCCACAGTAAGGACACTCATGCACTCGATCTGAGAGTTCTTTCTTCACGATGCTTCCGCAATTGGAACACCTCTGAGTTGTGTTCTTGGGATCTACTTTGATTAGCTTTCGACCAGCACTTTGAGCCTTGTACGAAAGCATAAATATGAACTTGGACCAGGATGCGTCGTGAATGCTTCGATGCATCCCCTTGTTATGGCCCTTCTCCTTCAGACCCTTGATATCCAGATCTTCGACACAGATGATATCAAAGTTATTGACATATTTCCGAGATAACTTATGTAGGAAATCGTCCCGTTGACAGTTGATTCTCTTATGCAGCTTCGCAATTTTATCCTTAAGGTTCCTATAATTGTTTGATCCCTTCACCGCTCTGGCCAGCTTTTGTTGCAGTCTTGCCAGTTTATCAGCAGATTGCTCGGCACATCTTGGATTCTCTATCTCATTGCCTTCAGAATCAACCACGAATGAAGTCAAACCTACATCCAGACCTACCGCTTCCTCTGTTTCTGGCAACGGCTGTGGTTCCTTATCAGCCTGAACTATGGCGAACCATCTTTCGCCTTCTCTCTTGATTATGACGGCTTTGATGCAACCTTCGATCTTTCGATAGATCTTGATCCGCATACCTCCGATCTTGGAAAGATGCAATATACCATGATCTTGATCGATCTTGAAGCCTGACTGGTTGTAATTCAGGGTGTTGTACCAACCGTACCCTTTGAAGCGAATATGACCGATCTTCCGACCATTCTTCTTAGACGCTGCGAGCCCTTTGATGTTAGACCAGAGAGTGTAATTCACCATCTGGAGGACTTTGGAATAGACCAGATTCAGCTTTGGATTCTCAAGCTTCAGGGATGGTATCATGTTCTGGGTGTCATAGGTCTTGAGATTGAAGCCTTTTTCTTTTGCTTCATTCAGGCCTTGGAGAAGTCGATTATAAAGCCACCTACAAGCATCCAAATTCTCTGCTAACTTCCATTGAGTCATCTTGTTCGGGAAGATGGGATACTTGTAGCTTACAATCATACTTTCTCCATTTGAGATTCTACATATTGCATCAGAACATCAAGAGATACCTGCCCTGTGCTCGCGATGAAGTATGAATTGGACCAAAACGAATCACCCCAAAGAAGCTTCTTAGTCTGTGGAAATTCTTGTCGAAGTCTCCTAGCAGTGACCCCTTTGATTACATTCACGATGTTGGATAAGTTGGTTGTTGGTGTCGCGGTAAACAGTATATGATGATGATCTTCGGCAGGTTCCTGTGCTAGTATTTCTATTCCAAGTTCATCTGCCAAACTCCAAATGATCTGCTTTAACCTCTCGCGAATCGCCTCATCATAGAGTGCTTTCCTCCGGTACTTGATAACTACCACTAAGTGGTAGTGAAGTGAATACACGGAGTGAGCAGACCTATCGAGCTTGTATTTCATTTGATTTACCAAAATAAGCATAGACCATTCTTTCCTTAAATGGTTGTTGGTGGGCTGAAATTAAGGGAAGGACTCCGCTCTCATCCACACCCTGAAGGATGGGGACTTCCCGCTCCGTCCTTTCCGATCCTACAAGTTAAAATACGCGTATGTGTTTAGGTGCTTGAGAGCAGGTCGGCAGATGCTGATTCAGTCCGAGCATGCTTAATATAAATCGACATGCATCTAATAAGCAAACGATATCGTTAGACTATGCCCACCAAAAAAGGCTCTAAATGAAAAGGCAGCAGAGAATGGCACGAAATGGGCCGATAGATGATGAATTCATGGACCTAAACACATACAAATACGCCAGCCGCCATGCATCCGGCCAAAAATCCCAGTATCACACCGCTGTTGAGAAATGGCAGGCCCGCCTGGGGCCGCTCCCTTGATGTGGTCATGAGAAGGAGAAAGCCGATGTACGTCCCCAGCATGGCTCCAGCCGCGGGATAGCCGATCCCCAAAATGCCGGCTCCAGGAAGCGTGACGTATGCAGATATCACCAGGATTGTGGGGATGATGGCGTCTCCGAGCCCCAGGAAGTAGGCTCCCATGCGGCCTTTCTCATTCGTGGTTGAATTCTCTGTAGAAGCTGCGGCTGAGCTCGAGCCTGAGAACTCGTCCTTCCTGAAGCTGTAGCCAGGGCTCCTGGGCACCACGAAGAGCAGCGGGGCCTTCATCCTTATGACCCCCTCAGCGAGGCTGACCATATGCCGGGTCTTGTAGACGGATATGGCATCGTATACCGCCAGGATGACGAGCAAAACCACCGTGGGGAGCGGGTCCATGCTTACTCCGAACAGGGCACTGATCGCCGCGCAGACGACAATGCCGAAGGCATCGATGACATACCACTCAGGATAGTATCTTAAGAGGAGCATCACAGCCAGGGTGGGGAGCAGCGCCAGCAGGGGCGTGAGGAATGCGGCCAGCACATAGTAGATGCTTGCGGCTATGGACAGCTGTATGAATCCTCCCACAATCCAGCCCTTCTTCAGCCTCATGGCCAGGAGGAGAAAGGCTGTAAAGCCCAGTATCAAGATCACATAGATGAATGGGTTGAGGGTAGATGACGGGTCCTGAAAGACCCGGTCTCCGCTGGAGGATATGGCAGGGGTGATGGCCAGTGCCAGAATCTGCACTGCTGCAATGAATAGCAGCATGACTGCAACAGGCAGCCTCGCTCTCTCGCTCATCGCCGCCCTTCATCCAGCAGCTGCGGATAGGATTTGCGAATGGATTCATCAAGGCCGAGCCTTTTCAGAATGGATATGACCTTGAGCCTCTGCTCCTCATAGGAGCCGTCACCGCCGGATGCGGCCATCTCCACCTCCACAAACCAGCCGAGACCCTCAACCTCATCCAGGGCCAGGACGGCTCCCTCCAGTGAGTATTTGCTGCGGCGCTTGCAGACGGTTGCGGATGGGACGAATCCCAGAGACTCGAGGATCTCCTGCATCTGCTCCGGGCCTTCTATTCCAACAGTGATCTCCCTGCGGGACTTGGTTGTGCCGTCCAGCTTGGGGCCCTTGTATGTCAGGCGGGCTCCATCCTCCTTGATGCGTATGCGTAGAGCCTCGTCGCTCTTCCTGAAGTCGCGGAGGGGGGAGCTAAAGTAGATGTCCCTGTGCGTCTCCACTGCGATCGGCACGGCTCCTAAAGCTGCAATCCTCTCAGCCGTGTCCTCCCTGGCCCGGGCCTTTACCTCTACCTCAATCATATCCTGATCGGCACCACTATCTCTTGATCAGCACTACTGCCCTTTCCAGGCGCAGGACATCTACTGCCGCGCCGGCTGAGTGGGTCTCAACTGCAATCTCTGCAGCGTCTGGGGGAAGGTCGAAATCCTCGCCGTCCACTTCGATCCGTATCGATCCTCCTGCCTTCTGGCAGGCAACCGCAGCCGGGTCCATGCCGGACAGGGCCCTGATTATTTTGCCGCTCCTGTCCCTGAAGAGCGGCCCTATGATCTTCATCTGCGGCCTGACAGCCACAGGCTTCGTCTCTATCTCCGGGCTGCCCATGCGGCTCTCCACAGGGCTGTTGGCCACGCCTGAGAGGTCCACAGTCTCCAGAGCGATATCTGAGTATACTGTGATTCCAGGCAGAGGCGCATTGAGTGCCATGCCCCTCTCAGCCTTATAGCGGCGCAGGGCTGCGGCGATATCCCTGATGGTCAGGCCCGCTGGATCTACGTCAAATCCAAGCGGCTCTGGCCAGCTCTGAGCATGCACGCTCCCTCCGTCAGTGAGCGTATGGTAGATCTCCTCGGATATGAAGGGGGTAAAGGGTGCGAGGAGCAGGCTTACGGTCTCAATAGCCCTGTAGAGTGTGCTTTTGGCAGCCCTCCTCTCCGGCCCGTCTGAGCCGTAGAGGCGGGCCTTGACCAGCTCTATGTAGTTGTCAGCGAAAGCCTCCCATGCAAAACCGCGAATGGCCTTCATGGTCTCATCGAACTGGAATGCGTCCATGGCAATTGTGGCCTTTTTTATCAGGGCGTCCAGCTCTGCCAAAAGCCAGCGGTCCACCTGGCCTGGCTGAACCTCAGCCAGCGGCTCCGCACCGGCGATGAGGGGCAGAGAGAAGCGGAATATGGACCACAGCTTTTGCTGAAAGCGGCTTGCGGCTGTGATCTCCTTCCACTGGAACATGATGTCGCTTCCTGGGCTGCCGCCCATAGCCGCCCACTGGCGCAGGGCATCGGCTCCATTGGTATCGAACACCTCCTCAGGCCTGATGAAGTTGTTGAGGGACTTGGACATCTTGTGCCCGTCCTCGCCTAAAGCCATGCCGTTGATGAGTATGGTCTCCCAGGGCTTCATTCCCACCAGGGATTTGGTGCGCAGGATTGTGTAGAAGGCCCATGTGCGGATGATGTCATGCCCCTGCGGGCGCAGCTGGGTGGGCATGCGCATATCCTTTCTCTCCGGCCAGCCTGCCACTGCGAGGGCTGAGATGGAGCTGTCCATCCATGTATCCAGGACATCCTGCTCGGCTATGAAGTCGCTGCTGCCGCACTTGCACTTGACCGGCGGGGAGGTCTGATTGGGATCAAGTGGCAGCCACTCCTCCCTGGCCACAATTGTCTCTCCGCAGGTCCTGCAGTACCAGACGGGTATCGGTGTCGCAAAGACCCTCTGCCTGGAGATGCACCAGTCCCACTCCACAGAGTCAGCCCAGTTCTTGAGACGAACCTGCATGTGGGGCGGCACCCATTCTATCTCATCCGCAGTCCTCTTGATCTCCTCAGGATCGATCCTGACGAACCACTGCCTCTCGGAGAGGATCTCGATCGGAGTCTTGCACCTCCAGCACAGGCCCACGTTCTGAGCTAGGGGCTCCTGCTTGAAGACTATACCCTGCGCCTTCATGTCCTGGAGGATCCTCTCCCTGGCGGCTGTTACGTCCAGGCCGGCGTAGGGGCCGGCGACGCCTGTGAGCCTGCCATCTCTGTCAATTGCCTGGCGCAGTGGCAGGTGATGCTCCATCCACCATCTGACGTCCTGCTTGTCTCCGAAGGTGCAGATCATGACTATCCCGGTGCCGAAGCTCCTGTCCACAACGGGATCGGATATCACCGGCACATCGTAATTGAAGAGGGGAACTGTAACGCTCTTGCCTATGAACCGGCTGTATCGCTCGTCCTCCGGGTGCACTGCCACTGCCACACAGGCGGGCAGAAGCTCAGGCCTCGTGGTGGCGATATGCATATCGCCCTCTTCTGAGGCAAAGCGCATGTAATTGAGGCTGGTCGTACGCGAGTCGTACTCCACTTCTGCAAAGGCGATGGCCGTGCCGCATCTGGGGCACCAGTTCACAGGATGGTCATCCCTGTAGATCAGACCCTTTTCATACATTCTCACGAAGGATCTCTGGGTCTTGACATAGTACTCAGGCTTCATAGTCACATATTCATTGGACCAGTCTATGGAAAGGCCAAGCCTACCCATGGACTGATGGAAGCGCTCGATAGCCTCATATGTGAGCTTCTCGCACAGCCGGCGGAACTCCTCTCTCGGAACCTGATTTTTGGTGATGTGATGCAGCTCCTCCACCTTGACCTCAGTTGGCAGGCCGTGACAGTCCCAGCCCTGAGGGAACATGACATTGAAGCCCTTCATGCGCTTGTAGCGGGCTACGTAATCGATATAGCACCAGTTGAGGGCGTTTCCGATATGGAAATTGCCTGTAGGGTAGGGCGGAGGTGTGTCGATGATGTATTGAGGCTTCTTCGATTCCCAGTCGAAGTGATATATAGAATTGTCCCAGCTTCTTACCCATTTCTCTTCCACACTTTTGAAGTTGTACTCTTTGGAGACCTCGCTCATCAGAACGCTCCCAGCTTTTCTGCCGGCTTAGCAGTTGAACACAATGTTAATAGGATTATCGGTGGATGAATGCCGTCATGCAGCTTCTGGTCTACCATGCCAATCAGTGCGACCCAAAAAAATGCTCGGGAAAGAAGCTCGCCAGATTCAACCTGGTGAGGCTGACGGATCGGGTGAGTGCCCTGCGCCCCTTTCTGGTCCTGAGCCCCTTTTCAAAGAAAGCCCTCTCACCCCGGGACAGGGGCAGGAGGGGGCTGGCGGCGCTTGACTGCAGCTGGGCCCGTGCAGAGGAGGTCTTCGCCCGCATGCGGCTTGATGAGAGAGCTCTGCCCTACCTTGTGGCAGCCAACCCTGTCAACTTCGGCAAGCCCTTCAAGCTCTCCACTGTGGAGGCCCTGGCTGCGGGGCTATTCATACTGGGAGAGGTGGCGCAGGCGGAGATGCTTTTATCCAAGTTCAAATGGGGGCATGTCTTTTTAGAGATGAACAGGGAGCCTCTGCAGGAGTATGCCGCAGCCAAAAGCTCGGCCGAGGTGGTGAGAATTCAGCAGGCGTACATGCCTGACTGAACTCCGAGAGAAAGCTTAAACAATAGGAAGCACAATTAACCCGCGTAGGAGATGAATTTACATGGCTGATTGCGAACTATGCACCCGTGCCAGACCGACGCTATTTCCCATAAAGGCCCCCGTTCACAACCTGACATACCCTGAGGGCGCTTACAAGGGCGTGTGCGACATCTGCCTGGAGCACCTGGAGAAGAGCTGGCAGGAGCGCTTCGGTGCCCAGCAGCAGGCAAAGAAGTAAAAGCCTTCGCGCAATAGCCGAGCTTGATCGGGATCATGAGGCTTCAGAAGGAGGAGATGGTAGTATTTGTGCTGCTGCTCATGGCCCTGGGATCTCTCTCTGTGGCCTTCTGGGCCTTTTCTCCGGATGTAGGCGGCGCAGCCCCTGGCTCTTCAGCCTCCTCCTCTTCACCATTTTCTGCATTGGGCGTCTCTACTGCCACGTCGTCCTCCGCCAGAAATGGCGGCCAGAGCCTCTCGGTGCAGGGCAGAATAACTGAATTGAAGATGACGCAGAGCGGCGGGCACCTCTTGATCGAACTGGACAGCACATCCCTTCCGGTATTCGTGCCTGCCAGAAGCGGCGCCGAGGAGCTGGCAGGCAGGCTCGGCAAAGGAGACCTGATTGCTGTAAAAGGCATAGTGAGAGAGTATCAGGGCAGAGAAGAGATAGAGGTGTCGCGATCAACCGATGTGGTGAATTTGAGATGAGCTATCGCTGACAAAAGCCAAAACATTTATAGGTTGAACGAGGGAATTCGTTAAGTATTTTACGATAGTATCTGTGTTTCGGAGATAGAGCATGAGGTGGAAAAGAGCAGATATCTTCACTTTGTTCTTTTGTATGTGTTTAGGTGCTTGAGAGTAGGTCGGTAGATGCTGATTCAGTCCGGGCATGATTAATATGAATTGACATGCATCTAATAAGCAAACGATATCGGTAGACCATGCTCCCCAAAAAGGGCTATCAAAATTATGCAGCCTTCACAATATCCTCGAACTCGCCCTTTTCAAGATACCTAGGGCTGTATGAAATTCCCTGATCCTTGAGGTCGCTGACATAGGAGCGCAGGTGCTTTCGAGAGCCGGCCAGAAGTCCCTGGTAGGCGGTTCTGATATCCGCCGTCCTGGCTGCTGCCAGCTCCCTCTCCAGGTCCATTATGCTTATCTCCTCGAAGGTGGCGGCAGCCTTAAGGGCATCCTCATCTGACTTCAGGCCCTCCGCCAGCAGCTCATCATAGATCTTCTGCAAGGTCTGGTTCTGGAATACCCCCTCATCATTTTCCGGGATGGAAAGATTATACCTGTCTATAACCGCTTTGGCCTGATCCATATGGCTCTGCTCCGATCTCATCAGATCCAGGAAGATGGTGAGGTTATTCTTCTCATGGAGGGATGTGTAAAGATCGCGGGCTGCCTTCTCCTCCTCCCATATGAAGAGAAGTCCGTCTCTCTCAACGGGGCTTAGGGCTGCGACTGCCGCAGCAGATGCCGCGGGTGCGGCTGCCTCTCCGGCTGTCAGTGTAAGGATGCCCTCTCCGCAGGCTACGTTATGCTTGAGGCTGATGTCTGGATTGCCGGACAGCGCCCAGATTATGGAGACTGCCTGTCCGGGGGAGAATGCCTTGTCGAACCTGTCTCCCGTGTCCAGCTTTCTTGAGAGCTCTATGACTGTCCGGCCGGAGGCGCTGCTGCCGCCCGACTCGGCGATGTCGCTGCTGCCTCCAAGCATTGTATCCTCTATATGCGGCCCGTAGTTGCCGGTGCAGTACTCGTCCAGCACCACAGCCCTGCCTGCTTTCATTGAGGCCAGGATTATATCCGAGTTTTTCATCCACTCCAGAGGATCAAATCCTATGGCCAGCCAGCCGTCGGTGCTGCCGTTCAGGGCGAGGTAGAGGTATTCATTGTCGTTCTTCCAGGAGACCTCCATATCGCCACCCATGTACCCCTGCCTTGACGGAGCCTGCAGAAGCATGCTGCGGGAGTATTCATTCGCACCGACAATTCCATCGGCCTTCCACTGCTCCGTAGCGGCCTTTTCTTCCACAACCGTGGCCTCCTGCCGCTCTATGCAGCCGGAGGATAGGATCAATATTGCAAGCAATAGAATTAAAGCAGGCTTCATAACCGAGCACCTGCTGATATCCAGGCTTGATTTATATATCAAATTATCTTGACTTATTCATATTTAGATTTTTTTCGCAATCAATTGCCCACCACTCGATCATCGATCAATCAATTTCACGACAATTGAATCAGGTATTTTCAATATATCGTATGAGGATTCCTAATAACTTCAGGTCTCCTATCAGATATACGGCTCGGCCAACGATTCAACCATTTTTCCGCTCTTCAGACGCCAAATTTCCTTGATTAACCATCTTTTTCGGTTATTCTTCGATAGC
>JAGPMN010000005.1:0-36521 GCA_018052825.1 Methanothrix sp.
CGATGGTCTCCATGTCAGCCTTTCCCGTGCTCATCGGAATCGGCATAGACTATGCCATACAGTTCCACAACCGCATCGACGAGGAGTTTGCAAAGGGCGGATCGCCGGTCCAGGCGGTGATCGAGACGGTCAGCCACGTCTCCATACCAGTCATGATCGCCCTGATCATAACAGGTATGGGATTTGTCTCCCTTCTCACCTCATCAGTTCCCATGACCAGGGACTTCGGCCTTCTCTGCCTGATCGGCCTCTTTCTCTGCTATCTCTCCGCTCTCTTCGTGGGAGTGACGCTGCTTTATATCGTGGAGAAACGGGGCAGAAGGGCTAAAATGGCTGGCGCGCCAGCTGCCAAAGATACGCTCATCGGCGAGATTATAGGATCTGTGGCAGACTTCAGCATCAAGAGATGGCACGTGGTGCTGGTCGCCGCGCTCTTTCTATCCCTCGCCGGCATATATGCCGACACACTGGTTGAGGTCGATACCGATTTTAAAAATTATGTGCCCCAGGACCTGCCTCCACTGGTCGATTTCCGGCACATGAGCGACATATTCGGAGGCATTGATACTTTAGACCTGGTCGTCCAGGCGGACGACATCACCGATCCCGATACTCTGATATGGATGGAGGAGTTCTGCGCCTATCTGCAGCGCTCCAGAGATGCGATCCGCGGCTATGATAGCATCGCCAGGCTGGTGGCGCAGGCCGCCGGAGGAGAGATCCCTCAGGACCGAACCCGTATCAGAGAACTGATAGACGCCATTCCCGCCTCCAGCAAGGAAAAGCTGCTGGACGGCCACGACACTGCCATAATCAAGCTGAATGTGGGGCAGACTCTCACAAACCTTGGGGCGGAAGGCACAGATAGGCTCATCAAAGAGATCGACAAAGATGTGGCCTGGAACCCTCCGCCTCCCGATGTATCCGTGCGGGAGACGGGTAATGCCGTGGTCATGACCACAGTCATCGGCGCTCTGACCCAGGGCAGGACGGAGATGACGCTGCTCGGACTGTTTCTCATATTCGCCGTGCTCCTGGTCATATACCGGGACCTGATAAAAGCGCTTCTTCCCGTTCTGCCCATGCTGGTGGTCATAGGCTGGATGGGGGGTGTGATGTACATTGGCGATCTGAAGTATACCCCTCTTACAGCAACTTTGGGCGCCCTGATCCTGGGCGTGGGATCTGAGTATGCCATAATTATGATGGAGAGGTTCTATGAGGAGCTTGGGCGCATAGGCGAGCCGATGGAGGCTCTGATGGTCACCTCCCGGCGCATAGGCTCGGCCCTCATAGCCTCCGGCCTGACCACGGTCTCCGGATTCGCCGCCCTGATATCCTCTCCCTTCCTGATAACCAACAACTTCGGCACGGTCACTGTTCTGGCTATAGTATTCGCTCTGCTCACAACATTCACGGTATTCGTGGTGCTCATGTACCGCATGGAGATCAGGCGTTCTGCGGTCGATAACGCCAAATATGAATTGATAAAAGCCCTCAAGCTGATTGCAGGAGGCGGCTGACGGCAAGAGATGGCCGATCATCTCACAACAATATTGCCGGTCCAATGACATTTCGCTTTTTCTGAACGACGTGGCAATATAAAGAAGATCAGGCGATCCAGGCCTGCCAGCCGGCAGCCTGACCTTCAACAGACTATCAGTTTTAAAACAGTCAATTGGGGTTCAGGTCATGGCCATGAGTTCGAGCTTGATTCTGTCAGGCTCTTCCGATCCAGCCGCTGTTTGCTCCGATCCGCCCTCTTCATCCGGAACATAGGATAGGTATAGCTTCCGCCTCTTTCCCTGAGTCATCTTGACATGCACAGGATCCAGCTCATGGGCCCGCTTCATCACGCTTATCACTGTGGTCTTATTGAGGCCCAGCATGTCCACCAGCTCGCTGGTAGTGTATCTGCCCGGCTTCTCCTCGATGATGTCTATCAAGGATCGAGCATGGTTGTCCAGGGCCTTTCCATCACCGGATGCGCTCTCCTGAACCGGTGCAGCCCTTCCCTGACGGGTGCGGAGCTGGCTCTTGATGTCAGCCACATCTTTGGAAAGGCGGTCTACTTGGTCGATAAGCCTGCCGATCAACTCAACATCGCTCTGCCTGGACTCCATCTCCTGTGATATCCGTTCCATGGCGGAGACCAGCAGGATCATAGCCTGGGCTTCTTTTCTTTTCTTCTCTATCTCATCTGCTTTTGTTTTGTATAGCTCTAATAGCTCTTCGAACATTTACGGGCTACTCCTAGCATTTTCAAATACAGTCGCGTTTCCGAAGCAATTTTAAAATGTTACAAGAGGCAAGTGTGTTCTTCAACTATATATACTTTTCTTAGAATTATCCCCTTCGCGAATCATATCACTTAAATAGGCGAAAAAAGATCGTAATGTGATGATAACCGTAAAAATTTATTGAAATCATTATAAATATAATTTAACCATATCCGGCAGCTCTTTTATATCACTTATAACCACATCGGCCGCACCCCTGAGCCGCGGCGCCGGGTGTGTATCCTGCTGCACCGTAAGTATGCCAATGTCCGCGGCCTGTAGTGCATAAATATCATTCAAACCGTCGCCCACCATCGCAACCCTCCTGTACCGGCCCTTCAGATCGGAGACTACCCTCTTCTTCATCTTCGGACTGCAAACCGGATAAATACGGTGCGGGTCTATTCCCAGCTCTTCAAGAAATGAGAGGCTTCTCATGCTGTCTCCTGATGCCACGTATACCTCTGCGCTCATCTGCTTCAGTTCGAGCAGGACATCTTGAAATCCCGGAAATGGTACGCCGCCCGTGCTCAGTGTGAAGGCAACCTCATCGCGACTGTCATCCACTATCATGCCTGCAGTGCGATATTTTTCCGGACACCTGCTCACCACCGCCTGGTGCACCTCCTGCAGGTCACGAACCTTCGCACTGGAGCCTCCCAGAATTTCCAGGGCCCTCTCCTTGGATACATTGCTGCTGCTGCAGCTCACCTCCACAAGATGCTCGCAGCCGTGGATAACGGCGGCCAGCGGATCATCCGGCCTCAGGGAGGAGATGATGTCAGGGTCCATCTGGGGTACTACCAAAGCCCTGCCGCTCTTCTCCATTATCAGCTCCCAGGTGACCACCTGTTTCATAATGACACCGCTGCTGATGTCTTTGGCCACACGGTACATCCGCAGCATTGTGCCGGCCACATCCATGACAACCGCCAGGTCTGAGGTCATCGCTGGATGATGGAGGATAATGGAAGATGAAGCTTTTGCCGGGCAACAATAAGTTTTTTAGCTAGAAGAATACAATATTCATAAGCGGGGTAGAAGGACGAAGGGATGGATAGCGGCTTTGTTGCTGATATTCCTCTTCTCACTGGAGGGCGGGCAGGCTACGCCGGCATTGAAGGAGCCGCTCCAGGATGGGGATTTTTGCAACCGGCTGAAGGTGACCGGGACAGGGGCCTTTGAGGTTGGAGTCTCGGTTAAAGACAGAGAGATCGCCCTGGAGTACAGCAACTTCATGTATGGCGACGGAGACCTGGAGATGGACTCAGGGACGGTCGAGGCACAGAGGGCGGCTGATGTGCCTGCAGGGGATGGCAGCTCGTCCATGCTTCTCAATCTCTGGGAGGGCAGCCGGATCACCTACTCGGGCAAGACCCCCATGGTGGGAATGAAGTACATCCACTCCAAAGCCTTCTGGGGAGGAATCGGTGCCGAGATATCTGAGAGCTACTCTGTGACGGAGATGGACAGAGAGGACAGCAGCATATTTGCATCCACCAATCCAGGCGCCTACACCACCGATCCCAGGAGGCTGGAAGAGATGCTCAGGGCCAGCCAGGTGCATACAGTGGGCATCACAGCCAAAAACTCGTTCAACGGAACCTGGCAGACGGACGCTCATATGCATAAGATGTTCAGCAAGGATATCAGAGCGCATGAGATGTTCAGCGGAACCTTCGAAGTGGAGAAGACCATCAAGTTCCGGGAGAGCCCGGTGGCGGAAGAAAAGCAGACGGGATGTGACGGGATAGACTGCTGATAACGGACCCGCCGGGATTCGAACCCGGGTCCGAGGCTCCGGAGGCCTCTATTCTATCCAGACTATACTACGAGTCCACTAAAAATTATGAAATATAGGTTAGATAGGTTAGCGGCTTTCCGTTTCCGGGAAAGCAGCCACCATATAACTAGCTCTCCAGCACGATCTCGATGTTCACGTTCTTGGGTACCTGGATTCTCATGAGCTGGCGCAGAGCCCTCTCATCGGCATCCAGGTCGATCAGCCTCTTGTGTACCCTCATCTCCCAGTGATCCCAGGTGGCCGTCCCCTCGCCGTCAGGGCTCTTCCTGCAGGGAACCACCATCTTCTTGGTGGGCAGGGGGATGGGTCCGGCCATGTGGACGCCGGTTCTCTGGGCAATCCCCTTGACCTGACCGCATATATCGTCCAGCATCAGGGGATTTGTGCCGGAGAGTCTAATTCTTGCCTTCTGCATGCTTTACACCAAAAAAATTTAGCGTGGGGTCACGCTCATGCACATGCCGGCAGCGACGGTCGTGCCCATATCTCTGATGGCGAACCTTCCCAGTTGCGGAATCTCCTTCACCGGCTCGATGACCATGGGCTTGGAGGGTGTAACCATTATGATGGCTGCATCTCCGGCCTTGATGAAGGCGGGGTTCTCCTCCTTAACCGCTCCTGACCTGGGATCTAGCTTGGCCAGAATGGATGTGATGGTGCAGGCGATCTGCGCCGTATGGCAGTGGAATACGGGGGTGTATCCGGCAGATATGGCGCTCGGATGCTGCAGCACTACTATCTGGGCCTTGAACTCCTTGGCTACGGTCGGGGGCTTCTCAATCGATCCGCAGACATCGCCGCGGCGGATATCCTTCTTGGATACGCCACGCACGTTCCATCCGATGTTGTCGCCGGGGTAGGCCTCGGGGACCTCCTCGTGATGCATCTCGATGGACTTGACCTCGCCGGTCACATTTGCGGGCTGGAAGACTATCTTGTCGTTCTTCCTCATGACGCCTGTCTCGACGCGCCCCACAGGCACAGTGCCCACACCTGAGATGGTGTAAACGTCCTGCACCGGCACGCGCAGGGGCAGGTTGGTGGGCTTCTGTGGTACCTTGAGGTTGTTCAAGGCCTCCAGCAGGGTCGGTCCCTTGTACCATTTCAAGTTCTCGCTGGGCTTGGAGAGATTGTCTCCCATCAGGCCTGAGATCGGGATGAAGGGGATATCTTCCAGCTTGTATCCGACCATCCGCAGCAGCTTGCCCACCTCGTCCTTGACCTCGTTGAACCTCTTCTCATCATAGGGCGGGGTGGTGGCATCGATCTTGTTCAGGGCCACTATGAGCTGATTGACGCCCAGCGTCCTGGCCAGGAATACGTGCTCCTTGGTCTGAGCCATGACGCCGTCGGGAACTGCCACAATCAGCACAGCCGCATCTGCCTGGCTGGCTCCCGTGATCATATTCTTTACGAAGTCCCTGTGGCCTGGGCAGTCCACCACTGTGAAGTAGTACTTTGCGGTATCGAAGCGGTGATGGGCGATATCGATTGTGACACCCCTCTCCCTCTCCTCCTTCAGGCTGTCCATAGCCCAGGCGAACTCAAAGGTTGCCTTTCCCTTGGCTGCTGCTTCTTTCCTGTACTCTTCAATTACGTGAGGGTCTATAGCCCCCGTCTCGAACATCAATCTGCCTACGGTCGTCGACTTGCCGTGGTCGACGTGTCCAATGAATGCTAGATTGAGGTGTGGCTTAGTATCTGCCATAGCTTATCTCCTCCAAACTGGCACTATCCATATTTTTCAGTATCTCTGCTTTAGTGTTTAATCTTTTCGAAGGCCGCATCGTGGGCTTCGCCTCCTCAAACGACCTTCAGGTAATCAGATGGCTTGGGCATCTCAGGCTTGAGTCCCTTTCGGGTCCGGATCTGCTTGACCGTCTCCAGCAGCAGGTTGGCGGGCAGGGGCTCGAAACCGGCGAACTCCGTGGACCAGAGTGCTCTGCCTTCCGTGGCCGACCTTATGGCCCCGGAGAATCCGAACATCTGGGCCACTGGCATCTTCGACTTGAGTATTATCATGTCGCCCTGGCTGTCCATGCTCAGGATAACTCCTCTTCTACCCTGGATCTCAGACATGGCTCCACCCATCTGGTCCTGAGGCACCTGTATATAGACATTCTGGAATGGCTCGAGCAATACGGGGTCGGCCATGAGTATTCCCGCCTGCACTGCCTGCCTGACTGCCGGTATGACCTGAGCCGGGCCGCGGTGCACAGCATCCTCGTGCAGCTTGACATCCACGATCTTGGCCTTTACGCCCTGCACGGGCTCTCTCGATATGGGCCCGTTCTTGAGAGCCTCCTCGAAGCCCTCCAGTATCAGCTCCATGGTCTCCTTCAGGTACTGAATGCCCTTTGTCATGTTGAGCAGAACGTTGGTGCCGTAATATCCGGCGATGTTCCTGGCCTCGTCCTTGTCCATGCCCCTCTCGATGAGGATCTTGCGCCTTTCCAGCTCATCCATCTTCATGCTGATCTTGCCCTCCTTCAGGGCCTCGATCACGCCGGGCTCCAGGGGCTCAAACTCGATATAGAAGCGGTTGTGATGGTTGGGGGACTTGCCTTCCACCGGCCCGGCCTTTCCGACGATGGACTCGCGATAGACGACGATTGGCGGGCTGGTCTTCAGCTCCACGCCGCGATCGCGCTGCAGCCTTGTGACGGTTACATCCAGATGAAGCTCTCCCATTCCCGCCATGAGGTGCTCGCCCGTCTCCTCGTTGATGGTGACCTGCAGTGTGGGGTCCTCCTTGGCTATCTGCCTCAAAACCTCAACCACCTTGGGCAGATCGCGGGTGTTCTTGGCCTCAACTGCCACGGTCATGACCGGCTCGGATACGTGCTTGATCTGCTCGAATGGCGTCATGTTTTCTTCAGTGGAGACTGTGGAGCCGACGATGGCGTCCCGCAGGCCTGTGACGGCCGCAATGTTTCCGGCTGGAATCTCCTCCACCTCTACCCTCTCAGCGCCCATGATTATGCCCGTCTGCTGAATGCGGTTGGTATTGGCGACTCCCGATATGTACAGCTCCATGCCGCGGTGCAGCGTCCCGGAGAACAGCCTTCCAGTGGCCACTTCACCTGCGTGTGGGTCGATCTTGACCTTATTGATCATGAAGGCCACCGGGCCCTTCGGATCGCAGGCTGCCATGGCCTTTCCCACTGGGCTCTCCCAGTCGCCATGCCAGATGACCCTGACCCTTTCCTTCTGGGCCTCGACTGGGCTCGGCAGGAATTTGACCACCATATCGTTGACGGCGCGGTAGAGGGGCACCTTCTCTGCGAGCTCCTTCATCTTTCCCGCCCGGCAGTAATCTATGACCTGCTTGAATCCGATGCCAGTCCTCTTCATCTGGGGAATGCTGATTGCCCAGTTGTAAAGAGCGGAGCCGAAGGCGATATTGCCCCTGGAGGCGTCCAGCTTCCATCCGGCCTTGTATTTGGCTTCATCCATGCCGGCGATGAGCTTGTTGACATTGTCTATGACCTTGCCCAGGCGGACGGCCATGTCCTTCTCTTCAACCTTCAGCTCATTGATCATGCGGTCGACCTTGTTGATGAACAGAACCGGCCGGACGCCCTCCCGCAGAGCCTGGCGCAGCACAGTCTCAGTCTGGGGCATGGCGCCCTCCACTGCATCCACCACCACCACTGCGCCGTCCACAGCCCTCATGGCGCGGGTGACGTCGCCGCCGAAGTCCACGTGGCCGGGGGTATCGATCATGTTGATGAGATACTCTTTTCCGTCCACCTCGTGAACCATGGATACGTTAGCAGCATCGATGGTGATGCCCCGGGCCTGCTCCAGTGGATCGAAGTCCATGAAAAGCTGCCTTCCGGCCAGGTCCATGGAGATCATGCCTGCGCCGGCCAGTAGGTTATCAGAAAGGGTTGTTTTGCCGTGATCGATATGTGCTACTATTCCGATGTTCCTGATCATTTCAGGCTTGTCCATCAGAGTCATCACACGTTCTGCTATCTTCTTCCTCTTGCCCATAATACGCCTCTCGAAGTCTGAGATAAAGATTACAATCCTGATTAGGACTCAGACTCCTCGGATTCAATCTATTTAAGCCTTCGGCCATATCCGGGATTTGGGCAGGCAAAGCTTAAATCGATGCGAAGAGAGCAAAGCAGAGGTTTTTGCCATGGCACGCTTGATAATGAAGTTTGGTGGTGTCTCCGTCGCGGATGGAAGCAGACTGAGGCATGTGGGCGATCTGGTCCAGCATTTCTCCCAGGGCAACGAGATAGTTCTGGTAACCTCCGCTCTACAGGGCGTAACCGACGAACTGCTGGCCGGCGCCCGAAAGGCGGCCAGAGAAGGAAACGTATCGGACGTAATCGACTTCATGGAGAAGCTGACTGACAGGCACAATCAGGCCATAGCCGATGCCATAAAAGACCCCCAGATTGCCAAAGAGGTCACAGAGACTATTTCAAAGAAGCTCTCCGAGCTTGAGAAGGCCTACATCGGCATATGCTATCTGGGCGAGCTGACTGCACGGTCTCTGGATTACATCTCGTCATATGGAGAACAGCTGGCGGCCCCCATTCTATCCGGCGTCCTGAGGGATATGGGCATCCCCTCTCAGCACTTCACCGGCTCGGACGCCGGGATCGTAACAGACAGCAACTACGGAGACAGCCGCCCCCTGGAGAAGACATACACCCTCATACCTCAGAGGCTGCTTCCGATCAGGGGCGTACCCGTGGTGACCGGCTTCATAGCCAAGGATGAGAAGGGCACCATCACCACTTTGGGCCGTGGCGGCTCGGACCTGTCCGCCTCGCTCATCGGGGCGGCCATAGATGCCGACGAGATATGGTTCTGGAAGGAGACGTCCGGAATCATGACAACCGATCCCAAGATCGTGCCTGAGGCCAAGCCCATACCCAGCATATCCTACAGGGAGGCCATGGAGCTGTCCAACTTCGGGGCCAAGGTACTCCATCCCCGCGCCATCGAGCCGGCCATACGAAAGGGCATCCCCGTGCGCGTCAAGTGCACGTTCGACCCCGACATTGCCGGCACGACGATTGTGCATGACGACGTGCCCAAGGCCGATGTCATCAAGGCGGTGACACTGCACAAGAACGTGGCACTGCTCAACATCTCGGGGGCTGGCATGATCGGGACTTTGGGCGTCGCTGCGCGTGCCTTCACAGCTCTTGCCAGGGCGGGAGTCAACATAATCATGATCAGCCAGGGGTCGTCCGAGGCCAATATCTCCATAATCATCGAGGAGAGGCAGGTGGAGAAAGCTGAGGACGCCCTGAGAGCGGAGTTTCCGAGGGACCTCGTCAAGGAGATATCGCATTATCACGATGTCTGCGCCGTGGCTGTGGTGGGTGCGGGCATGGCAGGCACGCCAGGGGTGGCGGCGCGGGTCTTCAAGGCCATGGGGGCGGCAGGCATCAATGTGGTCATGATCAGCCAGGCATCAGGGCAGCACAACATATCCTTCGTAGTGGCCTCGAAGGATGCCGAGCAGGCCGTCAGGGAGCTGCATCGCGAGTTCGGGCTGGGTGGGGAGGCATGAGGAAGCTCTCCTATGCCGAGGCCGGCGTGGACATTCATCTGGAGAACAGGTCCATCGACGCCATGAAGGCGGTGCTCACGACCAGGCGCAAGGGATTTGGAGCGCCCATGACCGAGATCGGCCATTATGCCGGCCTCTTGGACATGGGGTCGTTCGCCCTTGCCATGACCACGGACGGGGTGGGCTCCAAGGTGCTCATAGCCAATGCCATATCCAGGTGGGATACGGTGGGAATCGACTGCATAGCCATGAACGTCAACGACCTGTATGCGATTGGAGCCGAGCCCATAGCCTTTGTGGACTACCTGGCTGTCGAGAGGGTGGACCCGGAGAGAGCTGCTCAGATTGCCATCGGCCTCGCCCGGGGAGCGGAGCAGTCCAATATGACCATAGTGGGCGGTGAGACGGCATCCCTGCCGGAGATCATCCGCGGGTTCGACCTGGCCGGCACGGCCATAGGAGTGGTTGACAAGGATAAGATCATAACCGGAGAGAGGGTCAGGAAAGGGGATGTGCTGGTGGGAGTTCCAAGCTCCGGCCTGCACAGCAACGGCTATACACTGGCGCGGCGCATCATAGCAGAGTCGAAGTACACATACTTCGATGCCATGCCCGGCGGCAAGAACAGCATCGGAGAGGAGCTTCTCACACCCACCAGGATATACCATGAGGTTGTGGAGCTGGCCAGGAGATGCGATGTTCATGGCCTCGCCCATATCACTGGATCTGGGCTGCTCAAGCTGCGCCGCATATCCACGCTGGGCTTTGAGATAACCGACCCCCTGGAGCCCCAGCCCATCTTCCGATTGCTCCAGGAGCTGGGCAATGTGGATGAGGCGGAGATGTACAGGACATTCAACATGGGCATGGGCTTTTTGGTGGTGCTGGATGAGTCTGAGGCAAGAGAGGCCTGCCGCATCATGGGGCCGGGCTCGAGAGTGGTGGGATCTGTCACTGAAGAAGGGCTGAAAGCTGGGAGATTGAGCTTTTAATCCTTCTCTCCGAACATATCCTCGAGCTTTGACTTGATCTCGGCGATGGCCTCTACCGCCGGGCAGCTCACATCTATGGGCGGCCTTCCCGCCAGGTCAGCCTCTACGAGGCATCTGTCGAAGGGTATGGTGCCCAGCACCGGAATTCCCATGGCTGCCAGCTTGTCCGCCACCGGGCCTGGGTCGTCTGCCTTGTTGATGACAGCAAAGTATCTAGTGATGCCGATCTCCTTGCCGAGGTGCATTATCCGCTCCACTGTTTCGATGGACCTCATTCCCGGCTCCACCACGGCTATCATTGCGTCGACCCCGCGGGCGGTGGCCCTTCCCAGGTGCTCGATTCCCGCTTCCATATCCATTATGACCAGGTCCTTCTCCCGGACGATGACATGCCTGATGAGGGCCTTGACGAAGGCATTGGCCGGGCACATGCAGCCTGAGCCGCCTGAGTCTATGGTGCCCATGACCACCAGCTTCACATTATCCGGGCCGGTGCAGCCGCACATGGATACCACATCGTCGACCTTGGGGTTCATCTTGAACATGCCGCCCGGCAATCCCGCCCTCTCCTCCACCAGGTCTTTGTGTTCTGTGACGGGCTTGGGCAGCTCTTTTATGCCCAGGGCCGAGCCCAGGTTCATGCTGGGGTCGGCGTCGATGGCCAGCACGTTATAACCGTCGCGAGCGAAGAGCCTGGCCAGGGTGCCGGCCAGGGTGGTCTTGCCCACGCCTCCTTTTCCGGATATGGCGATTTTCATTTCAGTGAACCTCTTCAAAGCGATAGGATCTTTATCGATCTGGCGCTCTGGCATGTACGTTTATATTGCTTCCGTATGATGATCGTATGGGGAGGCCTCGATGACTGAGACGGAAGGCAAGGATAGAGCGGGTGGGGCAGATGGCCGGGCCGCACGGATGGGGGAGGACGCCGGCGTCTCCGCTGCCGCAGGCCAGGGCGCCGCCCTGTCCGCCAATGCCATGGAGGTTCTGAGGAGGAGATACCTGCGTCGCGACGAGCGGGGCATGGTTATCGAGACGCCTGAGGAGATGTTCGCCCGCGTGGCCGGCCACGTAGCCTGCGCTGAGAAGAAGTATGGTGGCGATGTCGAATTTTATCGCAGCAAATTTTTTAAAATGATGACGAATTTCGAGTTTCTCCCAAACTCGCCCACACTCATGAATGCCGGCCTGCCGCTGGGGCAGCTATCCGCATGCTTTGTGCTGCCTGTTTTAGACTCTCTGCCCGACATATTTGAGGCACTCAAGAGCATGGCCCTCATCCACCAGAGCGGAGGCGGGACGGGCTTCTCCTTCTCCCGGCTGCGCCCCAGAAACGATGTTGTGCGGTCCACGGGGGGCGTGGCCTCGGGCCCTGTCTCATTCATGCGTATTTTCGATGTCGCGACGGATGTGATCAAGCAGGGAGGCCGGCGCCGGGGCGCGAACATGGGCGTTCTGCGGATCGACCATCCGGATATCATGGAGTTCATTCATGCCAAGGAGAGGCCGGGGATGCTGGAGAACTTTAACATATCAGTGGCGGCGACGGACGGGTTCATGCGCGCCGCCCGGGGGGGCGGGGAGATAGATCTGATCAATCCGCGGACCGGCCTTGTCCAGGGCAGCATCGATGCAGGGCAGGCCCTGAGGGCCATCGCGAACTCCGCCTGGCAGGGAGGGGATCCCGGGATGATTTTCATAGACAGGATCAATGCTGCGCATCCGCTGCAGGGAGAGATCGAGAGCACCAATCCATGCGGCGAGCAGCCGCTGCTCCCCTACGAGTCATGCAACCTGGGCTCCATCAACCTCTCAAAGATTGTGGCGCGGCGGGAGATCGACTGGGAGAGGCTGGGGGCGCTGGTCGACATATCTGTGAGCTTTCTGGATGACGTAATCGACATGAACCGCTATCCTCTGCCCAGGATCGAAGAGGTGACGCTGCAGTCGCGCAAGATCGGCCTGGGTGTGATGGGCTTTGCCGATATGCTCATCCTCATGGGCGTGTCCTACAACTCCACGGAGGCGGTCCGCCTGGCAGAGGAGGTCATGAGATTCATCTCTGAGAGGGGCCGGATGATGTCGGCCCGGCTCGGGGAGGCGCGCGGATCTTTTCCCCTGCTGGAGACGTCGAAACTGGCCGGCTGGCCTGCCATGAGAAACGCCACAGTGACAACAGTTGCGCCGACTGGGACTATCAGCATCATAGCGGGGGCATCGAGCGGCATAGAGCCGCTCTTCGCCCTGGCCTATGTGCGCCGGGCCCTGGGAGGCGCGCTCCTCCCGGAGGTCTCGCCCCTCTTCCAGCAGACGGCGCTGGACCGGGGCTTTTTCAGCCGCGACCTGATGGCTGAGCTGGCCAGGAAGGGGACTGCCGCACATATTGCTGCTCTGCCCCGGGATGTAAAGGAGCTATTCGTCACTGCCCTCGAGATTCCACCCCGGCAGCATGTCATGATTCAGGCAGCATTCCAAAAATATACAGACAATGCAGTCTCCAAGACGGTCAACCTGCCGCAGGAAGCCACGCCCGCTGATGTATTGGAGGTCTTTTGCCTGGCCTATGATCTGGGGTGCAAGGGGGCGACAGTCTTCCGCTACGGCAGCCGAAGCCAGGTTCTGTACCTGGGCAACAAGGAGACTGTGCCTGGGTGCAGGTATTGCGGCTAAAATTTAGTCAGCAAGCAACAATGCGGGAGATGATGGAGATCTGCAAAAGGCCCATCCGACAAATTAATCTGCTAATAATTGGCATAAGCCTTACCATTCAGTCCATACCCATTGCCGGATGAAAAGGAGGAAAAGGGCCAAAGGCGGCCTGAAGGTAAAGGAAGGGAGATTGTAACGAAAAGCCGCCACCTGGCCACAAACCACCAGCACCCTCGCTCCCCCTTAATAAATATATCGGTTAGGGCTTCTATAGCGGATGCTATACTTTCATAGCACAGGGGAGTGCTGACCGATAAGCCTATGAA
Organism: Methanothrix sp.; assembly: GCA_018052825.1. Taxonomy (GTDB): domain Archaea; phylum Halobacteriota; class Methanosarcinia; order Methanotrichales; family Methanotrichaceae; genus Methanothrix. The sequence goes on from JAGPMN010000005.1 coordinate 13,596, forward strand.
CTTTTTTCCCGTCTACTATGCCATGAAACGCATCGGCATCGCCGACACCACATTCGCCCGTGTGGACATGGCCCGCGCCGCCATCTCCGCCATCAAGAAGGAGGCATCTGTGGAGATCATCCGCTACACGGTGCCCGGCATCAAGGACCTGCCAGTGGCCGCCAAGAAGCTTCTGGAGGAGCAGGGCTGCGACATAGTAATGGCCCTGGGCATGCCGGGCTCGGCTGAGAAGGACAGGATGTGCGCCCACGAGGCCTCCACCGGGCTGATCGCAGCCCAGCTGATGACCAACCGGCACATCATCGAGGTCTTTGTGCATGAGGATGAGGCCCAGGATGAGAGGACACTGGCGTGTCTCGCCGAGAGGCGGGCGGCGGAGCACGCCCTCAATGCCGTGCGCCTTCTGTTCTATCCGGAGAAGCTGGCCCGCATGGCTGGCACCGGCCAGAGACAGGGTTACGAGGATGCCGGGCCGATCGAAGGCCATTGAATTAAAAATTATGCCGCTTTAAATAGCCGCGGCAGAGATTGCTCAGTACTGAATCTGTCCGGCCAGAGGATCGGTCCAGGCCGCTGCAACAGGTGCAGTGGATACATCGTATGTGGATATGACATCGCCATCGGCATCCAGGAGGGAGACCAGGTTATCAATCCACAGGGGCACGCTGCTGTTGGTATAGATGTCAGCTTCGCTTCCAGCGCCCTCGCCCTCGTGAACTCGCACGGCAGCTCCCTCCTTCAGTGTCAGAGACGGGAATGTGAATGTGATGTTTCCGGCAGAGGCGAGCGTCCATCCGGTTATATCCCATTCTCCAACTGCCTTATTGGTTACCTCCACAAACTTGTCGTCCCCAGTGCCGACCATGGTGATGGCTACCTTTACAGCCGGCGACAGTTCGCCTGCATCGCGGGTGAATACGATCGCAGTATCGGCGGTCTGGGAGACGTCTGCGTATGTCTGGGCCTCAGCCTTTCCCAGAACTGTATATCCCGAGGGGACATACTCGGAGAGCTGCTTGAATCGCGAATCGGCCGGGGCTTCTGTGGTCTCTTCGGCGACGGCGGCTGGCTCAGCAGCGATTTCGGCCAGAGGAGCTATTGTCTCCACAGCCTGCCCGGCTGTGACATTCACGATCGCCTCGCCAGCTGCCACCTCAGTAACATTGGTGGTGTTGGTGAGATTGGTGGTGTTGGTGATATTCATGCTGTTGGGGGCGTCCTGTCCCGGCGCAGGCCCTGCTGAAAGAGCCAGTAATACGGCTAACAATATCATCGCATTAAAGCATCTCATATTCATACCTCAAGCTATGCTGTTATCAGAAAAATATAAGCCTTTCTAAAAATTTCTTTGTATGGAAAAATGGCCAGCAGGAACTGATCCTGCCCGCTTTCCGTCCAGGGGACGGATGACAGTTCAAATCAACCATCGAGCTTATGCAGCTACTGCAGCCTCAGTCACGTTCTCGGTGTTGTTGATGGTGGCGTTGATAGTAGCATTAACGGTTTCATTGATTGTGACGTTGGCAGTCTCATTTACGGTTGCGTTCTCGGTTGCATTCTCAGTAGCGACGACTTCAGACTCAGCGAAGGCAACTCCCAGAGAGAGAGCCATCAGGAGAGAGAAGAGCACAATCCCACTTGTCATTTTGCTCATAGTTAACACTCCATTTCTTATGCTGGGTATATGAAAACGGATCTGCATTTAAGCTTTTCTCTACAGCGATTCCATATATTTTATAATGAATAAGCCGATCTCAGAGGTGACAGGTATTTCTTTAAAAGGAGAATGATCAAATGCCACATCGGAGGCTCTGCTGTTCTCTCCTTGAATACGGCCATAAAAATTGCAACATAGAGGGGATGGCCTTCATCCCCTCCGGTATCGCGAGCAGTTCTCTATGAACCTCTCGATGGAGACAGAGTAGAAATGGGCATGCAGATAGCCGCCCAGGGTATTATGCTCCACAAGGCCGTCCCGTCCGTCTCGAATACCCTTTCCCCGCTGCAGCCGGTAAGCGAGACGCGCATCTCTGTCGCATTCGAAATGCGAGTAGTGAAACTCGTGCCCCCGGATGCTCCTCCCCATGCGTGTCAGTGGGCAGTCCAGTACGGTTTCAGCAGCCGCATAGCCCAGTGCCTCCAGGCGCCTGCCCATGACAGTTGTGCCGGGGAGGGCTCCTACCATCTCGTGCCTTCCCATCTCATCCTCCAGGGCCTCTCCAAGGTACATCAGTCCGCCGCACTCTCCGTAGATGGGCATTCCATCCTCCGAGGCCCGGCGGATCTGCCTCCGGGCCCGGGCAGACTGCAGCCTTTCGGCATATAGCTCCGGATAGCCTCCTCCTATGTACAGGCCGCCCACATCTGGCAGGTCGTCCCTGAGGGGGCTGAAGTAGACCAGCCGCGCGCCCATCCTCTCCAGCTCGCGCAGGTTCTCGTAGTAGTAAAAGCAGAAGGCCTCATCGCAGGCTACGCCTATGTCTGCATATCCCTCCAGGGCCTTCTGATCTCCTGTCGGCCCATCCGCGCAGATAGGCCCAGCCAGCTTCAGCATCTCATCAATGGCAGCATGCTTCTCCACCCAGGCCGCCAGGGCATTCACGTCATGCTCCCTCTCAAAGCCCATCACCAGCCCCAGGTGGCGGCTCTTCATCTCCATCTCCTTCTCGCGTGGCAGCGCGGCGTAGATGGGCAGGGAGAGGCAGCTCTTCAGCATGGATAGGTGCCTCTCCGATCCCACCCGGTTGAGGATGGTCCCGGCCAGGCGGACAGATGGATCGTATCCGGCAAAGCCCTTCTCAATGGCGGCGGCGCTGCGCGACATGCCGTGCACATCGACCACCAGGAGCACCGGCAGGCCAAGGATCCTGGCCACCTGTGCGGAGGAGGAGACATCGCCTCCGTCCATGCCGTCGAAGAGGCCCATGACCCCCTCCACCACGGCTACGTCGGCTCCTGCGACAGCAGAGCTAAAGCAGCGGCGGACACCATCTTCTCCCATCATGAATGGGTCCAGATTGCGGGAGGGCCGCCCGCAAACTGCGCTGTGATGTGAGGGATCTATGAAGTCCGGACCGACCTTGAATGGCTGCACAGATAGGCCCCTCGCGCGCAGGGCGGCCATGAGGCCTAAAGTTACTGTGGTCTTGCCCACGCCGCTGTGGGTGCCGGCGATGAGAAAGGACGGGATGCGGCGGCTGGTTCGGCAGGGGGCTTTTGTTTCGCTCATTGCGTTTGGCTCATTTCAATTGCCTCGATATAAGGGCATGCCAATCTCTATTAACCCCCCATTCCATGCCATGCAGCATGCTGGTCGGCGTAGTTAGGCGGGGCAAGTATGGGGAGCGCCTTTTGGAGACCATTCTCAGGCACACCGACTTTCAGGTCGTGTCCGTGGAGGTACCCGAGGTGCTGCCCGATTTCATCGAGGATCCGGAGGAGTTTGTGAAGGATCTGAACCTCGATCCCAAAATCTTCCAGGCGGATCTGCTCATCCTCTATACATTACATCCGGACCTCACACCGGAGATCGTGCGCATGGCCGGTGAGATGGGAGTCAAGGCCGCCATAATTCCGGGAGGCATAGGCCGGGCCGGCTCCATCGGCGAGCTGGAGAGGATCGCGGACAAATACGGCATTCACATCGAGGTGGATGAGATCTGCTGCACCCTGGAGAAGTGCGGCATTCCAGAGGTGGATGAGTTCGCGAAGAAGCTCGGCAGGCCTGAGCTGGAGGTGCAGACGAAGGACGGGCGCATCAGCCGGGTGAATGTCCTGCGCGGCTCGCCATGCGGGGCTACGTGGCACGCGGCTGAGGGGGTAGTGGGGAAGAGTGTGGCTGAGGCCCCCTCAATGACGGGCCTGTTCTGCCAGCAGTACCCCTGCCGGGCGGTTCGGGGCACGCCTGGAGGCATACACACCTCCGGAGACCTGCACAAGGATGCCATGGAGAAGGCGCTGGGAATGGTAACCTCCCTCAAGCTGCCTGAGCAGTCCCGGCCGATAAAGATAGATCCGGGAAGGCCGGCCGTCAAGGCATAGGGGAATTGGGAGATGAAGAACAGCGATAGGCTGAGAGGGGATGTGGTGGCTGCCACGGTGCGCGCCCTGCAGAGGGCTGAGACCTCGCTTCCCGCCTGGGTGCTGCAGAGGATAGAGCAGGCGGAGAAGAGGGAGAGCCAGCCGCTGGCCAGGCATCACCTGCATTTCATGCTGGAGAATGTGAGGCTGGCAGAGGAAGGGCTTCTGCCCCTCTGCCAGGATACGGGTCTGCCAATTTTCCACGTGCAGATGGGCAGCGACCTGAAGCTTGGCTTTTCACTGGCGGAAGCTGTGGCCGAGGGGGTGAGGGCTGCCACCCAAAGAATCCCTCTGCGCCCCAATGCAGTTCATCCCATCACTCGAATGAACAGCGGAGACAACACCGGCCGGGGCATTCCCGATATAATCCTGGACTATGTAGAGGGAGATGGCCTGGCCATCACCGCCTTTCCCAAGGGGGCGGGCTCTGAGAACATGAGCTTTGTGGGTATGCTCAATCCCGCCGACGATCCAATGGAGTTCATAGTAAAGAGCGTTGCCGAGCGGGCTGCCAATGCCTGCCCGCCCCTCTTTTTGGGAATCGGCCTGGGCGGGACATTCGACCTGGTGGCACGCCTGGCCAAGCGGGCGCTTCTGGCAATGAGCAGCAGCGGCAGCGCTGGCTTCTCCGAGGACGGTGAGGAGAGCGCCCTTCTGGAGAGGATAAACAGCCTCGGCATCGGCCCCATGGGGCTGGGTGGAGACACCACGGCTCTCGGCCTGAGGATGGAGAGGGCCTTTTGCCATACAGCGTCTCTGCCTGTGGCCGTAAACTTTCAATGCTGGGCCAACCGCAGCGCCACAGAGGTGATACGTTGAAGGAGAATCACCTCAGGACGCCGCTGTCCGCAGATGATGTGCTGGCCCTCTCAGCCGGAGAGGTGGTGTTCCTGAGCGGCACAGTATTCACCGCCCGCGACAAGGCCCACGCCCTCATTCGCCGGGTGGGCTGTCCAGTCTCCCTGAATGGGGCTGCTCTCTACCACTGCGGTCCGCTCATCAAGGAGGGCAGGGTGCTCTCAGCCGGGCCGACCACCAGCGGCAGGCTCTCCCGCTACACAGATGAGATCCTGGGCCTCGGGGTGCGGGCGATCATAGGCAAAGGCGGCCTGCCTGCAGCGCCTTTCCTTGGAAGAGCAGTCTACCTGGCCTATCCGGGCGGATGCGGAGCTGCTGCAGCGCGGCAGCTAAAAGTAAGCGGCGTCTACCTGGAGGATCTAGGCATGGCCGAGTCTCTCTGGCAGCTTGAAGCTTTGGAGATGGGGCCCATGATCGTGGCTGTGGACGCCCGTGGCGGCGATCTCTACAGGGATGTGAGAGAATCTGCAGAAAAGAGGATCGCGAAAAAGAATGGAGAGTAGAGGATCGCGAGGGCACTGAAGGCTGGAAAGACGAGGCCGGCCAGGAGTGGGCCGTGCAGATGGCGGCAGAGGAGCTGCGCTACCTGCTCGCCAGCGGCTATCCAGGCGACTCGGCCCTGCGCTTTGTCTCAGATCACCGCCGCCTGCCACAGGAGAAGAGATTTATTCTGGCGAGGGCCGTCGCTGCAGACGAGGTGGCCCTCTGCCGCAGGTCAAAGAGGGCTGCCCTGCAGGAGATCTCCGGAAAGATCCTTTTCGTGGACGGCTATAACGTTCTCATCACAGTGGAGGGCCTCATTCTGGGCTGCCCCGTCTACCTCTGTGACGACGGCTTTTGCCGGGATACCAGAGGACTGTTTTCCGGGTACCGTCCGTCGAAGCACACTGAAGCTGCCCTGGCCGGCATTTTGGATATGCTGGTGGCAGCCCATCCTGCTGATGTGCAGTTTCTTCTGGACCGGCCCATGAGCAGAAGCGGCGAGCTGGCAGGGAGGATCAGGAGGATGATGGGGGAGAGGGCTCTGCCGGGCGGGGCGGAGGCTGCAGTTGGCGTCGACCGGCAGCTCAAGATCAGGGGGGCTGCTGGGAGCGATGTCTATGTGGCCAGCAGCGACTGCCATGTGATCGACTGTGCCGCCCGCGTGGTGGACATTGCCGGAGAGATGGCGCAATTGCTGGGCATCGCCCTGCGCAGGATTTGAGCTTCCATAACTCCTGTCAATCGTCATCTTTTTATGGTACATTTAATTATTATACTATTGGGGTCGCAATAAACTTATGAAGTAATGGTGAGTAGCAATGAGAGCGAAATTGATAGTTTTAGCGCTTCTGGGGTTGCTTGTTTCCAGCGGCGTGGGCGGGGCATCCCATCCTACCTTCTTTCCGCTATCCGAGCATACCATAGCCAAAGAGATCAGTGAGAACGGCGTGCCGCTATACCGCACATATACCTTCACAACCGATGACGAGCAGGCTGCTTCCTGGCTTCTCGTCTGGAGGGATGCCGGCGTGCACAAGGTGGAGTGGAGATGGTACTGGCCCGAGGGCAGAACCTACGCCCGCTCCTTCAGCACCATCCCGGCCATAGACGGATTCACAGGGATGTGGGCTGCGCCAGTATGGAGCTGCCTGAAGATCAGGGATACAGATGTGGCCCGCATGCCTGGAACCTGGAGGGTGGACGTCATTGTGGACTACAGAAAGGTGCTCACAGAGTACTTCACCATAAACAGCCCGCAGGCCTGTTAGGAAGAAAAAGACGAAAAGCGGAAGGCTTTACTGCAATATTAGCTGTGCTCCTGATCCGCCCGGCAGAGAGAGCTGATGCGATCATATAAATCCAGGAACGCCAATGGTTTGAAATGTGGAGGAGAAGATGGAGCTGGAATTTGGCGGCAAGAGCGTGAGGCCTGACGTTCGCAGGCTCTTCGATATGCGAGAAGTGATATACGACAAAAGCTGGCTGGCGGCGGCAGAGGACTTTGATCTCTATTATATGTATCGCGATCTATACATCAGCCGCGCGGACAGGGAAAGGCTTATCGAGCAGGGCCTGCGCTACGACATCACCATAATCCCTCCAAAAATGCTGGGATGCGAATATATCAAGACCGCCGGACACTACCACCCTCCTGCCAGAGGTGGGACAGTCACATACCCGGAGCTGTACGAGGTGCTGGAGGGGGAGGCCATCTACCTGCTGCAAAGTCAGGACATAACTGATGTGGTGGCCGTCTTCGCCCGGAGCGGAGACAAGGTGCTTGTCCCACCAGGATACGGCCACGTCACAATCAACCCCTCCAACAAAACTCTCAAGATGGCCAACTTCGTCGCCAGGGACTTTGCCTCGCTCTACGAGCCCTTCAGGGATAAGGGGGGCGGAGCATACTTTTTCACGATGGATGGCTGGATCAAGAACGATCGCTGCAGGGAGGCCGGTGATCTGCGCAGGATCGATGCGCCCGCCGGCCGGGCTTTGAGCAGGCTGGGCCTGTCCAGAGGACGGGAGATGTACCCGCTGCTCAGAGAGCCGGGGCTATTGGACTACTTGACAGAGCCGAATGAGCATCTGGAGTTATTCGCCGGCCTCATCTGAGCCACAGGAGCCTGCCCCTTATGAATTCCGCCAGCTCCCATTCGCTGCCCTTCTCCAAGCTCAGGGCGCACATAGCCCTGCTGCGCCCGCCCCTCGCTCCCATGGACCTGGCCATGCCAGCCGCGGCGGCTCTCCTGGCAGCCTGTGCAGTGCAGGGGACGATTCCCCCGCTTCTGCCCTTTCTCATCGCGACGGTGGGGGCCTACTGCGCTATCACCAGCTCATACGTCTACAACGACTGCTGCGACATAGATGTGGATGCCGTGGGCATGCCTGAGCGGCCTCTGCCCTCAGCCCAGCTCAGCCGGCGGGAGGCAGAGCTCTGGGCCCTCTTCCTATTCCTGGCGGCGGCAGCCACGGCCCTCTACCTCAACCCCGAGAGCTTTGCAGTCCTGGTCATCGCCACAGCTCTCATCACCATCTACTCCAAATGGGCTAAGAGAAATACGCCGTTTTCCTGGATCTTCGTGGGGCTCTCCTACGGCCTTGTGCCGCTGGGGGTCTGGCTGGCCATGCAGCCGGCCGGCCTTCTCAAGCCCGGCCCGGGCCTGCACCCAGCCGGCCTGGTTTTGGCGGCCATGATCTGCATCACCGACTTCGGCTTTACCAACTGCGACGCCAGCCGGGACGTGGCAGGAGACAGGGAGAAGGGAGTTCCCACCACGCCAGCCACATACGGCATCCCAGCAACGGCGAAAATGGTGGCAGTCTTCTGGATAGTCGGGGTCATTCTGTCCATTGCCCTGGGCCTTCTCTCCCATATGGGCTGGCTGTACATTATCGCTGCCTGCCTGGCTGGAGGATGGCTGCTGCTGCAGAACCTGGACTTCGTCCGCCACCCCACTGCGGAGCGTGGGGAGAGGCTCTTCTATCAGTCTGCCAACTACCGGGCAGCTCTCTTTGTCGCAATCATAGCAGACGTGCTGATAGGAGCTATGATGTAGAGCTGCTCAGGGGGTTGTGTACTTCATTAACTGTACGGACTATAAAGAAGCTGATGGCATGCAAGATAACATTTCAGTGATTCGAGTACACGACTCCAATGCCAATAAGTTAAAAAATAATATAATTCAAAAGAAGCTATTCGAATAGCATCTTGTTTGCTCTGAAAATAGAGTCATGTGGATCCAGTGAAACAGAAAGTCTATATCTCATAGCTGTCAATAATTCCATCAATGTTTGCGGAATACATCAAAGCGGCAATGGACAGAGCAGTCTATGAGATCATTGAAGATCCAGAGTCTTTTTATGGGAAGATCCCAGGGCTTAAGGGCGTCTGGGCTTCAGGCAAGACTCTGGAGTCCTGCAGCCTTATGAGCGCTCTTGAAGATTGGATTGCATTTCGCCGGAGAACTGGATGGTCTATTCCATCGATCGGCACAGCATCAATCATCGTTTCTGTGGAGCATGCCAGCGTTGTCGAATAAGCTAACACCCATTTCCAGAAGGGACTTAATCTGCAAATTTAATAGCCTCCGCCCATGCCCTCCTTTTCTCCGATCAGGATATCAGACATAGGCCTGTACCTCCGCTGCCCCCGGCTGGTCTACTTCGATAGCCTGGAATCCATGCCTCAGAAGCAGGATGCACTGCGGATTCTGCTTAAAAGCCTCATGCTCTCCCCGCTCCTTGCTGCGGGAGCGGATGCTTCAGATCTTGTCTCAAGGCTGCAATCCATCCTCTCCGCCCTTGAGGAGGAGATGCCGTTGGTCTACGATCTGCCAGCTGAAGAGGTCCAGGCCGCCCGCCAGCAGCTGGAAGGAGAGATGGAGGCTATAGCCCGCGGCCTTTCCTCAAATCTGGACCGCCTCGTGCCCTGCCAGGCGGAGGTTGACCTCTACTCCGGAAAGCTGGGCCTATCCGGACGGCTGGACAGGCTGGCTCCGGGGACCACGCCCAGCATCATTCGCACCGGCCAGGCTCCGCCGAACGGGATCTGGAAGAGGGATAGAATCATGCTGGCCGGCTATGCCCTGCTTCTGGGCGAAAGGGAGAAGCTGCAAATTAACCGGGGGCAGGTGGAGTACCCGCGCAGCGGTCAGGTGAGATGCGTCCAGATCTTCGGGGTGGACAAGGCCCGCGTGCTGCGCCTGAGGGACAGAATCAGGCTGATAAAAGAGGGGAGGCTCCCCGACCGCCCCGATGGCGCTCCATGTGAAGGCTGCCCTGCCAGGCAGAAGTGCGAAAGCAGACACAGCCTGCTGTCCAGGTTCTTCTAGCATGAGCCAGAACTTATAAAGGGGAAGGCTCATTGCCTTTGCCAGATGGCGGGGAAGCTTTAAGGCAGAAGCGTCCGGTTTTCCTGCCGGGCATACATCACGAGGATGATCAATGGCAACCATCGAGGAGCAGATCAAGGCGCTGGAAGAGGAGATCTTCAACACCCAGAAGAACAAGGCCACAGAGCATCACCTGGGCAAGATCAAGGCCAAGATCGCGAAGCTTAAGGCGCAGCTTGAGCTTCAGAAGATCAAGGGTGGAGGCGGAGGCAGGAGATACTATATCAAAAAGTCAGGTGATGCGACGGTGGCACTTGTCGGCTTTCCCTCAGTGGGAAAGTCAAGCCTTCTCAACTATCTGACGGGCTCCAGGTCCGAGGTTGCAGCCTACCAGTTCACCACCCTGGAGGTAATTCCCGGAGTGATGAAGTACAAGGGGGCAGAGATTCAGATCCTCGATATGCCTGGCATCATCAAGGGCGCTGCCGGGGGCAAAGGCCGGGGAAGAGAGGTCATCACCGCTGCACGGGCCGCCGATATCATACTTCTATTAGGAGATGTCTTCAACTACCGGCTGGACATACTGGAGAGGGAGCTGTACGAGGCAGGAATTCGGCTGGACAGGCAGCCCCCAAACATCCACATAACTCCTGAAAAGAAGGGGGGCATAACCGTGAGGAGCACTGTGCAGCTCACCCGTATGACCGAATTTGAGATAGCAGAGATCATCCGCGCCTATGGTATGGTCAACGCCAATGTCACCATTCGCGAGGACATCGACAGCGACAGCCTAATTGACTTTCTGGCCGGAAACAGGGTCTACATACCCTCAGTGGTGGCCATCAACAAGTTCGACCTGAAGTACGGAGACGTGGAGAGCAAAATCCGGCAGGATCTGGACAGGGACTATCTCCCAATCTCCTGCGCCACCACCGAGGGCCTGGAGGAGCTGAAGGATCTGATATACGAGCGTCTCGGCTTCATCCGGGTCTACCTCAAGCCTAAAGGGGGAAAAGCGGACCTTGAGGAGCCGCTGGTTCTTCTGGACGGCAGCACTGTAAAATCGGTCTGCGAGCATCTGCATCGCGACTTCATAAGCCTCTTCCGCTATGCACTGGTCTGGGGCAAGAGTGCCAAGTTCCCCGGGCAGTCGGTAGGGCTGGAGCATGAGCTGAAGGACTGCGATATTCTTTCCATCATCACCAAGAGAAGATAGAGAGATAACGAGAGATGGAACTGAGTCCGTCCTGATGGCCGCTGATTATTCATCATGCTCTAACCAGCAGATATTTAAGCTCAGAAGTCATGAGGCCGTGCTTGGATTCATGGATTCAAGTATGTTGGTTTTCCAGAGCATCTTGATTGTGAATTATGAAATCGATGAGCAACGGTGAGACAGTATGAAAGGAATGGATTCAAAAGAGGCGGACAAACTCGAAGGCATAACCTCCGAGCTGTCAAGAAGAGGTGTGATAGTCCTCATGCATCGCCCCACGCGGTGGGGATATGTCGTGGACGCGGTCATTCCCTCCTCCAAGATAGTAATATTAAAAATGCCGGATCTGACCAAGCAGGCCAGGGTTGCCATAAGCCAGTTTAGGGATATGATCAACAGACTGGAAGGAGATGGCTATCAGGTAATGGTCATTCCAAAGAGCTATATGGATGAGGCACAGGTCAAGGCATTCTGCGACAGGATCGCCTCCGTGCCGGCCCCGGCCACAGCTTAAAAAAAAGAGATATCTCCTTATTCCATTGATAGATCATCATCGAGACGGATCGAAGCTCTTTCGGTCCAGACCGCTTCTAATCGCCAAAATCTCCTGATAGATCTCCTGAAGGGCTTTATCCTGAGCCGCCAGATTGTCGAGGACGGCCCGGCTCTCCACCTCCGCCTGAAAGCTTGTCAGATAATCGTTGTGAGCTTTGAGCCTGTCCTGGCGGTTCTGGCTCATCAGTATCAGTGATGCGGTGTATGCCGATTGCAGTGAGAATATCAGGTTCATGAAGATGAAGGGATAGGGATCCCAGGGGCGGATGTAGCCTGCGACGTTGAGGATGATCCATGCGGCAACGAGTGCTGACTGAATGAGAATGAAGCGCCAGGAGCCCACATTATTATACACCCAGTCGGCAACTCTCTCGCCTCTGCTGGCCGGGCCTGTATCGATATCGCTGAGCTCGCGCACAGGAGGATGGTTATGCTGAAAGGGTTCGGGAAAGTCAAGCTTCTTCAATGGTGAGCCTCCTCAGAGATAAATACCACAGCTCTGGTTTTATAGGCATCGATCCTGGATCATGCAGGAAATCTTTTCCCGTAGACGTCGTTGATCAGACCCAGCGCAGCCTCCTGCAGCCTGTCTACCAGATTTTGGGGAACATATGACCTGGGGGTTTGGGAGCGGGCGAGGCAAATGAATGCCGGCCTGGAAACGCTCCTTATAACCGTCACAATCCTATCCAGCCTCTTCTTTACGACATCCTCCGGCGGTCCTCGATCCTCATTTCCATAAAGCCCGTCCAGGTCGAAGCCTATGGCTACGGGAAGCTCGCAGTCCTGCAGATCCCTCTTAAAATCGCTGAGGGTTATCCTCCTGGCCCTGGGTGCAATCCTGGCATCGCATCCCCTGCACTCCTGTGGCTGGCCATCCACCCAGACGATCCTGCCACAGCCTCCTCCACCATAGACCGCCATCTGTGCATCCCTGACTGTCGCTGTCTTTGGCGCGTCTTCCGTCTCCGGTCCGCAGACCCTGCCGTAGGCCTCCATCCGGTTCTTTCCTGGATGGAAGTGATAGAGGGCTCCGATGACCTCGTAGTGAAAACCAGGGCAGGTGAAGTTGCCCTCATTGACTCTATAGCGGGAGTAGTCCTGCAGAGCTGGCAGGAGCTTTGCGATGAACTCGAATTTGCCCCTGCCCTCGCATGCGGGCAGAGCCGGAGAGCACTGGAACATGTCGTGATGGGCGTCTATTCTCACCGCTATCAGCCTGCGCCGGCTGCTCAGAGCCTCCCGGAACCAAAAGGGAAGGATCTCATTGTGGGGATCGATGATGATGGTCCTTATCCCGCCGATGAACAGCTCAACCGGCCGGAAGACTGGGGACATGAACTAATCCTCTATAAAAATTATGCTATTTCAAAATGATATAGTTTTTGTCTGCTCTATATGACCGGTTAATCCAGCCGCCATAGCAGGAAAACTGGGCACCCAATCCCTTTAATTTATCGCTAGACGTAATCCATGGGGACGTAGACCAGAAAGGCTCCCGCTTTCTTTGACGCCCTCACCCCCCCACCGCCTCCGCCATCAGTCCCATGAGCGCCTGCATGTGCGAGAGAGCCTCCCGCCCGCCCTCCACCAGCTCTGCGAGGCCGGTCCCCTGACGAGCAGACCCAGGCGCGGTACCACGAATTGCAGAAGTATACAGTCTGCGAGAAGATAGTTACCGTATACTTAGCCGGGGATATCAACCGTATCCGGTGGGCTGCGCACCTCATCCGGGCTGTCGTACTCGTAGAGCCCGTTGGCGAAGTAAATCATAGTTGCATTCTCATCTCCGACAACTCCGAATCCGTGCCAGTAGAGCCCCGGAATTCTGAACACTGCGGATTTTCTCCCGGCTGCCATCCTGCTCCGGCTTTCTGGCAGGCATCTTTAATACTCATCCCGTCAGCATTTCGCATATGATTGATGATCAGATATTCTGCCCGGCCTGCGGCGACGATACCGATCATGCCCGGATAAAATCGGGACAGGAAAATCTGGTGAGATGTCTGCAATGCCAGACAGTTCACTCCGTTCAGGCGGAGAGGGAAAGGCTGGTCAATCTTAAGGTGATCGTCAACATGGACGGCCGGTCATCGCCCTACCTCATGAAATTTCCGGCGAGAGAGATTCTGCGAGTGGGAGATGAGCTTTTGGTGGACGATCCAGATAAAGATGTGGTTATGACTGAGATATCATCCCTGGAGACGGACCGCAGGGTACAGGCCGCCCCTGCAGGAGAGGTTACGGCCGTCTGGGCCAGGGCCACAGACGAAGTGCCTTTGAAGATATCCGTCTACAGAGCCGGAAGAAGCCGCTCCCTCAAGATCACCGTTCCCGGCGAGGAGGTCTTTGAGGTGGGTAAGGCCCGCGAGGCTGGAGGATGCAGGTTCTCCGTGGTCAAGATCAAGCTACGCAGCGAAGGCTTTGCAGACTCCGCCCCGGCCAGGGACATACTTCGCATCTGGGGCAGGGAGATATGAGCAGGGAGCAGCTTTTGAGGAGCCTCAAGGGCAGCGTCAGCGATTCCGTGCTCGCTGCGTTGAATGCCGTACCCAGGGAGCTCTTTGTCCCCGATGATCTGAGGGATCAGGCCTACCAGGACACGCCGCTTCCCATCGGCTGCCGGCAGACCATCTCTGCGCCGCACATGGTGGCCATAATGAGCGATCTGCTTGAAATAGGCCCGGGCATGACCATACTGGAGATAGGTGGAGGCAGCGGATATCATGCCGCAGTGATGGCCGTTCTGGCCGGACCGCAGGGGCATGTCTACTCCGTAGAGCGCATCCCCGAACTGGTGGCAGCCGCCAGGAGAAATCTGCTGAGGGCCGGCATTGCCAATGTGACTGTGATAGAGGGGGATGGAAGCCTGGGGCTGCCGGAGCATGCTCCCTACGACAGAATCAGCGTGGCGGCCGCCGCGCCGGGGATACCGCAGGCCCTGAAGGAGCAGCTTCGGAAGGATGGCAGGATGGTCATTCCAGTGGGGAGCGACTTTCAGAGGCTGGTGCTTGTGACCAGGAAGAACGGCTTTACCGTCGAGGAGAGGATGGGTGTGATCTTCGTTCCCCTCATCGGAGAGCAGGGCTACAGAGAAAGGACGGAGAGGGCGGAGCCATAATATATTACGTGCGTCGATGGGCAGAGCAAGATGAGGCCTTTAGCGATTATCATCATGGACGGCCTGGGCATCAGCCGGCAGGAGGAGGGAAATGCCGTGGCCAAGGCCAAAAAGCCCAATTTGCAGAGATTCTGGAGCGATTATCCCACCACAACCCTGGGAGCATCGGGCCTGGCCGTGGGACTGCCCCGCGGCCAGATGGGAAATTCCGAGGTTGGCCACCTGAACATAGGCGGAGGCAGGATAGTCTACCAGGACTACACCAGGATCAGCCTGGCGGTGGAGGAGGGGCGCCTGGCGGAAAACCCCGTTTTAAGACGGGCCATGGAGGTGGCAGCGGGCAGAAAGCTGCATCTCATAGGCCTGCTCTCCGACGGAGGCGTGCACAGCCACAACACCCACCTCTACGCCCTGCTGGAGATGGCCGCCAGAATGGGCCTGAAGGATGTCTATGTGCACGCCATTTTAGACGGCAGGGACGTGCCTCCCAGAAGCGCTCTGGGCTACATCGCAGAGCTGGAGGAGGTCTTCAAAAAGAATGGGGTGGGCAGGATCGCCACCATATCCGGCCGCTACTATGCGATGGACAGGGACAAGCGATGGGATAGGGTGGAGAAAGCCTACCGCTGCCTGACCGACGGGGTGGGGCTGCAGGCAACGACTGCGGCAGAGGCGGTGCAAAACGGCTACAATCGGGGCGAGAGCGACGAGTTCCTCCAGCCCACAGTGGTCGACGCCTCCGGCCTGATCGAAGACGGAGATAGCATAATCTTTTACAACTTCCGGCCGGACAGGGCTCGAGAGATCACCCGGGCCTTTGTAGACAAGAGCTTCTCTGAATTTGCGACAAAGCCCCTGCGTGTCCACTATGCCTGCATGACCCAGTATGATGCCACACTTGATGCACCTGTGGCCTTTGCTGCGCAGAACCTGGAGGAGACATTGGGCGAGGTTATCAGCCGGGCGGGGCTCTTGCAGCTACGCATAGCCGAGACGGAGAAGTACGCCCATGTCACCTACTTCTTCAACGGCGGCAAGGAGGAGCCCAATTCCGGTGAGGACAGGGTACTCATTCCCTCGCCAAAGGTGGCCACATACGATCTCCAGCCGGAGATGAGCGCATATCTCGTTCGAGATGAGGTGCTGGCCAGGATCGGCTCCGGTAGGTATGATCTGATAGTCCTGAACTTCGCCAACCCGGACATGGTCGGGCATACCGGCGTGCTTGATGCGGCAGTGGCCGCTGTGGAGGCTGTGGACGGCTG
The DNA here is from genome assembly GCA_018052825.1 of Methanothrix sp. GTDB lineage: Archaea > Halobacteriota > Methanosarcinia > Methanotrichales > Methanotrichaceae > Methanothrix. Next base: position 29,508 of record JAGPMN010000005.1, read on the forward strand.
CGTGGGCGCTGTGGTCGGCGAGATCCTTCGCCGGGGCGGAGCCGTCCTTCTCACAGCCGATCACGGCAATGCCGAGAAGATGATAGACTACTCCACCGGCCAGCCCCACACAGCCCATACGACCAACCCCGTGCCCTTCACACTGATTGCCGGCGGCGAGAGGCCCGCCCTGCGCAATGACGGCATCCTCGCAGACATCGCGCCCACAGCTCTCGAGCTGCTCGGATTGCCACAGCCAAAAGCTATGACGGGAAGAAGCCTTATTGTGAAAGAGAAGGATAAAATTCAGGTGCAATGCCAAAGAGAATAGAGAGATATCGCAGATACATTGAGGCCACCCATGCCGTGGAGATAGCCCGGCGCCTCTTCGTCATGAATGCCTTCGACGGCGTACTCACACTTATGGGGGTGGTGATCGGAGCGCACCTCTCCGGCGTCACCGATCCGCATGTGGTAATCACAGCTGGAATCGCCGCAAGCCTGGCCATGGGTATCTCCGGCATAAGCGGGGCATACCTTGCGGAGAGGGCTGAGAGGAGGAGAGACCTCAAGAAGCTGGAGACGGCGATGCTCAAAAACCTTGAAGACACCCAATATGCACGGGCCACTGAGTTCGCATCTGTTGTGGTGGCAGTGGTAGACGGCATAAGCCCGGCTCTGAGTGCAGCCATAATCGTCGTGCCCTATCTCTTTGCCGGGAAGATAGGCATCCAGTCCGCCTTTTATGCCTCTCTCCTCCTGGGGCTGGCTGTGCTCTTCACACTGGGCATATTTCTTGCCAGGGTTAGCGACGAGAGGCCGTTAGCCTCCGGCATTCAGATGATACTGGTGGGCATAGCCACCATAATCATTGTGGGCCTGGTGGCCCAGTGACCTAGATAGGTGATACGCGATGGAAAAGGATACCATACAGCCAGACAGCACCCGGCTCATGCAGCTTCTGAGGGAGATAATAAGCTTCAAGACTGTGGCCCCGCCGGGAAGCAGCTACGAGGAGATAGTGGACTGGCTGGCGCCCATCTTTCAGAGTATGGGATTTGCTGTGGAGAAGATAGCCATGCCCGAAGATGTCTTTGCAGCCAAATGCTCAGACGGACGCCTTGAGGGTGGCAGATTCAATCTGCGGGCCAGCCTCTCCGCCGGCGCTGAAAAGACCCTTGTCATTTACGCCCACCTGGATGTCGTCCCGGCTGAGGGTGAGTGGGAGGGCGACCCATTCCAGCTGTTGGAGAAGAACGGCAGGGTCTACGGACGCGGCGTATCCGACTGCAAGGGATCGGTTGCCGCGCTCATCGCGGCTCTTGAGGCCCTGCTGGAGAGGGGGCGGCCCAAATACAATCTCTCCGTTCTCCTGACCACAGACGAGGAGGTGGGCGGCTACTCCGGCCTCTGCTACCTGACAGACATAGGGCAGGTGAAGGGGGATGTCATGCTCTGTATGGACGGCTTCTCAGACGATGTGGTCATAGGCAGCAACGGCATCATAACATGGGAGGCGAGAGTGCGGGGCAGGTCGGCGCACAGCGGATCGAGCTTCCTGGGGGTCAATGCTGTCGAGAGGGCCATTCCCGTGATGCAGGCCATCATGGATTTGAAGGCCCAGGTGCAGTCCAGGCGGTCTGCCGTCCCTGCCAGCTCCGCACTGGAGGCCGTGGGCAAGAAGAATCTCATGCCCATCCTCAATATCACCATGATCAGCGGAGGCATCAAGGAGAACATCGTGCCGGACAGCTGCGTTCTGCGCGGCGACCGTAGGGTGATACCTGAAGAAAGCATGGACGAGGCGATGGCAGAGATAGAGAGAGCGCTTTCGCCCTTCAAAGATCGGCTTGATTTGAAGTTCTATCCGGGATATCCGCCCATGAGCGTCAATCCGGATCACCCCTGGGTGAGCGAGGTCAGAGGAGCAGTGAAAAGGGGGATGGGATTTCTGCCCCGCCTCTCCGGAGCCCAGGGAAGCCTTGACCAGGCATATGCCACTGAGAAGACGGGGATTCCGACGTGTGTCTTCGGGGTGGGAAGGCAGCTGGAGAGCAATATTCACGGGGACAATGAGAACGCGCGGGTGACTGATCTCATCGGATTCTCCCGCTTTTTGATCGAGCTGCTGCGAATATGAAGGTCATATCCGTTGTGGGCACCAAGAAGACTGGAAAGACCACCCTCGTCTGCGCCCTGGTCTCCTCGCTTGCTAAATTCGGCAAAGTGGGCACCATAAAGAACATGGCAGGCCACGCAGTGGACCGGGGAGACACATATCGGCACTTTCAGGCGGGAGCTGATGTCGTCCTGGGGCTGGGCCAGGCCCGGCTGAAGGTCTCGCGGCAGGTTGGAGACCTGAGCTCGGCCCTCGCTGAGCTGGAGAGAGACGGCATGGACTATGCCGTCGTGGAGGGATTCAAGCACAGCAGCCTCCCCAAGATCGTCATGGGGGACATAGATGTGGATAACGCCCTGCGCCGGGTGAGCGTGGAGGAGCTCTGCCTCGAGCTGGTGGAGGAGATAGCCAGGATGGTGCGGGGCATGCAGGACTATGAAATCGGGGATCGAAAATAGGGTCAGTGTGCGTCATTTTGCAGCAGCATGTGCTGCATCTTGTCCCTTTTGGTCTCCAGATATCTGCGGTTGATGCCATTGGGCTCTATCTCGAGGGGCACCCTCTCCACTATCTTCAGGCCGTAGCCCTCCAGGCCGATGACCTTGCGGGGATTGTTGGTGAGAAGGCGCATCTTCCGGATTCCCAGGTCGAAGAGGATCTGGGCGCCGATGCCGTAGTCCCTCAGGTCTGCGGGGTATCCCAGCTTGTGATTGGCCTCCACTGTGTCCGAGCCCTCGTCCTGCAGGGCATATGCGCGCAGCTTGTTTGCAAGACCAATGCCCCTCCCCTCCTGGCGCATGTAGAGAAGCACGCCGTTGCCGTTTTTGCTGATGAGATGAAGCGCCTTTCGTAGCTGCTCACCGCAGTCGCAGCGCTGGGAGAAGAAGACATCTCCCGTCAGGCACTCTGAGTGGACTCGCACGAGGGCGCTGGGCGCAGCCGGATCTCCGGCCACAAGGGCGACGTGACACTGGCCGTTTAAAACAGACTCATAGCCGACCGCCCTGAAGTATCCATACTCAGTGGGCAGGGAGACGTCGGATACCTTGCGGATGAGCTTCTCCCGCTTGGTGCGGTATTTGATGAGGCTCTCGATTGTGAGCATCTTCAGGCCGTGCCTCTCGGAAAATGCCTCCAGCTCTGGCAGCCTGGCCATGCTTCCATCCTCATTCATGATCTCGCATATAACCCCCGCAGGATAGAGCCCGGCGAGCCTCGCCAGATCAACGCAGGCTTCAGTGTGGCCGGTCCTCCGCAGAACTCCGCCCTCCTTGGCCTGGAGGGGGAAGAGATGGCCGGGCATGACAAGATCGCTCCGCCTGGTGGCCGGATCTATGAGCGTCTGCGCAGTCACAGCTCTGTCGAAGGCGGATATGCCTGTGGTAGTATTGCGGCGGGCATCCACAGATACAGTAAAGGCAGTGTTCATGGACTCGGTGTTCCAGCTGGTCATGAGGGATATGTCGAGCTCTTCAAGCCTCTCAGCAGTCATGGGCATGCAGATCAGGCCGCGGGCATGGCGGGCCATGAAGTTGATGGCTTCAGGCGTCACCTTTTCGGCGGCCATCATCAGGTCGCCCTCATTCTCGCGGTTCTCGTCATCCAGAATGATGATAAACCTGCCAGACTGGACCTCGGATATGGCCTCCTCTACACTGCAGAACGGCATGAGATGAAAAGCATCACCGCCGCCTACTTAAGGGTTTTGCCGAGCCGATCAGGACCACACTCCCGCCACTGCCGTATGGCAGCGCGGACAGCGGCCATCCCGCAGGGAGTCTCTAATGATCCTGTAGCCAAGCCTCTCGATCAGAAGCTCACCGCAAGATGGGCAGAGTGTGTTCTCGCTCTCCCCCGGAATATTGCCGGCATAGACATGCTTGAGGCCTGCCAGCCGCCCGGCAGAAAGTCCGCGGCGAAGGGACTCGATCCCCGTCCTGGGCACATCTTTCATGCGGTACATCGGATAGAAGGCTGAGACGTGCCAGGGCATATCCGGGCTGATTCCAGCTAAAAACTGGGCGATATCCCCCAGGACCTGCTGGGAGTCGTTGTAGCCGGGGATGATGAGGGTGGTGACCTCCACCCATACCCCCTTCCTCCAGAACTGCTCTATGTTATGCTGCACCGGCTCGAGCTTCGCTGAGCAGACCCTCCTGTAGAACTGATCGTCACCCTTCAGGTCGATGTTGATTGCGTCGAGCAGCGGCGCGATCCTCTCCACCGCCTCTTCGCCCATATAACCGTTGCTGACGAAGACGTTCTTGAGGCCAGAGCTGCGGGCGGCGGCAGATACATCCAGGGCATATTCCAGGAAGACTGTGGGCTCTGTGTATGTGCAGGAGATGGAGGAGCAGCCCAGGAGCAGCGCCTGCTCGACTACCTCCCTGGGCGGCATGAATTCGCCGGGTATCCTGCCCGTCTCCCGGGGCGACTGGGAGATCTCCGAGTTCTGGCAGTGCAGGCAGCGAAAGTTGCAGCCCGCCGTGGCTATGGAATATGAGAGGCTGCCCGGCTGAAAATGAAATAATGGCTTTTTTTCTATCGGATCGGCATTTGCAGCCACTACATTGCCATATACCAGAGTCATAAGCCGTCCCTGCTGGTTCTCTCGCACTCCGCACAGCCCCCTTTTGCCGGGACGAATGCGGCACTCATGATGGCAGAGCCGGCAGAGCACATTGCCCTCATCGAGCCCTTCCCAGAATTGGGCCTCTTTTACCGTTTGGGCAGACACAGAGATCACCAAAATATGAATCGCGCCGGCAAAAAAAGGTTTGGATATGATGCAATCTGTCCTAAGCTCTCCTGGCGAGCAGGAGTGCCGCTCCGACAAGTCCGGTCAGGGCAAACAGGCTCTCAAATCCAGGTGCGGCCTTCTCAGCCGCCTCTTCCTTTACCTCTCCTGCCTTAGCAGCAGCCTCTTCCTTTACCTCTCCTGCCTTCTCAGCCGCCTCTTCCTTTACCTCTCCTGCCTTCTCAGCCGCCTCTTCCTTTACCTCTCCTGCCTTAGCAGCAGCCTCTTCCTTTACCTCTCCTGCCTTAGCAGCAGCCTCTTCCTTTACCTCTCCTGCCTTGGCAGTTGCATTCTCTGCGGTCTCCTTAACCGCCTCAGTGACATTCGCTACAGCGGCAGCTCCGCTCTCCATTTCCGCAGACTCTTCAGCGGCATTTACGGCCATGGCTGCCATGAACAGGGTCATCAGCGCCATAAGCATAATAGATACCAATTTCATTATTGTGCCCTCCTATGCATTGGATTGCATCCATGATCATCGGCGAAAATATCTCTGAAGATGACCAGGTGCGAATTCCTGTCGCAAAAGATCCTATTTATCCTTTTTGGTGAAGACAAATAAGAAATATTTTTTTAAAAAAAGAGGTAGTTCTGGAGAGCCTGGGCCCTCCAGCTATTCGTTCTTACTCCCTTCTGCCAAGAACCAGATAGGCTACTGCCAGAAGTCCGGTGATGGCGAAGATGCTCTCGAATCCGGGCTCAGTCTTTGCTGGCTCAGCAGTCTCGTTCTTCTTTTCCTCAGCGGCTGCAGGAGCTGCCTCCGTGGTCTTGTTCTCGGCTACTGTCACTGGGGCTGGAGCGGCCTCCTCAACAGGGGCGGCCTCTTCAGTGACTTCTGCCTTAGCGGGCTCGACTGGAGCGGGCTGCTCAGCGGCCTCAGCGCCCTCGAGGGTTACCTCCTTGTAGAGGTAGTATCTGAGCGGGTTGGCATCATCGACTACATCCTGATCGGAGGTCTTGATCTTGACGTCGCCCATCAGGCTGATGTCCTTGTTCTTGCTCAATGTCACTGTGTTGTCCTTGTTGTCCATTGTGATGGTGTCAGACGTAACGGTGGCGATTCTCATCTTGTCGTACTCGGTGTCTGCCTTGACCTCGGTCGGTACCTCTGAGATCTGCCAGATGCCGTCGATTGTGGCCAGGTTCTGGTCAGCGCCGCGGAAGGCGTTCTTGAAGTGAGCAGCTATGATAACCAGGTCCTTGGAGTCTCCGACATCCTTCTTGTAGTAGTAGGTCTTGTCCGCCATGGTCGGGTTATCCTTGGACGGGGATATGACCTTGCTGTCCACTACGGAGCCGTCCTTTGTGAGCTCGAGGTATACCTTGTTGCCGTCGATATCAATGGACTTGATGGACAGCTCATAGCCCTCCTCAAGCTTGAGGGGCGTGCCGGATGTGACAGTCATCTCAGTGTCGTCATCCATGAGAATGGCCTCGAGCTGCTCGTCGGAGAGCGAGTTCTCATCATCGGACTCCCTGAACAGGATCTCGTTCTCATCAGGGACGTTCTCATCATTCAGGTAGCCGGCAAAGTACTTGCTGGCCTGGAATCCTATGACATTATAGTATCCCCAGTCCTCGAAGTCGAAGTCGTTCTTCTGGGCGGTTGTGGTGTATGTGACGCCGTTGGGCTCCTGGAGCTTGTTGCCCTCAGTGATTGTGGTGGTGAGGGTCTCAGTGCCCAGGTCGTCGTCAATGTCGTAGTAGAAGCCTGCAAAGTTCTGAGCATTCCAGGTGAAGTCGCCGTCAGCTACGGCTCCCCTGAGCTCATATGTGCCGGGTTCGGTGACTACCTTGGCGATGTAGTATCTGAGCGGGTTGGCATCATCGACTACATCCTGATCTGAGGTTATGATCTTGACGTCGCCCATGAGGCTGATGTCCTTGTTCTTGCTCAGAGTCACTGTGTTGTCCTTGTTGTCCATTGTGATGGTGTCAGACGTGACGGTGGCGATTCTCATCTTGTCATACTCGGTGTCGACCTTGACCTCAGTCGGTACCTCTGAGATCTGCCAGATGCCGTCGATTGTGGCCAGGTTCTGGTCAGCGCCGCGGAAGGCGTTCTTGAAGTGAGCAGCTATGATAACCAGGTCCTTGGAGTCTCCGACATCCTTCTTGT
>JAGPMN010000005.1:36621-52347 GCA_018052825.1 Methanothrix sp.
TGCCGTCGATATCAATGGACTTGATGGACAGCTCATAGCCCTCCTCAAGCTTGAGGGGCGTGCCGGATGTGACAGTCATCTCAGTGTCGTCATCCATGAGAATGGCCTCGAGCTGCTCGTCGGAGAGTGAGTTCTCATCCTCGGACTCCCTGAACAGGATCTCGTTCTCATCAGGGACGTTCTCATCGTTCAGATAGCCGGCAAAGTACTGGTTGGCCTGGAATCCGATGACATTATAGTATCCCCAGTCTTCGAAGTCGAAGTCGTTCTTCTGGGCGGTTGTGGTGTATGTGATACCGTTGGGTTCCTGGAGCTTGTTGCCCTCAGTGATTGTGGTGGTGAGGGTCTCAGTGCCCAGGTTGTCGTCAATGTCGTAGTAGAAGCCCGCAAAATTATTTACGGTCCACTCGAAATTGCCGGTAGCAACCTGGCCGCGAATCTCCACCGAATCCACTGCCCCAACTACCATCGCTGTTGCTAGTAACAGCATCATCGATGTAAGCGTAATTGCAGCCAATTTCTTCATCTTTTAACCTCCTATTTTCCCTTTCCGATCACTTTCAGCAGCATACAGTCTGATTATTCTTAAAACTATTGCCTCTATAAAGTCTTCGATCGCCATGCTACATATTGCGGCCAGTCCATTTCAGTACTGCCACCTCTGCCAGGCGTCTCTCAGACATGTATATAGCTACGTCACCCTCCTAATCCCCAAAGGGATTATAGGGTAGTGATAGAGTATTTCCCTATTATATCTTTTTTGGTCCTCTATTAGCATCTTGGTGCTGTTCTTTCCCAATGGGAAGTTGCATTCGACATCAGGGCTTTACAGGGGATAAGTCAGACATTTTGTATATAAAGGCTGCTCTTCAGGAAAACAGTTTTTACGAAGCACGGTGCATTCATTGGATCATGAAAAAGACCTGCCTGATTTATCACCCCATATATCTTCAGCATGAAACCGACGGCCATCCCGAGAGAAAGGAGCGGCTCACAGCGATACTGGAGAAGATAGACTCAGAAGAGCTGGATGTGGAATTCATCACCCCCCGCCCCGCGACGGTGGACGAGGTGGCTGTCATACACGACAGAAGGTACATAAATGAGGTAAAGGCCGTGTGCGAGCGCGGGGGAGGCTACCTGGATATAGATACTGTGCTCTCCGAAGACTCATACCAGGCCGCACTGATGGCCGCAGGCGGAGCCATCTGCGCCGTCGACGCAGCTCTCGGCCCGGCGGAGGGCGGCGAAGGCAGGAGCGCCTTTGCCCTGGTGAGGCCGCCAGGGCACCACGCCATGCCCAATCGCGGCATGGGCTTTTGCATATTCAACAACGCCGCCATAGCGGCAAAGCATGCCCGGTCCCGGGGGCTCAAAAAGGTGCTGATCGTGGACTGGGACGTGCACCACGGCAACGGCACCAGTGCTATATTCTACTCAGACCCCTCTGTGCTCTACTTCTCCGTCCACCAGTATCCACACTATCCTGGAACGGGTAGGGCGGACGAGGTGGGAGAGGACGGAGCTGAGGGCAGCAATGTCAACGTCCCCCTGCCCCCGGGAACAGGTGACGAGGGGTATCTCATGGCCTTCCGGGAGATTCTCCTTCCAGTTGCCCTGGAGTTCAATCCGGACATAGTGCTGGTATCCGCCGGCCAGGATCCTCACAAAGACGATCCGCTGGGGGGAATGCGCCTGACCGAAAATGGCTTTGCCGCCATGGCAGCAGTGGTCAGGCAGATCGCCGACGCCTGCTGCAGGGGGAGGATCGCCGCCTGCCTGGAGGGCGGATACAACATCCAGGCTCAGGCCGAGGCGGTTGTGGCGGTGATCAGGGCCTTCGGGGGAGAGTCGACGGAGGTGAAAGGCACAGATGCCAATGCCGCCCGCAGGATTGAGGAGGTAAAGAGGATTCAGGGCAAGTACTGGAAGAGCCTCTCCTCCTCCCGGCCGTGAGTGGGGAGGGCGGATGTGACGGAATCAAAAAATGCCTGGCGCCATCATCCTATTCGGAAGCGGGGCTGAAAGTAGCGGGAGAGAAAGGCGCGAAAGCCCCCGTCCCTTATGCTGAGGATCTCCCGGCCGCAGTATATATTGTATCCGCGGCGGATAGCCGCCCCAAGGTGCTTTCCCAGTGAGAGGCCTGCCAGATTTGCCGCGAGAAGGTCGCTGGCCCGGGAGTAGGCGCGGGGCTCCTCCACCACCGCCCTTCCCCCGCTGATGTAAGGCCCGGAGAGGGGCGAGGGGTGGGCTGCCAGAAACCTGGACAGGTGCTCTGCCTCCCAGACGGGAGGGCCGGAGCGGCGCATGGCTGCGGGCAGAAGCCAGACCTGCATCTCAAAGAGGAGGGCTGCCCTGTCGCGATATGATGCCACATCGCTTCTCAGAACAGAAAAGCCGTTCTTCTCCAAAAGAGACCTGACAGACTCCTCCGCCTTCCTCAGCTGGGGATAGAGGACGTCCTCCACCACTGCCGGGGCCTCGAACTCGATTAGAACGGGCATTGTGCTCCGCTCAGCAATGATGGAGGAGATCTGGCCGTCGCTCAGGGGCGGATGGACGGGCGGCGAGAAGAAGCCCGCATCCGGTCCGGCCAGAAATGAGCGGCAGGCGCAGGAGAAGAGCAGCATCTTATCGAGGGTTAAAGCCGCAGCCACATTTCTCTTAGGATCCACGGGATCTACCACAACCAAAGGCTCCTCGTGCTGCACTCTGCCATGCCCCTCGGGGTCCAGCAGCTCTCCAGGCCGCCATCTTGAGGCCGCGGACAGCACATCTTCAAAAGATCCGTAAAAGATGATCAGTATCTCTGCCAGATAGCCTGAGAAGCCGCCCACCCTAAGCTCAGAGCCGTAGACCTCCGCGCCCTTCATGAACTGCTTGAGCAGCAGTACATCATCCTCCCGGCCCAGGATTCTGCTGCTTATGTACTCGTTGTGAAAGGGAGTTCTGTCCACCGCGGACTGCAGGTCAGACGGATCGGCTACCAGATAGCATGGCACGAGATCCACATCGTAGCCCTCCACCCGCGCATGGACGTAGGCATGCTCGGCGTACTTCTCCTCGTGATCGGGGGCGGCCGCCCTGGCCACATCCAGGGCCGCTCCCAGGTCGCCACCTGGCGCGACGCCCAGAAATATGTCCAGATCATGGTCGCTTGCCAGCCACGTGCCCCGCGCAGCCGATCCCACCAGTACTGGCTTTATTGACAGGCCGCGCTCTGCAGCCAGGCACTCGATTCTGGCCATGAGGGCGGAGGAGACGGCTGCCATCCTCTCCCTCTCGGCCGGCTCTGGCTTAATCCCGGCCAAAACCGCCTTCCGGATTTCAGAGAACGAATTCCCTGAGGTTTTCGTATATCGGCCCTCCTCTTGTGAGGGTGCTCTTCTTGAGATAGAAGCGGTCGACTGTGAAGCTTCCCATGTCCGCTCCCAAGAGCCCCTCCATCTTCTCTCTCAGCCTATTGCCCGCCTCTGCACCGGGCCGGCCCACCCTGCCGAGCGTCACATGCGGAGAGAAGCCACGCCCCTCGGCGGCGAAGCCCAGGGGCAGCAGCGCGGCCTCGACCTTGCCGTAAAGCTCTCCAAAGTCGCCCTCAAGGCCGAGCCAGACCACGCGAATGCTCCTGCCCGGAAAGGCTCCAATGCCCCTGACACGGACCGGGAACGGGGCGGCATCGATCCCCGCCAGGGCATCGCCAACCTGCGCCACCCTGGCTGCAGGCACATCGCCCAGGAACTTGAGTGTTACATGCACCAGATCGGGTTTGACAAGCCTCAGCCCATCCGTCGCGATGCAGGCCTGCAGCCGCCCTATCTCCTCGCGCATTGCAGGGGGAAGCTCCACAGCCACAAAGCACCTGACACCAGCCATCTCAAGCCCCGCCCAGATCTCAGCGCAGTACAGCGCCCCTGCTGGCAGAGGTCACCGACTTTCTGTACCTGCTCAGCAGGCCCCCTTTGATCACGGGCTCGGGTGCCTTCCAGGATTTGGCCCTGGCCTGCAGCTCGGCTGGATCGACCAGCAGGTCGACCCTTCTAGCAGGGATGTCTATGCGGATCATGTCTCCGGGCCGGACCAGCGCTATTGGCCCGCCAGCCGCCGCCTCGGGGGAGACATGGCCGATGCACGGGCCGCGGGTTCCGCCTGAGAAGCGGCCGTCTGTGATGAGCGCCACGGACTCGGATAGCCCTGCTCCCGCGATGGCCGATGTGGGGGAGAGGGTCTCCCTCATGCCCGGGCCGCCCATGGGCCCCTCGTATCTGATGATCACCACATCGCCGGCTCTGACCTCTCCGCCCACTATGCCGGACATGGACTGCTCCTCTGAGTCATAGACCACAGCCGGACCCTCATGCCTGAGCATTGCAGGCGAGACTGCGGTTTGCTTGACCACTGCCCCATCGGGGGCGAGGCTGCCGTAGAGTATGGCGATTCCGCCCTGCTCGTGAACAGGGGATGCCGGGCTGGCTATGACCTCGGCATTGGCCTTCGGATTGACCGGATGGAAGGCCGCCAGATTTTCGCCCAGGCTCTTTCCAGTCACAGTCAGGGCGCTTTTATCCAGCCTATCGGCCAGACGGCTCATGACAGCCTGTACTCCTCCAGCCCGGTCCAGGTCGATGATATGGTACGGCCCGCCAGGCCGCAGGTTGACCAGGTGAGGCGTCTCTCTGCTCAGCTCATCAAAGCGCCTGAGATCCAGCTCCAGCCCGAACTCCGATGCTATGGCAGGCAGGTGCAGGGCCGTGTTGGTGGAGCCGCCTATGGCCATGTCCACCTTGATGGCATTGTCAAGAGAGGCGGCTGTCACAATCTTCCGGGCGGAGATGCCCTTTTCCACGAGCTCCATGATCTTCATGCCGGAGAGCTTGGCCAGGCGGACCTTTCGCGCATCGACCGCATGGGCTGTGGCGCAGCCGGGCAGGGACAGGCCCATGGCCTCTGTGAGGCAGGCCATCGTATTGGCTGTGAAAAGCCCGGCGCACGATCCGGCACCCGGGCAGGCGAACTCCTCCAGGGAGAGCAGTGTCTCTTCGTCGCCCTGCCAGCCTTCGAATATGTTGATCAGGTCGAGCTCTCTGTCGCAGGCGTAGCCTGGCATCATGGGGCCGCCGGTGACGACGATCGTCGGCAGGTCCAGCCTGCCAGCAGCCATGATGTGGCCGGGGACGATCTTGTCGCAGGAGGGAAGCATGACCAGGCCGTCCAGCTGATGGGCCTCGACCATGACCTCAATGCAGTCCTCGATCAGCTCGCGGCTGGGAAGGGAGTACCTCATGCCCTTATGGCCCATGGAAATTCCATCGCAGACTCCTATGGTCTGAAATTCGAACGGCACGCCTCCAGCCGAGCGAATGCCCGCCTTCACAGCCTGGCCCAGCCTGTCCAGATGGATGTGGCCGGGTATAAAATCATTGAAGGAGTTGACGACTCCGATGAAGGGACGGCGGATCTCTTCATCGCATAGGCCCGTGGCCTTGAGAAGAGCCCTGTGCGGCGCTCGCTCTCTGCCTGTTTTGGTGATATCGCTGCGCATCAGATTACCTCGCTTCCCTCTTTTGCCGCTTTTCCGTTTAAGTAGTTGCTGATCTTCTCATACCTGATCGCTTCTGGCAAAACATATTAAATATACAGAATTACCAGCCGGCACTGGTGGAGAATACTTGGACGCATACTCGCTATTCCTGATATTTCTCGCCGTGTACATCGCAGTGCTGCTGGGCATCGGCCTGTACTTTTCCAGAAGGCAGAGGTCGGTGACGGACTTCTGGCTGGCGGGAAGGGAGCTCGGTCCGGTGATCATCGGCTTTTCCTCAGCATCCGCCTGGATCACGGCAAGCGCATTGCTTCTGGCTACCGGACTCTTCCTGCTCATAGGCATAGGCTCGATATGGATCTGGGTCTTTCCCAACATCGCCGGCCTGATCATCATCGCCGCCATATCAGGAAGGATCAAAAATATCCCGGCACTGACCCAGCCCGAGCTCATGGAGATCAGATACGATCCCATGATCAGGGCACCTGTGGCCCTGGCCATCACAATTATGATGATACTCTTCTCTGTGACGGACTTCATAGGCTTCAAGCTGGTTCTGGGAACGTTCTTCGGCATCGATCCATTCCTCGCAGTGGCAATCATGGCGGTGTCCGTCGCCCTCTATGTGAGCGTGGGCGGCTTTCGGGCTGTGGTCTGGACGGATGTAGTGCAGTTCTTGCTTCTGGCGGGCCTTGCGGTATATGTGGCCTGGCTGTCAGCTGACCTGTCTGCCCAAAATGGGATCGGCCTGCTCTCAGCAGCCTCGGCTATGGGCGATGACTGGTGGAACCCCCTCTTGCTGGGCGGCCTGTTCGGAGCTCTGACATTCATAGTGGCCCTGATCCCCGGATGGGTGGCGGAGCAGGACCCCTGGCAGAAGATCTGGGCGGCTCGCGACGAGTCCTCTGCCAAAAAGGGGCTATTTCTGGGAGGCATGCTGCTGGCCTTTGTCTATCTCTGCTGCCTCATCACAGCCATCGGCCTGTCGGTGCTCTATCCGCCCCCCGCAGGGGAGGTGGAGGCGGAGATGCTCTACCTCAAGATCATCAGCGATAGCGTCTCGCCGGCTCTTTTAGCGCTGCTCACAATAGGCTTTGCTGCGGCATCCATGTCCTGCACGGACACATTTGCCACATCCGGAGCCTCCTGCATCTCTCGCGACCTGATTCAGCGCCATCTGCTGCCATCGGCCACAATGAAGCAGATGCGGATCATCAACAGGGTCCTCGTGGTCGTCATGATCGGCATATCAGCCGCCATAGCCCTGAACGCCACCAGCATCGTCGACGCTGTTATAATAGCCACGGTCATAGGCACCACATCCTACTTCTTCCCGATCATAGGCGGACTGTACTGGAAGAGGGCCACACGGTGGGGGGCGATGGCGGCTCTGGTCGCGGGTGGAGGCACGCAGATACTGCTCATATCCTACGAGCAGCTGTGGCTGCGCCAGCCTCTGGATAGCATCTCTTCCCTCCTGACAGAGCACGGGGTGCTGGTGGGGCTGGCCCTGAGCGGCTTTTTCTTTGTGGCAGTATCACTGGCGACGCCACGCGAGCCGGATGTCCGCCTGGCGCCATTCTTCCCTGATGTCGCTGAGAGGCTCTTCGGCCGCGACCTGCCCCGCGCGGACCGGAGGAGCTCCGCCTATCAGCAGATCGCCCCCTGCATAGAGGAGAGGACTGCCGGAGACAGGGCCCACCTCAACCTCTCACTGGAGCACTCCTGCGCGACGGGAGCGGGCTGCGGAGAGGAGCTGCCCTGGCAGGACTTTGTAGAGCGGCTGACTGAGCGGCATCCACTATGGTTTACGCCTACGGGAAGCCACATAGTCTACCGCCTATCCCAGGCGGATATGCTGGCATGCGTGAAGATGGTGCGCGGCGATGAGAGCCAGATCTGGCTGTCCGCCGAGCCTCCCCTGGAGCAGAGGGAGAGGCTCAGAGACGAGCTGTTTTTTGCCTGCCAGGAGATCGGCGATGTGCTGAAGGAATTTGGGATGAAGGCCGGGTTGTGATGAAGGATGAGATAGCCGTCGCGGTTGTGGGGGCAGGGCCTGCCGGATCGTCCGCTGCAGAGGCGGCTGCCGCAGAGGGGGTGCGTGTCCTTCTAATAGACAGGAAGAGGGAGATCGGAAGCCCCGTGCAGTGCGGCGGCTTTCTGCCTGAGGCGGAGGAGCTGGCGGCACTCCTGCCAGCGGCAAGCCTGCCGCAGACGCTCATAGATATTCCCGAGCGCATCATACTGCACCGCACCCGCTGGCAGCGTATCTACTCTCCCTCCGGGGCCAGCAAGCAGTTTTCCGTGGCAGGCAGGGTCCTGGACAGGCGGGCATACGACCGCTATCTTGCCGCAAGGGCGGCGCGCGCAGGAGCGGACATCCTGCCTGGCTCGCGGGCCCGCCTTAAGGACGGCGCTCTTCTGCTCTCCGGAAGGCGGGGCGGCGAGATCAGGCCGCAGATAATAATAGGAGCGGACGGGCCGCTCTCCTCCATCTCCCGGGCCATGGGAAACAGGGTGCCTGAGATGGGACTGTGCCTCGAGTATGAGATGGCGGACGTGCAGATCGATGCCGATGCGGCTGAGATGTACTTTTCGGCAAGGTTTGCCCCGGGCGGCTATGCCTGGATAATCCCCCTCGGGGGGGATGTCGCCAACGTCGGCATAGGGGTTCGTGCATCGTATCTTTCAGGCGAGAGGCTGGCCGGGATACTGGAGAGGTTCATAGCCGAACACCCGGTCGCGAAGGAGAAGCTGGACGGCGGAGAGGTTTTGGCTGTGATGAGGGGACCGGTGCCAGCGGGCGGCACTGTTGGTGAGGTCTTCAAGGGGAATATGATCCTCGCAGGGGATGCGGCAGGGCATGTCATGGCGACGAGCGGCGGGGGAATTCCGCTGGCTGTGGTGGCAGGAGGGATCGCGGGCAGGACTGCGGCGGATGCGGCCCTGGGCAGAGCGCCCCTCTCCATATATCCGTCGCGCATAGGCGGTGAGTTCGGGGTGCAGCTCTTCCGGTCGGTTCAGATCAGGAGGATGGTTGACGTGGCCATGAAAAGCGACAGGCTCATAGATGCCCTGTTTGCCGCCCTCTCCCCGCAGCAGATGAAGGCTGTCATGCGCGCCCAGATGCCGGAGCTGCTCCGTTCGCGAAGCCGATCCTGAATCGATTACTGACGGCCACTACAGAGGCACAGAGGGCTCACAGAGGGTTTAATAAAAGAGATTATGGCGGGGGGCCTCCGCCGGTTCACGCCGCCTCTTTGGGTGCCCTGCCCAGCAGCTCTTCGATGGGCTTGGCTCCGGACTCGACGACCTTGACGTTGATCTGGCCGACGTCGGCAGAGATGTCCCTGCCGTGGATGCTCTTTCTCTTTTTCCGTCCCTCGGCTGCCGGGTGATACCCGGTGCCTGAGGAGAGCAGTATCTTCCTGCGCTTTGTGCCGGGCAGGTCGGAGCGCATCGGGAATCCCTCGCGATCGCTGCCGCCTGTGATCTGCACAGAATAGCCTGGCATGCCCAGGATATCTCCTTCGAACCTATCGCCGATGCGTTTGCCCAGAAGCCTGCCCGCCGCCGGGTCCTTAAGCTCAACCTGATACGCTTTACCGCTCCCGGGATCTGAGACTACGACTCTAAAATCCATCTTTCTTCCTCATCGAATAACCAGGCAAGGATCGATGCCCTATAAAACATTATCTTGCCCTATTTCAGCTCACGTGTCTTTGCATAGTCTATCACTGCGGATATGGGCGAGGTCTTTATACTGATTCCGGCCTCCTCTGCGGCAGCCACGCTGTTGACGCCGGCATAGCAGGCTATGCCGATCTTGCCAGTGCCCACGGGGCAGCCCAGCACCGGCCGGGAGGGCTCGCCCATCTCAATGAGGCCGCCCAGACCGGCAGATGCCGCCTCTGCCAGCAGATCGCGTACGGAGGCTTCAGCCGCGACGGGCACCTCCCTCACATTTGCCAGCACCGCCCCATCCCCCTTAAACGCTGCATCTGCCACCCTGGTCACCCTGCGGCCCATGAAGACCCTGATTGGATCTATGGATGAGCCGGCGTAGGCTATGAGGTCTGTAAAGCCTGCCGCAAGCCCTTTTTTCACCTCAGCCAGCCCCGCAAAGCTGGTGAGAACCGGAATGCCGTGCTTAATGAACAGGCCGTCAAGGGTTATGCTGCACAGTGTGGCAATGCAGATGTGGCCGGGCGGGACCGCGAGAGATGAGAGGCTCTCTCCCTCCTCCAGGACCATAATGCGGCGGCTTGTCGTATAGCCGGCATCGCATACGCGGCGCATCGTCTCAAAGACCTCCCCCTCATCCGCCTTGTCGATGATGCTCGTATTGGCAATGACATCTCCGCGACGGGAGGAGAGGTCGAAGCTGGCCCTGAGCATGTACTCCTCGATGCGGGTGTTGACGAAGCCGATTCTGTCGTCGACCAGGGCGTCGCCCAGCTCCCTTGCGCCAAGAGGGGTGAGGACGCGCCCGCTGTAGCCTTTTTTCTTCGTAAATCCAAGCTCGTCCAGGATCTTGAGGTTGTAGCGCACAGCCCTCTCACCCAGGTCGTAGCCGCGGCTGCTGAGGCAGTCGGATATGGCCCTGGCTCCGACAGGAGAGCCGGCGCCCTCTATGACTCTGAGGATCTCAATCAGCCTTCTCTGGCTGACATGGGTCCTTTTGAGAAGCTTCATCTCCCGGAATTTCTCCGGGAAAGGCCATATATATCTTATGCAGATAACAGCCGCGACGGATCAGTCCCGTGGGGTAGAGGTCAATCCTGAGGGCCTTTGGAGCCCGCGACGGCGGTTCGAATCCGCCCGGGACTACTTGAACTGCGGCAGGGAGAAAAGCGGCATAAGGCTGCGCTGCAAGATGGCATGGCAACAGGAAAATAGATATATTCGTGCCATCTTCTCATCCAGGCTTGATTCAGGCGCTCCGGTAGTGTAGTCCGGCCAATCATTTCGGCCTTTCGAGCCGAAGACTCGGGTTCAAATCCCGGCCGGAGCATATTAATATTAGTATTTGAGAAGCGTGCGGCTCTGGCAGTTATCAGGCCTCATTGATGTCGATTTTATAGAAAACTCCCGACATATTTATATCCCATAAGTCTGATGATCAGGTTCGTGCCTGAGCAAAATACTCAAATACAAGCCGAGAAGCATGAGGATCAGGTACTCCACTCCGAGGAAAGGCATATCGAAGCCTGCCATCTGCAGAGCGACGGGGGCTCTTTTCCGGTGTGGTGCCAGGGATTTGGGCCTATGCTGACGGCTTGGATCCTGAATGGTAACCTAAGGAGGTGGGAAAGAAATGAAGAAGCTGATAGCTGTTTTGGTTATTATCGCCATGGCCGTAGTGGGCATGGCCGGTGCAGCTAACTACATGTACGAAAAGGCATCGGTCAAGGGCGTAGGATACAAGAACGTAGAGATGATCATTTCAACCCAGTGGGGCTACGAGGGCCAGAAACTGGTGGAGAAGGAGTCCGGCTCCGGCAACGTCATCACAGAGAGGACTGAGCTCGAGGCCGAGAGGCAGCTCCAGCATGGATACCTGCCGATGGATTATGTATGCGACTATCCGACCGGCAATGCCTGCCCGATGGACTACATCAACTTCACCAAGGAGGCAGAGTTCGAGTACATGCCAGTCTCTTACCAGACAGGCACATACGACCAGAAGTGGGTTGAGAAGTTGTGCGTGCAGAACTACAGGATCGGCGCTGTTCTGACCGAGATGTACACCCATGCAGAGCACCTGCAGAAGACCACCGAGGTCAAGACCAGAGGATACGGCGCAAATGTATGCACACCCTGCTGCACAGGTGTCCTCGAGGCCAACCTGAACAGCAATGTGATCGGCGTGGCCCACATCGGCTGGATCTCCAGGGATCCCAACCCCGAGAAGAACCTGAAGGGACGCCATGCTGAGTACGGCAGGTCTGTCGAGGACCTGACTGGTGTCTTCTCAATCGAGAAGTTCATCCAGCTCTGGGGCAACTCCACCTGCGGCGCAATCAGCGTTGACTGGCTGCCCTGCGTGTAAATAGATCATAAGACGAGCTCCGGGCTGAGAGGCCTGGAGCTTCATTTGCTTTTTTTTGATCGGCGGAACATATTCTTTTCAAAAAAATGAATGCTTCATTATGGCTGCCGGCATTTTAATGGCATTATGTACGAATTGGGATTCGGGAAATTGCTGATTTTCCAGGGCATCTAAGGGTATATTGAGTAAAAACAGACATGGACAGCCTGAATATAGTCAGGAAAATGTTCGATATTACTGCTCGATAGGTTTATATGCTATTACTCTAATCAGAAAGGTTGTGCCTGAGAAACATATTCAAAATACCAAACTAAATTGGATCAGGCTCCTCACGCCGGACGTGGCGGCAAGAGTCGCCTTCGGCAGATTTAGAGGGAGGCCGGGGGATGCAACTTCGTCTTTTAGGATGAAGCCACTGCCAATCTGCGATTCAGGAATCTGCCTTTCGGCCGGAGTGATGTACAGAGGGATCTTTGATTGCTTTGAGGGAGCAGCATTCGATCCTTATGTAAAGGAGGTGGGAAAGAGATGAAAAAGCTGATAGCTGTTTTGGTTATTATCGCCATGGCCGTAGTGGGCATGGCCGGTGCAGCTAACTACATGTACGAAAAGGCATCGGTCAAGGGCGTAGGATACAAGAACGTAGAGATGATCATTTCAACCCAGTGGGGCTACGAGGGCCAGAAACTGGTGGAGAAGGAGTCCGGCTCCGGCAACGTCATCACAGAGAGGACTGAGCTCGAGGCCGAGAGGCAGCTCCAGCATGGATACCTGCCGATGGATTATGTATGCGACTATCCGACCGGCAATGCCTGCCCGATGGACTACATCAACTTCACCAAGGAGGCAGAGTTCGAGTACATGCCAGTCTCTTACCAGACAGGCACATACGACCAGAAGTGGGTTGAGAAGTTGTGCGTGCAGAACTACAGGATCGGCGCTGTTCTGACCGAGATGTACACCCATGCAGAGCACCTGCAGAAGACCACCGAGGTCAAGACCAGAGGATACGGCGCAAATGTATGCACACCCTGCTGCACAGGTGTCCTCGAGGCCAACCTGAACAGCAATGTGATCGGCGTGGCCCACATCGGCTGGATCTCCAGGGATCCCAACCCCGAGAAGAACCTGAAGGGACGCCATGCTGAGTACGGCAGGTCTGTCGAGGACCTGACTGGTGTCTTCTCAATCGAGAAGTTCATCCAGCTCTGGGGCAACTCCACCTGCGGCGCAATCAGCGTTGACTGGCTGCCCTGCGTGTAAATTAGATCATATAGCTTCGGGCTGAAAGGCCTGAAGTCCCATACACATTTTTTGCCCGCGACATAACCGCCATTTCCGCTCGTCATGCCTGGCAGCGCCGGCAATCATGCCCGCTTTTCTGATGTATAACAGATAGCTTTATATCAAATAAAAACGTCACAGTATTTCGTAGCTAAAAATCAAAACCAAGCATAAAAGAAAAGGGATAAAGTTGCATCATCACCGGGGGTGAATGTAGCATGAAGGGAGTAGTAGGACTAGTTATTGCAGTTGCCCTTATGGGCCTGTGCGGCATGGTTGTGGCCAATCCACCACTGGTGCCGCCCGTTCAGTACGAGCAGTTTTGTGAAGCGCACAAGGTGTCGGGAACTGGAACCATCGATACCAGCACATCGATAATCGACAAAAAAATCGCCCTTGAATACTATGACTCCATGACAGGCGACGGAGACTTGGAGCTCGACCAGGAGACGGCATACTCTCAGAACGCAGACAAGCTGAAGAGGAATGTCTCCTCGGTCAACGGCGGAAATAAGTCTGCCCTCAACCTCTACCAGGACACAAAGATGACATATGCGGGCGAGACGCCGCTGACGGGCGGAAAGCTGCTCAACTCCAAGGAATTCTATGGAGGCATCGGTGCCAAGGTGCAGGAGCTCTTCAGCGTAAATGAGATGGAGCAGGATGAGACGGCATTCTTCAGCTCGACGACGCCCTACGAGCCGGCCGACGGCATCAAACCTGAGGACCTCGGAAGCCAGCTCAAGAGTGCAGGCAGGAACACCACAAAGGTCGAGGAGCTCATGACCGACAAGAACGGCATTTACAATCCCGCCCACGTCATAGGCCTTGAGACCAAGACATCATTCAACGGCACATGGGGCACAGATGCATCCTGGCATAAGATATTCTACAAGGACATCAAGGCTCACGAGATGTTCTCAGGAGTGTTCGAGGCAGAGAAGACCATCAAGTTCCATGAGAATCCCGTGCCTGAAAGAGTTCACGTTCCCTGCGAGGGCATAGACTGCTAAGCCCTTGCAGCTTTCTTTTTTCAGACTTTTGGGGACGGCTTTATGGGGGTTTAGAATGAAAAACGCTATGATCGCCATGACGGTGGCAGTTATCCTGAGCGTGCTGGCATCCTGCCCGGCCTGGGCCACAGTGGCGGATTCAACAGGCGAGACATCTGCATCGATAACCGGATCAGCACCGGCCTCGATAACAGGATCAGGATCAACAGGTAGTGTAATCGATTCGTATGATTCGTATACTCCCTGGTCCGGTTCCAGCACACCGTCTACACCGTCTCTGCCCGGGTATCTTCCCAGCGCCTGCTCAGGAGATCGCGGATCGCTAAATGTGGATGTCAGCCTGGCCGGACCCGGGCTCAAGGCAGATAAATTATATACGACGCAGGGAAAGGCCCTGGAATTCACGGTGACAGTGGAGAACGACGGCCAGACGGATGTGGATGCAGAGGTCAGCGTAAAGCCGGATAGCACGCCCATAGGCTGGTTTAGCTGGACGGCTGCCACAATGACCATACCGGCTGGAGCGTCACGCTCTCAGGTGCTCGAGGTCACTCCTGACATAGATGCAGTTCCAGGAGATTACAAATTCGAAGTGCAGGCCTCGGCCAGCTGCCGGCACCCGGGATACGGCAAATCCAAATTCACCGTTCAGGCCTTCGACTATGCCTCAGAGACATCGGTCAGCGGCACAGGCCAGTTCCAGCTCAATAAGAACGTGCGGGCCATGGACTCGGGCATCAAGTCGACGAAGAACGTCCTCTTCTCCGGCAGCGTTGACGCCCTGGTGAAGAACGAATACCTCGTGGACGAGGCGAAGGGTAAAAATGCCAACTTCCAGGAGAAGGATGCAGTCGACAACTACAATGCTCTGAGCCAGGGAGACGCCCTTGTGGGGACCGAGAGCTTCAAGAGCTCGGCGGTCTTCGGAGGAGTCGGGGCGAAGTTCCAGGAGAGCTACGATCTGCAGCAGATGGAGTTCAAGAGCCAGGATTTGACACTGCACCAGACGGGCTCCCTTAAAAAGAGTGCGGAGTTCAAGACCGCGGACAACTTCACAGGATACTACCAGATCGATGCCAAACAGACTATTCCGGGCCAAAGAAGCCTCAAGGAGTTTGAGGAGTATCTGGGCTCGTTTGAGATCAACAGGAGAATACTCTTCAGGGACAACACCAAGTCCACACCAGCCTGCCAGGAAGGAGACTGCACGGGCGCCACAGCCGAAACCGGCACTAGAGATGCCTGCAAGAGCGACTCATGCCGCGATTTCGCAGAAAAGCTCAAATCATTCGGAAAGAGGGCATGAGCCCATCTTTTTTCTCTCATCCGATACCGAACATGGGCGGACAGGACGATCGGGATGGCCTCCGGCCAGGTTTCATTGTATAGGCGAAATAATTTCAGGACTTCACAGAAAACTGTGGAATATCTTTAGGAAGGCCAACTCTCATGATAAATCTCGCATATGCCTGCGATAAATGTTCTCTATAAGGGGGCAACAAACGCATTCTTGATTCTTTTCTTTTTTTGGCC
Source organism: Methanothrix sp. (assembly GCA_018052825.1). Lineage (GTDB taxonomy): Archaea > Halobacteriota > Methanosarcinia > Methanotrichales > Methanotrichaceae > Methanothrix. The sequence continues at coordinate 52,043 of JAGPMN010000005.1, forward strand.
CCTTCGATCAACAGATTTAAGGGGAAGCTCACAGTATTCCTGAAATCTACAATCAAATACTCACCCACGAAACGCGACAGATTGCATCTTTCAGATAAACCATCTAGCTCGCACTTATTCAGCATGTGATATCCGATAATTTCGCCCTTCCTCAATTTTTCTCGCTCGCCTGAACTTTTATCCCATCTTCCGCACTTTCAGGCCCTCCCATAATAATTTTCGCATCCGTGCCCCAGCAACCTCAGAATCGTAACTTGTGTGCTGTTCAAATTCACGCTGATCTTGATAACTTTGCCATCTGAAGT
>JAGPMN010000006.1 GCA_018052825.1 Methanothrix sp.
TCTTCTGTGGCTACCCCCTTGCGGTTTTGACGAAGGATATAGCGAACCTTCGTCTTGTTTAATTTCATATCCTGGACTGGGCGTCCAAGCTTAGATGATCGGCGAAATAATTTCAGGACTCCACAATACTTCCAGGGCAGAGGTTTATAGGAATCCTCGGTGATCTGCCCTTATAATAATCACATAAATCTCCTTGATTTATATTGAGCTAATTAAGACTAATTTAAATATAACGGCTATTTAATAATACTAATAACAGCATAAGTCGATGAACTGTTTGAGTAATACTAATTTAAACAAAAATCTTAAATAACACATATTTCACAACCAAATAAGAGGAATTAAGATGAAAATGAAATGTAAGATAATAGAATTACTACTCCTCCTGGCACTGGTTCCTGGGCTGGCCCTGGCGGATAGTGCTGTGATGGAAGAGCTGGGAAGCAAGGCGGCAAATATGGCCATGCAGGAGCTCATGGTGGAGAGGGGTGATGCTGATCTGCTGATATTGACCAACGCAGGCCATGCCATCGTCGACGGCCAGACCACCCAGACTGCTCTTAAGGGGCTCTCCAATGAAAGCGGGAACAGCATTGGCGATGCCAATCTCTTCCAGGTTCTGCGGCCATACTACAAGCCCGTCTGGTTCTACTTCTTCGACAGGGCCACAGGAGAGGCTCTCTTCCTGCAGGCGGACGGCAAGGCTCTGAATGCCAGCCTGAATGAGTTCGAGGCCCTCCCGGACGATCAGGTCTTCAGCAAGATCTCAAAGGCCAATGTAGATATCGACTATCTAAGGAATCATACCAATGAGGGCAACACCACATTCAACGGCAAGGCCTTCAACGGCAATGAGTTCTCGCTCGCGGCCATATCCAATGTATGGGCGCGGGGAGGCTCCTTTGACTTCATACAGGCCGCATGCTTCCATGATCATCTCTGCCCGGGAGTCACCAGTGGCCTGTTCCTGGCCAAGTTCGTAGAGGAGAAGCTGCCCATCAACAATATCTCAACAGAGAGCTACAAGGTCATCTCCTGCCCCAACTGGTGCAAGGACGATCTGTTCCAGATGCGCTGGGACGCCACTCCGGGAAAGAGCGGCATGTTTGTGATGGCTCTCACGGATGCAGAGAAGAAGGCTGTGCCCAACATTGCCGGAATTTACATTCGATGGAACGATACCTCGAAGTCTGGCGATGCATTGGCCCTGGCCTACAACTTCAGTGCAGTAGCATTGCCTACATGGACCGGACCGGCCTGGGGATCCAAGCTCTACCAGGATATTGTGCTCATGGATTATGCGGACAAACCTGAGACATTCATATCGATAATCAAGGAGTTCAAGGTGGACGCGGCCACACTGGCCAACCTCGAGAATGCCGGTATGCACCCGCTCAAGATTGCAGGGGTGGTGTAAGAGTGACATCAGCCGGAAGTCTGAACATTGATGGGCTTCCGAATCCCAAATTTTTTAGATATAATTTAACAAAATTGAGGTTATTCTATGAAAAACAAATCTAAGCAATCGTTGGGCCTATGCATACTTTTACTGCTCTATATAGGTCCAGCTCCATGTGTGGAACAAATACCAGTTTACACTGTTGCCGATTCCACCGGCGATTGGGGCTTCCCATCGCCTTACGGCCATTATTCTCGGGGACCGGGATATATTAGGATGAGCCTGATCTTCGACACACTTGTCTGGAAGGATCAGAACGACTATGTGCCCGCTCTTGCCGAGAGCTGGAATATGGTGGGGAGTGGCGCTTTCGTTTTCAACCTGCGGAAGAATGTAACCTGGAATGACGGCATCAAGTTCACGGCTAATGATGTGGTCTTCACCGTAAATTATATCAAGAAGCACCCATACCAGTGGGTCAACTCTGAGCCGTTGAGAAATGCAGAAGCAGTGGATGATTACACTGTGAAAATATATCTCAACCATTCCTATGCTCCATTTCTGGAAATGATAGCGGGAACTCTGCCGATTCTGCCCGAACATATCTACAAGGACGTAAGCGATCCAGCGAAGTTCACCGATGCCAAGGCGCTTACCGGAACAGGCCCATACAAGCTCGTCAATTACGATAAGGCTCAGGGAACTTATCTTTATGAAGCGTATGACGGATATTACCTGGGCAAGCCCGTTGTAAATCAGATCAAATTTATCAAAGTCAGCAATGAGATGGCGGCCGCCTCTCTTAAGAAAGGCGATGTCGATGCTGCCAGTGTTCAGCCTGAGACTATAGATGACCTCAAGAATGGCGGCTATAAGGTCATTACAGGTTCACCACATGATGGGATTACCAAGATCATGATCAACCACAAGAAGGAGCCGTTCTCCAATGTCAGGTTCAGACAGGCGCTCTACTATGCAATCGACCGTCAGGCTCTGGTGAAGACGGCCCTTCGCGGTTACGGTGTCGCAGCAAGCCCAGGACTTTTCCCCCCCGACAGCGAGTGGTTCAATTCGAGCCTAGATCGGTACGCTTACGACCCCTCTAAGACCGAGACTCTTCTGAAGGAGATGGGATACAGCAAGGACGGTCAATATTTCGCCAAAGACGACAAGACTTTAGAGATGGAGATGCTGGTCACCTCGACAAGCGAAAGGGTCGGGGAGATGATCCGCCAGCAGCTTGCAAATGCCGGATTTAAGGTAACTCTGAGAAGCGTCGAATCCAAGACCCTTGACAGCCTTGTTGGTGACTGGAAGTTCGATCTGGCCTTGAACAGCCACGGCGGGATGTGTGGCGACCCTGAGATTTTGAACAGAATCATAGGTGAAGGTTACATGTTTAACAGCGATAGGTACACTGCTGACCAGAAGCTGAATGATCTCCTAAACAGGGAGGTCTCTGAGATGAACCCAGAAAAACGTAAAGATCTAGTCGATCAGGTCGAGACTCTATATGCATATGACCTACCTGCCCTTCCGCTGTACTACTCCGACTCGTATTGGGCGTTTGATGGAAATCTGGAGCTGTACTATACTAAGAGGGGAGTCGCCAACGGCATTCCAATAGCTATGAACAAGCTTTCTTTCGTCGGGTAATCGAGGTGTTCAAATGAAGATATTGATATGCGGCAAAGGCGGCAGCGGAAAGAGCACCATCTCTGCCCTCCTAGCAGAAGAGCTCGCATCAAAGGGACATAAAGTACTGGTAGTGGACACGGACGAGTCCAACTTCGGTCTGTACAAGCATTTAGGCATGGAACAGCCTAAGGATTTCATGGAGTCTCTGGGCGGAAAAGCTGGACTCAGAGACAAGCTCATGGCATTCATAAGATCAGAAGGGAGCGAGATGCCGAATATGATGCCTGAGCAGTTTTGCATCGACGAGATTCCCCCGGAAGTGATCGTTGGTAAAAATGGCATAAAACTAGTGGCCATCGGCAAGATTCATGACTATGGCGAGGGGTGTGCCTGTCCCATGGGAGCACTTGCCAGGGAGTTTCTGGAGAAGCTGAAGACGAATAGGGAGTACATAATCGTGGATACGGATGCAGGAATAGAGCATTTCGGTAGAGGTGTGGAGGCAGGGTGCGATAAGATAGTAGTGGTCATAGATCCAAGCTATGAGTCTGTCCAGCTCTCTCTAAAGATAGCCCAGATGGCTGAGAAGATTGGGAAAGAAGTCTATTTCCTGCTCAACCGAATGGATGAGAACTCAAAAGAACTGGCTGAGATGGTGGACAGACGAAGAGTGATAGGCATCCTTCCAAATGATAAGGATGTTTTCACTGCCTGTCTGAAAGGTGGCGCTGTGCCAAAGGTTAAGGAGATGGAGGGCATCGCCGACCGCCTCATAGGTCTAGGCTAGGCCGGAGGAGGGAAAGAGAAAATGAAACTTGAGCCCCGCATGAGAGAGCAGATCCTTCCACTCCCGGTGGTTCTTATCTCTACAGTCTCCCAGGAGGGCATCAGAAACGCTGCTCCCTGGTCCAACTTTACTCCGATACTGCGGCCGCATGATGAAGTGCTTTTGGCCTCCTGGCTAAAACGTGATACTTTGGAGAACATTCGTCAGACTGGGGAGTTCGTGGTGAATGTGCCACCGAGGGGGATGGAGGATGCTGTTATGGTAACAGCCTGGAATTATCCCCCGGAGGTGGATGAGTTTGAGATGGCAAATCTTCAACCACGCCCCTCATCCATTGTAAAGCCCCCTGGAATCGAGGGCTGCCTGGCCTGGGCGGAATGCGTTCTCGAGGAGGAAATAGCGCGAGAAAAGTTCGTCCTGGTCATAGGCAAGGTTGTGCATCTGGAAGCAGATAACCGATTCTTCAACGATTTGGGAGAGATGGACTTTGAGAAGGCCAAGCCCCTGGCAGTCATGCTCGGAGATGCAGGGATGCATTTCACTCATCCAGTCTCTTCAGGCAGATATGCAGAGTACAGGGAGATGTTCCTCCCCTCGGCAAATCCGGGCGGGAGCTGAATCGAGTTTGCTGCAAAAGGAGTTTTATGATTTCTCCCTTAAAAGATATCGACTGGAATGAGGTCTGGAAGGCCCAGATGCTGTTAAGCCTTGAATCCAGCCCAGGCAGAGACTGCGCCCGCATCTGGGAGAGCAGGGAGCGCGCTCTCGCGTTCTGGAACATGTGCAAGAATGAGAGGAGCCGCATCGACCAAACGGTCTGGGAGACGGAGGTCCCGTCGGCAACGGGGGTGCTGGATGCCGGAGCCGGGCAGGGCACCCTGGCCATCCCCTTCGCCCAAAAGGCTGCTCACGTCACGGCGGTCGAGCCGGCTGAGGGAATGCGCAGCGTCATGAGGGAGAAGATGGCGGAGCACTCAGTCTCCAACATCGACATAGTGCCGAAGCGCTGGGAGGACGTGGATGTGGAGAGGGATCTGTCTGGGCCGTACGATGTGGTGATCGCATCCTTCTCCCTGGGAATGCAGGACATCCGGGCGGCCATTGAGAAGATGGTGCAGGCCTCCTCGCGGTACGTCTACCTTTATCACTTCGCCGGCCCATCATCCTGGGACAGGCAATGGCAGAGCCTCTGGCCGAAGCTGCATGGCAGGCCCTACCGGCCCGGACCCAAGAGCGACGTGCTCCACAATGTCCTCTACCAGATGGGCGTCTACCCAAACGTGAGTGTCTTTCGGCTGGAGCACAGCCGGCCCTACGGCTCACTAGATGAGGCCGTGGCAGATCTCGCCCCCCAGGCCCGTGCGGAGAGCGAGGAGCAGAAGGCGGTGCTGCGCGAGTATCTGAGGAGGGCTCTCTTAGAGGATGGCGGGATTCTGGTTATGCCGGGGTCGTCGGTGAGGGAGAATATGTGGTGGGAGAAAGAGGCAGTGAAGTAAATCCTCCGGCAAGCTATATTCAATTGTAATATCGATTTATATCATACTATTATCAGAAAAGTTCTTAAATTAGACATACTATACTTTAAATCATAGGAGGAAATTGCGATGATAATACAAATAAATACATGCTTTGTAAGGAGAGAGCTCACATGAACCGTCTTTCATCCTTCGGCTTTGCTGCTCTGGCCGGCCTGCTTTTGCTCCTGTTCGGCGGAGCACAGGCGGCGGATGAGACCGTGGGCATGATCACCATAGCCGACAGCACTGGCGACTGGGGCTACCCATCGCCCTATGGCCATTACTCCCGCGGCCCTGGCTATGTCAGGATGAGCCTGATATTCGACACCCTGGTCTGGAAGGACGAGGACGGGTTTGTGCCGGCTCTGGCTGAGAGCTGGGAGTACCTATCCGGTGAGAATGCCTACCTCTTCCACCTTCGCGATGGTGTGACCTGGAACGACGGCCAGCCCTTCACCGCCCGGGATGTGGCCTTCACATTCCAGTACATCCGGGACCATCCCTATGCCTGGGTTGACTCGAGCTCTGTGAAGGCCGTAGAGGCGGCCGATGATCAAACTGTCAAGATCACTCTCGTAAGGGATTATGCCCCATTCCTGGACCAGGTGGCTGGCACTCTGCCCATTCTGCCTGAGCATGTCTACAAAGACGTGAGCGATCCGGCCGGGTTCAAGGACCCCGAGGCTCTGACTGGCACCGGCCCCTTCGAGCTGGCCGACTACAACCAGGCCCAGGGGACATACCTCTTCAAGGCCAATGAGAACTACTACCAGGGCTCTCCCCGGGTCAAACAGATCAGGTTCGTGAAGGTCAGCCAGGAGATGTCCGCCGCCTCCCTGGAGAAGGGTGAGGTGGATGCGGCGGTGGTGCCGGGGGAGACCGTGAGCGATCTGGAGGGCAGGGGCTTCTCGGTTGTGAAGGGCTCTCATGACTGGCTGGCCAAGATCATGGTCAACCACAAAAAGGAGCCTTTCTCCGATGTCAGGTTTAGAAGAGCCCTCTACTATGCCATAGACCGGCAGGACCTGGTGGATACTGCTCTGCGCGGCTACGGCCTGGCTGGCAGCCCCGGGCTGTATGCCCCGGACAGCGACTGGTACAATTCGGATCAGGAGCAGTACAGCCATGATATAGCTGAGGCAGGACGGCTGCTGGAAGAGATGGGATATGAGAGGAGCCAGGGCAGCCAGTACTACGGCAAGGACGGCCAGACTCTGGAGATCGAGCTTCTTGCCACCTCGGCCACTGAGAGGCAGGGGGAGCTGATCGCCAGCCAACTCAAGGAGGCAGGCCTGAACGTCGATCTGCGCATAGTCGATGCCAAAACCCTGGACAGCCTGGTCGAGAAGTGGCAGTTCGACCTGGCCATGAGCGGCCACGGCGGCCTCGGCGGGGATCCGGCCATCCTCAACAAGGTTGTGATCGATCAAAAGAGCTTCAACAGCGCTCGCTACAATGAAAACAGGACTTTGAACGATGTTCTGGAGGCGCAGATTGAAGAGATGGATTCGGATGCAAGAGCGGATCTGGTGGACAGGGCCCAGGAGCTGATCGCCCTGGAGCTGCCAGCCCTGCCCATGTACTACACCGACAGCTTCTGGGCCTTCAATGACAAAGCCGACTACTACTATACATATGGAGGCGTGGGAAGCGGAGTGCCGATTCCTCTGAACAAGATGATCTTCGTTTGAGTCTCTTTGGGGCGATCTCTCTGTGGTTCCGTCCAGAAAGCGCACGCACTGCCGACGGAAGCATAGAGAGAGTATTTATTACTTCATATTTTGTTATTCTATAATAGGTATTAATAGATATACATTTAGAAATTTTTAGTAATAATTTATCCTATTAGGAAAACTCTATTAATACGAAGATCTATTTGATTTGCTATGCCATTTGAAGAAATAGGTCCAATGGTGCTACGAGCTGTCGGGGTGATTCACACTCCATACCTGCGGCGGGAGGACATACCCCGCCAGGGAAGGCTTTCCAATGAGATATGCGAGATTGAGGTATTCCCTCAATATGCGGCAGCTCTCAAGGACATAGACCAGTGCAGCCACCTTTTCGTAATATTCTGGCTGCACATGGCGGACAGGGAGAGGCTCTCTGCCACACCGCCACATGACGGAAAAGAGCACGGCGTCTTCGCCACCCGCTCTCCCAACCGCCCCAATCCCCTGGCTCTGGATGTTGTGGAGCTGGTTGGTGTGGAGGGAGAAAGGCTGAAGGTCAGGGGCATGGATGCCCTGGACGGCTCCATCCTTCTGGACATCAAGCCCTACTCGGCGGGAATCGACTGCTTCCCTCAGGCCAGGATCGCCTGGCAGGAGAAGGAAGGGAGAAAGGCTGAAGCCTGATTTTGATCATCGTGGGGGTGAATATCGATGGAGGGCGCCAGCAGAGCATCTGAGCTGATGAAGAGGGCAGCCGGACATGAAATGAATTCCCGTCCGGTCAATTCCGCCTCAATCTTCGGTCTGCTCTGCCGCATCCTCCCGGCCGGCTCTCTCAACTATCTCATCGCAGCCGCGGCCATACTCTCCCTGAACTTCGTCCTGCCCAGGCTCATGCCAGGCGACCCCCTGCGCGCCATATACGGAGATGAGGCGCTGGTAGCCATGACCCCGGAGATGGAGGCCGAAATCATCCGCCAGTTCTCCCTGGACAGGCCGTGGTGGGATCAGCTTATAGCATATGCAGCCGGCCTGCTGAATGGCGATCTCGGCTTCTCTTACTACTACCGCGAGCCTGTATCCCAGGTCATATTGGGCGCCCTGCCCTGGACCATGCTCCTGGCCGGCCTGGCCCTGGTCATCGCCACGGCCGTCGGGGTCATCCTCGGGATAGAGTCGGGATACCGCAGAGGTTCCCGCTTTGACCGCAGCCTGGTCGCCGGCCTGATGCTAATTGGAGGCTTTCCCGACTTCTTCATAGGCATCCTCATGCTCCTCATATTCGCGGTTACATTTAGCGTCCTGCCACTCTCAGGAGCAGAGTCTGCCTACGCCGGGTACAGTGGCCTCTCCCGCCTGCTGGATATACTCAAGCACCTGGCCCTCCCCCTGGCCTCTATGGTTCTGGTACAACTGGGAGGTACCTTCCTTCTCACCAGAAACACCGTTGTCACATTGATGGGCGAGCCCTTCATACTCGCAGCCAGGGCCAAAGGCTGCACTGAGAGGCTCATAAAGTACGGCCACGCGGGCAGGAACACCCTGCTGCCGGTCACCACCGCCACAGGCATGCGTATCCCCTATCTGCTTACAGGCGCCCTCTTTATCGAGGTCATCTTCTCCTACCCTGGCGTTGGCATGCTGCTGAACTGCTCCATCTCTGCCCGCGACTACCCCCTCATCCAGGGAATACTCCTCCTGCTCACAATGACAGTCCTGACCGCCAACTTCGCAGTAGACCTGCTCTACATGAGGCTTGATCCGAGGGTCGAATAATGCACATTAACATACTGCGGGCCGTCTCCCGCGACCCCCTGGCGAGGCTGGGCGTATTCATGCTCTCCTCAATCATCCTCCTGGCCCTCTTTGCACCCTGGCTCTGCTCACCCTCTCCCCATGACTACACAGGCAGGATCTTCCTGCCTCCCTGCGGGGCTCATCCTCTGGGAACAGACTCCATGGGCCAGGACATCTGGGCCCGGCTGCTCTGGGGGGGCCGTACATCGCTGCTTGTGGCCGGAGCGGTGGCAGCCCTATCAGCCTCTGTGAGCCTGCTGGTGGGATCCACGGCTGCCCTTTACGGGGGCATGTACGAGCAATTTTGGATGCGGGTGGTCGATGCCATGACCGCCATCCCCTCCATCATAGTGATGATACTGGTGTCGGCGTATCTGCGCCCCAGCCTCCTGCTGCTCATCCTTCTCATCTCCGCCTTCTCCTGGCCGGGAGGAGCCAGGATAATCCGCTCTCAGGTCCTGTCCCTGAGGCAGAGGATGCATATCAATGCCGCCCTGACCTTCGGAGCCGGCAAATGGCATATCCTAAAAGCCCATATAATTCCAGACCTTCTCCCCATCATATTCGCTCTGATGATGCAGGACGCAAGAAGGGCGGTATTCATGGAGGCGGGGCTTGCGTTCCTGGGGATTTCGGATGCCGGGCTGATCAGCTGGGGAAAGATGATGCACCAGGCACTGGCCTTCACCTACCTGGATGTCTGGCAGTGGTGGCTTCTTCCAGCCGGACTGGCCCTGTCAGCCACACTGGTCTCCATCAGCCTCCTCTCCTTCAGCCTGGAGACGGCCATGGACCCAAGGCTGAGGGCTGGCACCTCAGGAGAATTGGGCATTCAAAAAGAGAGCATGGCATAGCGAGGATGGAATGACGCTCACCATAAGGAACCTTCGGGTTTCAGCGGCTTTTTTGGAACCTGGCCTGGCGAAAAGGGAGAGGCCTGAGATATTGTGCGGAGTTGAGATGAGCCTGGAACGCGGCTGCTGCCTGGCCCTGATTGGCGAGTCCGGTGCAGGAAAGAGCACACTTGGGCTTTCCATAATGGGCCTCTTTCCGGGGTCCGCCTCAGGAGAGATCATCTTCCAGGGAAGGAATATGCTCAGGCTATCCCAGGAGAAGCTACGGCAAATGCGGGGCCGGGATATGGCCATGGTCTTTCAGAATGTGGAGGGCGCGCTGGATCCAGTGCAGCGCATAGCCGATCAGGTGGCAGAGGCGGCGGCAGTGCACAGGAGCATATCCTCTCGAGCGGCCGGGTCCATGGCCCTGCAGCACCTGCTCTCCATGGGCCTCAGCGAGGACAAGGCCCGGCTCTATCCCCATCAAATTAGCGGCGGAGAGAAGCAGAGGGCGCTCATAGCCATGGCCACCATCAACGATCCGGATCTCCTCATCTTAGACGAGCCCACTGCATCTCTGGATGCCCTGACCAAGTCGGATATCACGAGAAGGCTGGCCTCATGTATCTCCGGACGCATCTGCATACTGATAACCCATGACCTTTCCCTGGCGCGGGCGCTGGCTGACAGGATGGCGGTGCTCTACTCCGGGCGGATCATGGAGATGGGTGCGGCAAAGGATCTGCTGGAAAATCCCCTCCATCCCTACACTCGCGGCCTGGTTCGATCCTATCCGGATATGACCGTCACCAAAGACCTGCAGGGCATTGCCGGCAGGATGGAGCAGAGCGTGCCGGGCTGCCCCTTCCACAGGCGGTGCACCCAGAAAATCGAAGTCTGCAGCCGGGAGGTCCCCAATCCCCGGCGGATAGAGAGGGGGGACAGGGTTCTGGCCTGCCACAGGGGGGGCATAATTCCTCTGCTGGAGGTCAGGGGCCTGAGTGTATCCTACGGTTCCAGCCCCATCCTGCAGGATATCAACCTCACCCTTTACGAGGGAGAGACGGTGGCTGTTGTGGGAGAGAGCGGCTCAGGCAAGAGCACCCTGGCCAGGGCGATCATGGGCCTCTGCCGGCCGGCGCGGGGCTCTATCATCCTGGAGGGCCGGCATGTGCAGAGCTGGGATGGAGACTTTTACAGCCGGGTGCAGATGGTATTTCAAAACCCCGGGGAGTCGGTCAGCCATCGCATGAATGTGCTGGAGGCGGTCTCTGAGCCGCTGGTAGTGCAGAGGAGGGGCAGATCCGGGGAGATGCTGCCTCTGGCAAGAGGGGCACTCCGCCAGGCGGAGCTTCCCTGTGACGATGATTTTCTCAAGAGGTATCCGCATGAGCTATCCGGAGGCGAGGTGCAGAGGGTGGCCATTGCCAGGGCCCTGGTCCTCCGCCCGAGGCTCCTTCTGGCCGATGAGCCTACATCGGCTCTCGATCCCAGCGTTCAGGCAAAGATACTCAAGCTTCTCATGAGCCTGCAGGAGAGGATGGGCCTTGGCCTGCTATTCATCACCCACGACATTGCCGTTGCCAGGAAGATCAGCGACCGCATAGCTGTAATGAGAAAGGGCCGAATTGTGGAGGAGGGCCCAGCTCCCGACGTCCTGCTAAATCCCCGGCATTCCTATACCAGAAGGCTCGTCGAGAGCGCCTCCGCCTGCGGGAGAGATGGCCTGCATCTGTACAAGCATTTTCAAACGCTGCCTGTGGCCTCTACCGGCTCCTGCCAGGAGGCCTGCCAGGCAGGGTACATACCTGCGACCGGGCGCAGTCCTACTGCCACGGAAACTATAGCCAGGTAGCTTGCAGGATTGATCTCCAGAAGCATGGCGATCTACTGCTTCCGCTTTGAATTTTTATACTATTAGCACGTGGAGGAGAAGCAACACCGCCCCCAAAAAACCTGTTACGGCAATCGCTGTCTCAGTATTTATTTCTGGATTATGCACGGCCGGCTCCCTAAGCATATCTAGGATAAATAATTTTCCAGGGCAAAAGGCGCAATATCCAGGACCGTAAGAGCGACGACGGCTGCCATCCAGTAGAGAGGCTTCTTATAGTACCAGGCTCTCCTGCCGCGGGCATAGATGTAGGCGATATAGGGAAGGAGCGGCACAAAGGAGATGACCGGATTCGGCTGCACATGGAGAAGATATGTGAATATATAGCCCTGGCAGAGAAGACAGATGACCGTCACCAGGCCGACCTTGGCTTGGTTATTGATTCTCATGGCTTTTGCTCTTCCGTACCTGATTAAATAGCCTTTCATGCGCCCCACCTCTGCAGTTCATGCTCTTATCTTTAAAAGGGAGCAAAGATCGGAGAGGGGCATGGCATTGAGCAGGTCATGGCTCTCCAGCCAGGCCCGCCGGCCTACGTTCACACCGTACTTCATTGTCGTAAGCTGCTCGATGTCGTGGGCATCGGAGTTGATGGCCATCTTCACGCCGGCCTCCTTTGCTGCTCTGGCATTTACATCGCTCAGATCCAGGCGGCTGGGGTAGGCGTTGATCTCCATGGCGGTGCCCGTCCTGGCAGCCGCCTCGAATACCGCCTGCAGATCGATGTCATAGGGCTCACGCTGGCCTATGATCCTGCCTGTTGGGTGGGCGATGATGTCCACATTCTCGTTTTCTATGGCCGAGACCAGCCGGCCGGTCAGAGCCCTCTCACTCTGCTGCTGGGCCATGTGAACCGAGGCCACCACCACATCGCACTCGGCGAGGAGGTCGTCAGGGTAGTCCAGCTTTCCGTCTGCCTTGATGTCCACCTCAGCCCCCATGAGGATGGTGATGCCCTCTAGCTCCTCGTTGGCGGCGTCAACTGCCTGCATCTTTTGCATGAGTCTCTCCGGGGATAGGCCTCCGGCGATGCCAACTGAGGGGGAGTGGTCGCAGACGGCGATGTATTCGTAGCCGAGCCCGCGCGCGGCACGGGCCAGATCCAGCAGGCTTGCCATGCCGTCCGACCAGTTGCTGTGCACATGCAGGTCGCCGCGAATGTCCCCGACGGCCACAAGCTCCGGAAGCCGTCCATGCATCGCCGCCTCGATCTCGCCCCGGTCCTCCCTCATCTCCGGGGGGATGTAGGCCAGCCCCAGGGCGGAGTAGACGTCCTCCTCGCGGTCGAAGAACAGCTCCCTGCCGTCTGAGAGCCTGGTGAGGGAGTACTCGCTCAGGGAGTAGCCCCGGTCGAGGGCGATCTGGCGCAGCCTGACGTTGTGCTCCTTGGAGCCGGTGAAGTACTGCAGGACGGTGCCGAAGGACCGGTGCTCGACGATCCGCAGGTCCACCTGTATGGTGTCCCTGACTACGACGCTGGCCTTGGTGGGCCCCCTGGCCAGCACCTCCTCGACCAGGGGCATTCTCACAAAGGCGGCCACGATCTCCTCAGGGCGGCTGGCGGTGGCCAGGATGTCTATGTCCCCCACCGTCTCCTTGGCCCTGCGGAATGATCCGGCGGCGGTGATGTGCTCGATGCCCTCCAGCCCCTGCAGATAGCTCATGATCTGCTGCACTGCCGGCTCGGCGGCGCTGTAGAGGATTCTGGTGCTGCGTTTTTTGTACCTCTCAATGGCCCTGAGGATGTTGCCTTCCCTGGTTGGGCCCATGCGGGGAAGCCTTCTGATGCGGTGCTCCCTGGCAGCCGCCTCCAGGTCGTCGAGGCTGGATACTCCGAGCTTCTCGTGAAGCATGGCGATCGTCTTGGGGCCGAGGCCGGAGATCTGGAGGAGCTGGGCTAGGCCCGGAGGGGTTTTGGCCAGCAGCTCCTGATGGGCCTGTATCTGTCCGGTCTGCAAGTACTCCTCGACCTTGGCGGCGATGGCCTTTCCCACGCCGGGGATGGCCTCCAGCCTCCCCTCCTGGCAGACTTTGACGATGTCCTCCTGTAGGGACTCGATGGCCCGGGCAGCTTTGCTGTAGGCGATTATCTTGAAGCGGTTCTCAGCCTGCAGCTCCAGCAGCTCTGCCATCTCGTACAGGACTGCTGCAACCTCGCGATTTTTCACGGAGGACAATTGTGTGGACGTGGTAGTAAAAGGCTTCTGTAAGGAGGGGAGATGGTCAGGATTTTAGGGGTGGTAGTTTAGCCGTCTTGAGAGAAATGCTGGGTGCGCTTCGAAATGATAAAGGATCATCGATTCATGAGCGAATCATGACGGGACTGGCAATCTGTGGCAAAATGGGCTAAACAGCCTGCAAATGCTAACCACAAAGCCTGCCAGCTAAACACATACCAGTGTTGTGTAAGCCAAGCCCGCCGCTGTTAAATACCGCTAACCCTAATTATCATTCATGAAAGCAGGTTTCATCGGTCTCGGACACCTGGGACAGGCCATGGCAGGAAGGCTTGTCTCCCAGGGCGTGGATTTGATACTGTGGAACAGGACCACAAAGAAGGCTGCCGACTTCGCAAAAGAGCATGGCTGCCGGGTGGCGGAGACCCCTTCCACCCTGGCGGCGGACTCCTCCGTCATCATACTCAACCTATTCGACAGCTCTGCAGTGAAATCTGTTCTGGCCGGGCCGGGCGGCCTTTTGGAGGGCGATCTCGCTGGCCGCCTGCTCATCGACACCACCACCAACCACTTCAGGGATGTCCTTGAGTTTCACAGGATCGTCTCCTCCCGCGGCGGCCTGTACCTGGAGGCTCCCGTCCTGGGATCTGTGGTTCCAGCCTCGCGGGGGGAGCTCACAGTGCTGGCATCAGGCGAGGAGACTGCATTCGAAATGGCTCTACCCTATCTGCAAAATCTGGCCACCAATATATTCTACCTCCAGGAGCCGGCCCTGGCGAGCAGGATGAAGCTTGTCAACAACCTGGTGCTCGGATCGTTCATGGCCACAATTGCCGAGGCAGTGGCCTTCGGAGAGGCGGCAGGGCTGGACAGGGATCGGGTCCTGGAGATCCTGGCCAGCGGTGCCGGCAATTCCGGGGTCCTGAATGCCAAGAGGGAGAAGCTGGCCTGCCAGGACTTCTCCCCCCACTTTCAGTCATCGCTGATCTACAAGGATATGCATTACCTGCAGGACCTGGCCTATGATCTGAAGAGGCCGCTTTTCATGGGCTCGGCTGTCAAGGAGCTATATGGAATGACATACGCCAGGGGCGAGGAGAAGCTGGACTTCTCGGCGATCTACACCGTGCTCAAGGATCTGCAGCGCCGGCAATGAGACGTCCTTCCATCCTTTGTGCGTGTGCAAGGAGGGACATTCAGGCGGAAATGAAGCAGCAAAGAGCCATCCTGAGAAGAGGCCTACCTCCGGGCGGCCCCGGCGAGCTTCTTGCAGCTTTCATTCTTGTGCCTCAGGTAGCTCTCATATCCCATCCTGGAGAGGCTGTCCGCCTCTTCGTTCTCCTTGCGCGGCACCCATACGAAGCTGACGTCCCTTCCCTCCAGCATCCTCCTGATCACAGGCACGTACCTCTTGGACGTGGCTGAAGAGATCCGATACTCGCCCTTCATCTGCTTGATCACAAGCTCTGAGTCGCCTTTGATGACAATACCGTCCTCGATCCCCTCATCGATCAGCCACTGCACCGCTGCCTTCAGCCCCTCGTATTCGGCCACGTTATTGGTCATGCCCCGGCCCTCCCCCACGCTGCCGAAGCCTCTCCAGATCGGCTCGCCATCCCGGTAGATGGCGTAGCCGTAAGCAGCCACGCCCCCCGGATTTTTGGGATAGCAGAGGCCGTCAAAGTGAATTGTGATCATAGCAGGTTATTTTATTAGGCTCTGATATAAAACTTTTCAAATCGCGTTTCTAATCGTTATGGAATAGATTTAAACCCAGGCAGGTGGCAAACACGGTAGCCAATTGAAAGAAAGGTATTCGAGATCATGAAGGTCGCTGTCATTGGAGGAGGCATAGCAGGCGCAGAGCTGATCCGGGTTGCCTCGCCCTGCCCCCTGGAGTTCACGCTGATAGAGCCCAAGAAGCAGGTGGAGATGCAGGCCCTCTACCCGGAATACCTAGGAGGCGTCGCCCGGCTGCAGGAGCTGTCCGCACCCCTCAAGCCCTTCTGCGATAGGGTTGGGGCCAATTACATTCAGGAGAGGGCGCTGCACATCGAGGGCAGCACAGTCATCTGCGAGAGGTCTGAGGTCGACTTCGACCACGCGGTCATAGCCACAGGGGCCGCCCAGAACTACTTCGGCATCCAGGGCGTGGAGAACACATTCTCCATAAACACACTGGAGGAGACGAAAAGGGCGCGGCGCTTCGTAGAGGATCACTACCCGGAGAGGATCATGATCCTGGGGTCGGGCCTCACTGGAGTGGAGGCGGCATCCATTCTGGCGGAGAGCCTGGACGCCAGCATTTACATCGTCGAGGCCAGGGAGAGGGTACTGCCCCAGTTCTCCCCTCATACATCGGAGCTGGTGGAAAAAGCCCTCTCCAAGAAAGGGGTGAACATCCTCACATCCACCCAGGTGGCTGAGGTCAAGAAGGATTGCATCATGTTCACAGACAGCACTTGCCTGGACTGCGACATGGCCATCTGGACGGCAGGCATCAAGCCCTCGGAATTCATAGAGCGGCTGGACATGCCCAAGAAGAACGGCTGGCTGCTGGTCGATCCCTATCTCAATGCCAAAGGGAACATCTTTGCCATCGGCGACTGCGCCTGGATAGAGATCAATGGCCGTATGGCCACCAAGACCGGACTTGAGGCTGAGCGCCAGGCCAAGTACCTGGCCCGGCACTTCAGGAACATGATCAGGGGCCGGCCCTTTGAGAAGTACTCGGTGCGGGCCAGCACTGACAGCCAGGTGGCTCTAATCTCGCTGGGAGCAGAATGCGCCGTGGGTGTTGTTGGCAAGACCTGCATCGGGGTGCCGACCAGGCTGATCTACTCTCTGAAGAGCTGGATTGACAAGTCATTTATAAAGAGATTTAAATAGAGAGTCTTTTGGCGTATTTCACTCCATTTCTTCCTCCAATACAGCAAACGCCGCGGAAAATCCCGAACCCAGCCGAACGAGGCCGCCTATTGCTGCCGCCTCAAGCATCTCTTCTCTCGTGGCTCCAGCTGATATTGCTGCTTTCCTGTGAAATTTTACGCATGAGTCGCAGGGAATGGCCACAGCACATGCCAGTGCGATAAGTGCCTTTTCTTTCGATGACAGAGCACCGCTTTTCATGATCTCGCTTCTCAGGCTGGCGAAGGCGGAGTTGACGCCTCCGCCCAATGCCTCTCCAAACCGGACAGGCCTCGACCTCTCTTCAACCATATATAGCAAGCCTCCTGTGAACTATACACCCCTGAAGGGCGGAGCTTCTCACCTCACTGCCAAGGCTTGCATCACAGGCTTGTGATGCAGAGGCTTTGGCTCTATGGGCGCAATGGGTTGTTCCAGCCGTGCGATAAGTATGTTCCTGGATGCATTGCAGTCTGGATCACATTGGATTATAAAAGTCAAAAAGATAATCTTCTCCGAGCATCTATTAGATCCTATGAGATTCATCCATGCCATTACAATCGTTATTCTTGCATTGATGCCATTTGCACAATGTCAGCATACTGCGGAAGAATGGTTTAACAAAGGGAATGATTTCTATGGCCAGGGCAAATATGACGAGGCCATCAATGCTTTTAACGAATCGATAAAGATCAATCCAAACCTCATGGGGACCTGGAACAATAAAGGCGCTGCCCTAGCTCGCCAGTACAGGTACGATGAGGCTATCAAAGCACTGGATGAAGCCATCAGAATCGAGCCGAACTATGCTGGCGCATGGAATAATAAAGGCGCCGTTCTTACTAGCCAGGGTAATTACAATAAGGCCATCAAGTCTTTCGATGAGGCCATCAGGCTTAATACGAACTATTCCAAGGCCTGGAACAATAAAGGCATTGTTCTTGGCAAACAAGGTCTCTACGACGAGGCCATAAAAGCTTTAGATGAATCCATCTGGCTAAATCCTAACTATGCCGAATTTTGGAGCAACAAAGGCTTTTTCCTCGGCAAACAAGGCAGTTATGACGGTGCAATCACGGCTTTAGACCAGGCGATCAAACTCAATCCCAGATATGTTAATGCCTGGAATAACAAAGGCCTCGTATTACAATCGCTCGGTCGAAGCATTGAAGCCAATGATGCATTCTACAGAGCCAGAGAGCTCTGGAATGCGACTGCTCTCCGCGCTGAAGGGGAATAGTGCCTTGCTATCGCCATGGCCTTCCATGACAGCCATCACACATGGAACCAGCTCCAATCCCCGAACAAGAAGGTATCTTGTATTTCCCGAGCATCCCATCAAGTACATATACTATATCAGATCCCGACATATCGCCAGACGATAGTCGAAGTAGGTAGCATGGAAGATAAGATAGACCCAGAGATCAGGCGGGTGTTACTCAAGTTTGTCGTGCTGAAGACCATTAAAGATCGTCCTACACATGGCTATGAAATCATCCACCATATAAAGGAGATCACCGGAGGCCGATGGACGCCAAGCGCCGGTTCGATATACCCTATACTGGAGAGGCTGGAGACGAACGGGCACATCAAGAGCGAGGAGATCGAGCGCAAAAGAGTATACACAATCACACCTAAGGGAGTGAATGCGCTGGATCAGATGATTCAGAAGAAGATGGATTTCATAAGGGAGACGGCTATAGTTATCAACAAAGTGACCGATGAAGATGCCGGGACGAAAAAAACCGATTGCCGGAGCCAGGAATTACAGTGAGGTCCCGGTGGCTGTATGGAGGAATAAGAAAACGATACCGAAAGGCAACACTGCGGCTGAAAAAGGCGGTGATAAGAATAATGCAGATGAGGCTACGCCCAAAAGGGGCATCTCTTACAAATGGGTTGCGTTATCGAATGTGACTCTTGCTTCGTTAATGGGCACGATCAACGGCAGCATTATATTGATCTCGCTACCGGCCATATTCAAGGGCATTCAAATTGATCCCATGGCCCCGGACTCGTTTCAGTATTTACTGTGGATCCTTATGGGCTACGGACTGGTTACGGCGACACTCCTTTTGAGCATAGGCCGGCTATCAGATATTTATGGCCGGGTGAAGCTGTTCCAGATGGGCTTCCTGATCTTCACAATAGGCTCGATACTGCTGTACTTAACGCCTGGAACTGGCAATACTGCCGCTCTGGAACTGACCATCTTCAGGCTGATACAGGCGGTGGGAGGGGCATTCACCATGGCCAACGGCCCGGCCATCATCACAGATTCTTTCCAGACTAACGAGAGGGGTAAGGCCCTTGGTATCAACATGGTCGCGGTCATGTCTGGCCAGTTCATAGGCCTCATCCTCGGAGGCATTTTAGCCGCCTACCACTGGCGCTATGTGTTCCTAGTCAGCGTGCCCTTTGCGATCATAGGGACGGCCTGGTCCTATTGGAAGCTTGAAGAGCTATCGATACCGGTGGCTAAGACGGGTATTGACTATATAGGCAACCTCGTCTTTATCGGCGGCCTCACATCGCTGCTCATAGGCATTACTTACGGGCTCATGCCGTACGGTAGCGATTCCATGGGCTGGGGTAACCCATGGGTGATTTCGACAGTCATCATCGGTATCGTACTGCTGATGGCCTTCCCGTTCATCGAAACTCGCGTGAAGTACCCGATGTTCCGCATCGATTTATTCAAAATCAGGGCATTTGCGTACGCCAACCTTGCCAGCACGATATCAGCCATCGCAAGGGGCGGTGTCATGTTCATGCTGATCCTGCTTTTGCAAGGGATCTGGCTTCCCCTCCACGGTTATGCATATGCCGATACTCCATTCTGGGCTGGCATCTACATGCTGCCCATGACATTCGGCTTCGTCCTGATGGGGCCGATATCCGGCATGCTTTCGGATAATTACGGGCCTCGATGGATCGCCACCGGTGGCATGACGCTGGTCACATTGTGCTTCATCGGCCTAGCTACGCTCAACTTTGACTTTGAATACTGGCAGCTTGGCGTCCTCTTATTCCTCATGGGCTGCGGCAGCGGCATGTTCGCTTCGCCCAATAGCTCATCGATCATGAACTCCGTGCCTCCCCAGGATAGAGGTGTCGCTTCGGGTATGATGTCCACGTTGATGAACTCGGCGAATACGGCGAGCATGGCCATATTTTTCACCATTGTGATCGTCGGCATCCAGGACGCGTTTCCCGGTGCCGTCTCTAACTCACTGGCCGGCCTTGGCTCAGAACATATAGCACCGCTTGCAGCAACACTCGGCTCCATCCCGCCAACCGGTGCGCTATTCTCGGCGTTCCTGGGATACAACCCGATGGATGCTATCCTCGGCTCCCTGCCACAGTCAATGCTCAGCACCATACCCCAAAACGTCGTTGCAATACTGGAGAGCCATGACTGGTTCCCGAGGACTCTGGCAGATGCATTCATGCCTTCGCTGCGGTTGTCGTTCATCATAGGAGCTGTGCTCTCGGGCGTCTCTGCAGTTCTATCGGCAATGCGTGGCGAAAGATACCTGCATGAGAGCCATGGCAGCGGCGCCGGCGTAATAAAAACCGCTCCCATGGTGCTGGAGAAGCAGAAGCTGTGAAGTGGACGAAAGGTTATGCATGAGAGCAAGCCGGTTATTAGCGAACTATCAGGACGGGATGCCTCGAGTTTCGAACCACTTTTTCCGCCACGCTTCCCAACAGGAACTTTTCCAGGCCGGTTTTGCCGATGCTGCCCAATACTATTACATCTACCATTCTCTCTTCTGCAATCTTCAATATCTCGCTGGAGGGATTCCCCTCGACAACCATCCGTTTGCTCCTGATGCCGTACGCCTTTGCCAGCTCATCCACTTCAAGCGTTGCCTTTTCGCCAGCCTCCCTGATGCTTGTAAAAAAATTATCGATGACATTCGGGCTGGCTCCTCCAAATGGCGGAATGAGAGCTGCAGAAGACACATAGCCGATATCTACAACATAGACGATAATGGCCTGTCCGCCAGAGAGCCTGGCAAGCTCGATGCCGGCCTTTGCCGCCTTCTTGCTATAAATTGACCCATCGGTTGCAATAAGAATGCGCTCAAACACAGTTTATTTTTTGCTGTTTGAGATGATAATTATTTTGGTTATTGAGCGATGAATTGGAGTGGACCCGCCGAGGTTTGGCGAGACGAACTGGCCCAGAATCGCAAAAGAGCATTCAGAGACAATGGCAACAGATACAAGTACGTGGTCAGAGTTGATGATCTGGAGAGATCGCCGGGCTGGGTTCATGCTGAAAAATGATATTGTAAATATAAAATGAATGGTGAAGCTTGTCATAAAGGGAGAAAGCCGGATGGTATGCCATTTTCAAGCCAATAAGATAAATGAGACGGGCGATATCTATGCCCGGCGCTATGCAATTCTCGCTGCCGTTATGCTGGGAAGCATCATGGGCCCTCTTGACGCCAGCATAGTCAATATAATTCTTCCTACGATCACTCAATTCTTCGGCACAGACATAGCCACAGCCCAGTGGGTTCCAATGGTATACCTACTGACCATTAGCAGCCTCCTCCTGTTATACGGTCGTCTGGGAGATATTCTGGGATACAAAAAGATATACCTATGCGGTATTGCCGGTTTTACCGTTGCCTCTGCTCTATGCACCCTCTCCCCCACTATCTACTGGCTTATTCTGTTTCGAGCCATCCAGGGACTTGCTGCTGGAATGATGATGTCGATGCCATTCGCCCTCATAACTGCGTCCTTCCCTCCGGCAGAACGGGGCAAGGCCCTGGGCATAAATGCAATAAGCGTCTCAGCAGGCCTGGCCATAGGCCCAACTCTCGGCGGGCTTATCGCCTCTCTATCAAGCTGGCGATACTGCTTCCTGATTAACATGCCGATTGGCATTATAGGGTTCCTGTACGCTAATTATATTATCCCTCAGTTGAAAGGGCAGCCTGGCAAAATAGATATGTCGGGGGCGATAATCGGTTTTATTTCATTATTTTTCTTTCTTCTTTCGGTCAACAGCTTCCAAAATTTAGGCTCGTATCGGATATCTTTTATTATGCTATCAATTGCAGTTCTGGCCGGCATCAGCTTTCTGGTGATGGAGAGTAAGAATACGGATCCGCTGGTCGACCTGGATCTTTTCCGAAATGCAACTTTTTCCTTTGCAAATGCCAGTGCTCTTCTAAATTTCATGTCTCAATATGTGATGGTTTTCCTTACACCCTTCTACTTGCAAAGACTGCTACTCTACGCTCCGAATGAGGTGGGTATGGTCATGAGCGCATTTCCGCTGGCGGTTATGGCGGTCGCCCCTCTGAGTGGTTTTCTCTCTGACCGGATAGGCACACGGACTCTGGCATGCCTGGGCGCTGCAATATGCGCTCTCTCCCTGTTTCTTATGAGCCTATTGCCGGCTTCTGTCGCATCTTCTGATGTTGTCTGGAGGCTGGCTCTCTTCGGCCTGGGCACAGGCATATTTCAATCTCCAAATAACAGCGCTGTGATGGGGTGCGCGCCGAGATCTCAGCTCGGCATAGCTTCAGGGATACTGGCGACAGTGCGAAATATTGGCATGGCGCTGGGGATTGCCATCGGCGGCGCTGTCCTGTATGCTTATGTTCCCTTTGAGGTACTTCAGGATGCGGTCATCGGGGGCCCGGACGCCACAGCATTTCTATCAGGATTGAAATATGCTTATATATCGGGTGGGATACTAACCGGCCTCGCTGCCGTCACATCTCTTATCAGAGGCGACGAAGAGGGGGAGAATCCTGTGCAAAAAAACACACGAGCTGCCCGCTGAGAGAATGTTTCTGCTCTTCAATTATTGGGGGGAACGAGAGGCGAAACCGCGTCGTGACAGGGTCCTGAACCCTGCGCAGTCCACGGTTCGACGAAAACCCCACCGCCCACGAAGTTGGGCAGTATGCCCTGGATGCGCATTCCGATAAAATCTCCGATCATGTTCAGTCAATCGAGCAGAGGCCGGGGGCCGGGCAGTTGGGCGTGAGCTTATAGACGCTGCCGCCTAAATTGACAGCCACATGGCCGCCGTCCGGCTTTGCATCGAAGTTATGGGTTGCCAGATAGAAGGCCAGCTCCTCCGCATTCATGCGGGCATCTTCGAAGGCGGATATTGTGGACCTCAAATCGGATATCGATGCATTCGACGCGCTGACAGCCGGGACGGCCAGCACGATCTCAAGCGATACAATGCATATTGCGCTTAATTCCTTCCAGGCCATAGCTGCATATGAGCGCTTCGGGCTTATCATAGCGTACGACATATCCCTGTTAAAACTCCAGCAGGCTTCTCTGCACCGGCCTATACAGAAGCCGCGCCCCCCCTCGCCACTCTCCTGCAGGCGTCGTGATCCTGCCCTCCATCTCAGCCACCGCCCCGGCCAGAGTTGAGAAGCGCCGGGGAGCGGAGTTCATGGCCTTCCTCGCCACCTCTCGCACCACCCACACCCCCAGCGGCGCCCAGTAGGCAGGAGAGATCTCCCGCACAGCCAGCACTGCAGCCTGCCGGCCCAACCTCGCCAGCCCCTCCAGCGCCGCCAGCCTGGCGGCATAGTAGCCGCCTGCCAGCGAGCTGTAGCCCCTCTTTGGCCTCGAATCCTCCGAGTCCCCGCCGATGAATCCCTCCCCGGACCAGACAGACTGCGCCATCCAGATCTCCACCAGCTCGTATGCATAGGGCCTCGGCAGGAGCAGGATCTCGAAGTGGTTTCCAAGGCCCTGCCCCGAATAAAGATAGTAATCGTTCACCAGCGGCAGTTCCAGTATGCGCTCCTTGAGCTGTCCGCCTATCATGTCGTCCGATGCTGTGATCGACCAGCGGGTGGGAACAAGCCGCCTCTTTCTGCCCAAAAGCCCCATTGAGAGCAGGCGGGAGATGTGATCGGCCGATATGCCTGAGGAGTACAGCTCGGCCACTGCCTCCGCCGCCCCGGCATCCCTGTCCTCAGCCAGCTGATCCACCCTGCGGGGTATGACCGGATTGGTTGTGATCTGCACGGCCTTCAGCTCAGCCGATGGCCCGGATGGGGAGAGGACTCCGTCAAAATGCATGCGGCTTTTGGGAGGCCTCTCGAACATCACCTCCGCCCCCACTGGCCCCTCAGAGAGGGCGATCTGCCGGCAGGCCTCCAGCAGCCTTCCCCCGGCCGCCGCATCAGCCTCCTTCACAGAGAGGCGGGCAGCCGAGCGGACCAGACCGGCACGCGAGGCTATGATCTCTCCTATGTCCATGCCGAGAGAGGGATGGACGGGAGCGCCGCCGGCCGGCAGCATGGGCCCGGCTGCCACAAGCGGATAGCCGTGCCTGCCCACAAAGACCTCCGGAGGCGACAGCCCCTCCAGGCTCCTGCCTATGCGGGGAAGGGCCGCAGCCTCCTCCAGCCGGCGGAGAATGGGGCAGACAGGCCGGCCGCACAGCCCCCGGCCCTTGCATTTGACACATCTCATCAACATCGTAGCAAGTAGCTTATAGGATATATTCGCTATTACCCGCAGATGATCGACCTTTTTCCGAAAGGAGGGGGGGCGGAGGTGCTCATCCCGGCCATCGCCCAGGACGCCAGAAGCGGTGAGGTGCTCATGCTGGCCTATATGAACGAAGAGGCCCTGAAGAAGACCAGGGAGACGGGCCGGGCCCACTACTGGTCGCGCTCGCGAAAGAAGCTATGGCTGAAGGGAGAGTCCTCCGGTCACTTTCAAAGGGTCAAAGAGATCAGAATCGACTGCGACCAGGATGCAGTGCTTCTTCTCATCGAGCAGGAGGGAGGGGCATGCCACACCGGCTACAGGTCATGCTTCTATCGCACCATTGAGGGCGACGTCGTCGGCGAGAAGGTCTTCGACCCCGGAGACGTCTACAAATGAGCGAACGGTACCAGCTCTACAGCAGCCCCCTGCTCAGGGCATCTGCCGAGGTTGTGCAGCACCGTGTGAGGATCGGTGCCTCAGGCCTTCTGGCGTGCCTGCCCCCCATTCGCTCCGCCCTGCAGATGTTCGACTGCCAGATGCCTGCCTATTTCGACTCGAAGAGGCTGTGCCTCTCCACCTGGATTCCTCCCGTGCCCAGCCTGGCCTTTGACAGGCTGGCACAAAGCCGCGTTCGCGGTCTCTTAGGCCTGCGCACCCCGGACCAGGTCACGATCTCCATCACAGAGGAGTGCCCCAACCACTGCTCCCACTGCGCACTGCCGAACTCCGGAAGGAAGCTCCGCCTCTCCCCCCAGACGGTTAAAGACATCATCGGCCAGGTCCTGGACATGGGTGCCACCCTGGTCATATTCGACGGGGGCGAGCCGGCGCTCTACCCCGGACTGCCGGAGCTGGTGGCATCCGTGGGCGAGAGGGCGGTCGCCACTCTGTTCACCTCAGGCGCGGGCTTTACAGCAGAGCTCGCCCGGCAACTGAAGGAGGCGGGGCTTTACGCAGTGAACGTGAGCCTGGACAGCCCTCTTCCAGAAGAGCATGATGCCATGCGCGGCAGAAAGGGGGTATTTGGGGAGGCCATGCAGGCAGCCCGGCTGGCCCGGCAGGCCGGCCTTCTGGTAGACATCTATGTGGTCCTGCGCAGGGAGAACATTGTCCATCTACAGCGCTTTCACGAACTGGCTGCGCAGGCGGGCGCGCACGAGCTGACCCTCTTTGAGGTGGTCGCCACCGGCCGCTGGTCTGAGAGAGAGGGCATCGCCCTCCGGCCGGAGGATCACCGCCTGCTGGACGGCTTTGTGATGGATGCAGGCACGCGCCCGCCTCGCATCTTCTCAGTTCCTGAGGCATACCGCCACTTCGGCTGCTTTGCCGCCACCAGCTGGATGCATATCTCCCCGGGGGGCGACGTCTATCCCTGCTCCTGCTATCCGCAGTCCTGGGGAAGCATATTCGACAGGCCCATCCGCGAGATCTGGCGAGAGATGAGAGCATTTCCCTTCAAAAAAAGCAAAATATGCCCCATGCGAAAATAAGGCGTTTTTATCCCTGATTTGGGCAATATTGTCCATAGATGCGGAGCCTAAATGGCCCGAAAAATCAAAATAGATCTTTATAGCACACTCCAATCAATAGATCTATATAGGACATTAATCATGAACAATTTTGATCGAACTATGGATCTGACACCTGTTCAAAGGGATATATTAACCGCATTGATCAACATACACCGCGTGGAAGGAAGAGCCGTCAAGGGCGAGGAGATTGCCGAGCTGATCGACCGCAATCCCGGCACCATCAGAAACCAGATGCAATCGCTCAAAGCCCTGAACCTGGTGGAGGGCGTACCCGGCCCCAAGGGGGGGTACAAGGCCACGGGTTCCGCCTATGAGGCACTCAACATAGAGGTCACGGGAGAGGTGGTGACAGTACCTGTCATCAGGAACGGCGTCGTGGTAGAGGGCGCTACAGCCAGCGAGATAGTATTCAATAAGGTCATGCACTCCCATCAGTGCGACGGAGTGGTCCGCGTCATAGGCAACATCAGGGACTTCAACGTGGGAGATGAGATCGAAGTCGGTCCGACTCCGGTCAACAAGCTGTACATCCGCGGCAAGATGACTGGCAGAGACGACACCATGAGCCGGCTGATACTTCATATCACAGAGATGATATCTGTGCCCAAGGTCCCCATCAAGGGGATCGCCCGCCGGGCCCAGCGGATCCCTCCAAACGCCTCACTACAGGAAGCGGCGCGCATTCTGGTGCACAACGGCGTCTCCGAGGCGCTTGTGGACGACAGCTCACCTGGACTGATCAATCTGGCTGACATCGCCCGTGCCGTCGCGGACGGCAGGAACGGCCAGGAGGCCCGCGAGATCATGAACCGCGGCTTTTTGACAATCGACTCAGAGGAGCCCATATACGAGGCCATCAAGATGCTGGGCAGGACCGGTGCCAATCAACTGGTGGTCTCCGAGCAGGGTGCACTCTGGGGCATCGTCTCCGCCTCGGACCTGATAAGGACCCTCACCCCTGACTGATCTCGGTTCCGGTGTGCCCGCCCAGGGCACCCTTTTTCAAATTCTCTATTTTGCTTCCAAGCACTATAGCCGTGGGAATCCGGCTTCTCTCGATGATCTTGGCAGCCAGGGGATCGATGGGAGAGCGCGAGCCGGCCTTCATCTCCATCTGGCTTGCGAACGCTGCCAGAGCCTGATGCGTCATACTGGGCAGCTTCCTCGCTGATGGGTCACTCTCCGGATCGGCGGTGTAGACGCCATCCACGGATGTGGGGATGATGAGCCTGTCGGCATGGACATACTCCGCCAGCAGAGCGGCCACGGCGTCGGTGGTCTGGCCTGGGGAGACGCCGCCCATGACCACAACCCTTCCGGGCCCGGCCAGCCGGGCAGCCAGGGCATAACTGCCGGGGATCTCCTGGGGTGCGGCATCGCCCAGAGCAGCGACGAGCAGAGCCGAGTTGAGCTTTGTCGCACCAATGCCGATCATGTCGCAGAACATCTCGCTGGCGCCGAGCGCCCTCGCCTTTTCGATGTACTCGCGTGCGATCCTGCCCCCGCCCACAACCACGAAGATCTGGTGCTCCTCCGCAAGCTCCTTGAGAGCCAGGGCATACTCGGAAAGGCTCCGGGCATCGCGGCCGGCTATCACTGAGCCTCCCAGGGAATAGACTAGTATCATGAGGGAGGGGCTATTCAGGAAGACTGTAAAAAGGTTGGCGGGATGGCTGAGGCCGGCAGGGAGACAGGCCGGGTGAGATGGATGCTGTATATGCGATTTATAAAAAAGAGAGAGGTTTAGATCCTGTCCAAAGCCTCGACGATCTTGGCGAAGATGGCCTTGATGTCGCCCACGCCTAGCACAGTGGCCACGATTCCCCTCTTGTTGTAGTAGTCTATGAGGGGCTGAGTCTGGGCATGGTAGGCCTGCAGCCTCTGCTTGACTGTCTCCTCGGTGTCATCAGCCCTCTGGTAGAGGTCGCCTCCGCAGGCATCGCACTTGCCTGCCACCTTGGGCGGGTTGAACTGGACGTGATATGTGGCTCCGCACTTGCACATCCTCCTTCCCGTGACCCTCTTGATAAGCTCAGCATCGGGAACATCGATGTTCAGGACGACATCGATCTTCTGTCCGAGGGCTGGAAGGATCTTATCAAGTGCCTCTGCCTGGGGGATGGTTCTCGGATAGCCGTCCAGCATCCAGCCGCCCTTTACGTCATCCTTGGCCAGCCTGTCTTTGATGATATCGATGAGCAGGCTGTCAGGAACGAGCTTGCCGGCCTCCATGAACTTCTTGGCCTCAACGCCCAGGGGCGTACCATTGCGAACATTCTCGCGCAGGATGTCCCCGGTTGAGATATGCACTACCTTATACTTATCGGCGATCATCTTGGCCTGTGTGCCTTTGCCGGATCCCGGCGGACCGAGCAGAATAATATCCATTCCATATCCTCCTATACCCTTGTCAGAGCAGCTTTTGCCGCTTATGAGCGGGAGATGATACAATGGCATACTTTAAAAAACCTTTTCTGTGTCCCTGAAGTTGGGCGCGGTTGATTTCAAACGATTAGAGAGACTGCACTCATGACAGCGCCGGAGAGGACGGGTATGGAGAAGTTGTCATCCAGGCTCCAGTCGCCCACGATCAGGGCCACGCAGTCTGCGACCGTAGACGCTGCCGCCCCCGCCAGGGTGATTGCCGGTGAAAGCCCGGTTATGGCTGAAGAGATGGAGGCGATCAAAAGGCAGGCGAGGAGCGTGACGGCTACCACTGGCATGGGCTTGACCCGCCGGCGGCCTCTCTGCCCAGGATCGCCACGCACATCGGAATGCTTTATGATCGAGCCGGCCAGGCCGGAGGCCGTGTCGCCGAGCGATAGGAAGAGAACGGCAGTGATGGCTATCGAGGGAGTGAAGAATAGCACAGTAAAGAGGCAGCCTGCCATGTAATATATGTAACCGGCCACGCGGGTTTCCTCCTGCTCCCGCGTCTCCGGCAGCCTGACCTTCCCCTTGAGCCGCAGCGCCTCCAGCACTAGAGAGGCAGCCAGCACCACGGCGATGGCCGCTGCCGTTATCGTCCGGCCGAAGAGGATGATGCCGGCTGGAACGGACAGCCCTGTGAGGTGGATGGCCTTTCGCCTCATCTCCCTGGCCAGCCGGCCCCTCCAATCGGAAATAAGCTCGGGCATGCCGCTCTCCTTCTAACTCAATCTTTTTTACCGCTCTTTTCTGGCTGCTGCCGGAATTACGCCTGCATCCTGAAAATTTAGGATGCCTGAGAGCAGCGCCGCAAGCTTGTCCGCCACCTGCCAGCGGGGCACCTTGACCTGCTCCATGGAGTCACGATCGCGGATGGTGACGGTCCCCTCCTCCAGTGTCTCATAGTCCACTGTAACAGCGAAGGGCGTGCCTATCTCGTCGTTGCGCCTGTACCTCCTGCCGATCGAGCCTGATGTATCGTAGTCGACGCGCATGCCCCGGCCCCGCAGCTCCAGAAGTATGGCCTGAGCAGGGCCTGTCAGCTCCTTTCTGTCCATGAGAGGCAGGACAGCTACCTCTACGGGGGCCACGGCCGGCTTTAAGCGGAGCACCGAACGCGTCTCGCCATCCACCATGTCCTCGTAGTAGGAGTGATCGAGTACAGCGTATAGGATCCTGTCAATGCCGAAGGAGGGCTCTATGACATGGGGGACGATCTCCTCGCCCCGGATCTCCACATCGACGGTCTCGAATGTGAAGAGCGACGGATCTATCTGAAGGCGCTCTCCATCCACCACAACAGTCACAGCCTTGCCTGAGCCCAGCTCCTCTGCTGATAGGGCCTTGAGCGCCTCGCCCACCGCCCTAGCCCTGGCCTTGAACCTGGGGCCGAGGGCCTTGAAGTCAGGCTTTACCACCAGACGGCTCTTCTTCACCGGCTGGTCGTAGTGCACGAAGACGCTCAGATTGACGCCGCTTACCCTGGAATGGGCCTTGAGGTCGTAATCGGTTCTGTCGGCTACGCCCACGATCTCAATCCAGCCCAGCCGGTCCAGGAGGACCTCGGCATCCCAGCAGTCTGCAGCATAATGGGCCATCTCATCTGCCTTGTGCTGACGGAATCGCAGTCGATCCGGGGATACTCCCACCGCCAGGAGGAACTGATATGTTCGGGCCACATAATAGGCCAGGGCCTGGTGGGCTACAACGCCCCTCTCCACAGCCTCGCCGAAGGTCATCTCCTCCTCTTCGCCCTTCTCTTGTGCCGCCTGTGAGTAGAACTTCATACTGATATCCGCCACCTCTGAGAAGAGGGGGTGGCTCTTGTCGCGGGGGTCGATGAATATCTCAGCCTCTGCCTGTGTGAACTCCCGCAGCCGGATCACGCCCTGGCGGGGGGAGATCTCATTGCGGAAGGACTTGCCTATCTGCACCGCGGCAAAGGGCAGGCTGTCGCGGAAGTAGCGCAGCAGGCGGGGGAAGTTGATGAACATGCCCTGGGCGGTCTCCGGGCGGAGGTAGCCTGCCATCCTGTTGCCGGGGCCGATCGCAGTCTTGAACATGAGATTGAACTCGTAGACCTCAGAGAGCTCTCCCCCGCACTCCGGACAGCCGATATCGTTATCCCGGATGCACTGATAGATCTGCTCATTGCTGAGGGCGTCAGGCACTTCCACGATGTGCTTGATGAGATGGTCCGCCCGGTAGATCTCCTTGCACTCCTTGCAGCTTGTGAGCGGATCTGAGAAGCCGCTCAGGTGGCCGGATGCCTCGTAGATCTCCTCCACGCCGATGGTGGGTGTCTCGATCTCTGCAAAGCCCTCTGCTATGACGAAGTACTGCCGCCAGATATCTTCAATGCGCCTCTTCAGGGGCGCGCCC
This sequence comes from Methanothrix sp., assembly GCA_018052825.1. GTDB lineage: Archaea > Halobacteriota > Methanosarcinia > Methanotrichales > Methanotrichaceae > Methanothrix. Next base: position 30,470 of record JAGPMN010000006.1, read on the forward strand.
AGTGGGCCGTAATCGTAAAATCCTGCCGCTCCGCCGTAAAGCTCAAAGGCCGGCCAGAGAAAGCCGCGCCTTCTGGCGAGTTCGTTTACCAGCTCATTCTTATCCATGCCAATCCTCGCTACCGGTCAAAAGCACCGGGGGTGATTTAACCTTTGTTATGAGACGGATTCCTCCCTGGCGGCAGAGATGAAGAGATCGCAATCTATTTGCAAAACTGCCGCATTTGGATGTAGAAAAGAGGTGGCCGGACTGGTTGGATCTCAGCAGCAGGCTGAGAAGACAAGAAGCAGCCCGAAGGCGGCCGCAACGCTGCAAAGAAGGATCAGATCTCTGTATTTATTTTGCATCAAACCCTTCAGCCCGGACCATATGTAGCATGCGGCTTCATCCCCGTCTCCCGTCTTCCCTGTTACACTCATCCCTGGCATGATCCATACTCAGGCATCCTGCCTTTAAGTATGTATTTTTCATATTGAGGTTTTATCAAATCCAGGGATTGCGATTTATCTCATATGAGGGCCATGTAGGCTTTGTGTAGCCATAATTTAGAAATATTCTTACAGAAATATTTCCTTTTGGATGTATTGAAATGGAGAGCCGGCAAACATAGAGGCCTCAGGCCGGAGGCCGCCGAGACTTCACTGCGCACAAAAAAAATTGACAAAAAAGGAGGGAAGGTAGCAAGGCCCTACTCGATCTTGACCTCCTTGCCCCGTCTCTTCTCCTTCTTGTCCAGCTCCAGTGTCAGGACCCCGTTCTTGTAGGAGGCCCGGGCGCTGTCCGAGTCCACTGGGGAGTCGAGGTAGATCATCTTGTAGAACTTCTTCTCGTCGTCGGTCTTGATCTCCACGCTATCCTCGGCTACATCCAGCTTCACCTTGTCCTTGTCCACGCCTGGAAGCTCAACGAAGATGCGGTACTTGTCCTTCTCGCTCATGACGTCGACTAAAGGCTCTCTGCCCTGTGCAGGTTCAATGCCCCGGTAGGATGGCTTGATATTGCCGAACTCCCTGAAGATCGGCTCCTTTCCTGGCTCAGCGGTGTAGCTGAAGCCGTAGACAAACGGACCGTATCTGCGGCTGATACCACTAGGAGTAACCTCTTCGCGCACGAAGGACTTGAACTCGGTGGGCATGCTCTCTTCAAACCTCTTGATCATCTCCTCAAAGGGCTCCTTGAACATGCTCTCTTCGAACTTCTCCTTCCTCTCGAAGGGAAATCCCTTGGCAAAGCTCTCAAATATGTCGAATATGGATGGATATCTCTTGTCCCACATTTTGTCTCACCTCATGATTACTTTTCCATACTAACCTTAGGATAGTAATAGGATATAAATTTTTGCCTCAAATGATGGCATGTGATATGGCAAAATTCAATAGCCATGAAGGAGCAATACTTTATGTGAATTTATGACCGAAAACCTGGTTCAATTTGAGGCAGAGATCGTCAGCCTGACGGAGATCCGCTTCAGGGTGATCTGGCCCCAATCCGAGGGACCCTGGGTTGAAGGGGCAATGGAGGACCTCATAGTCCATTTTACACATGCCGGCTGGACGGCCTACAATATGAGATGTGCCCTGTCCATCGCCCTCCACAGCAAAGATGAGAGCCTGGGACGCTCCATATCTGACCTCTTGAACAGGATCATATCTTCCATGGGAGCCGCACAGATGGCTGATATCCGCCTCTCAGCAGGGGCTATGGCCGAGCTGAAGAGAGATCACATCGATCCATGATGCAGAGAAATGCATTAAAGTAGCCCGGCCAGGATTCGAACCTAGGTGGGGAGGTCCAGAGCCTCCTGTGATTGACCGCTACACTACCGGGCTTCGCCACATACCTTACAGCAGGTAGTTATTAATCTATCGATCGGCCCTTCCCTCTGCCGCCGGGCAGGATAGCAAAACGATCCTTGTGCCGCCCTGCCTGCGTGCGCCTTTTTCGCCCACCTTTGAAGCGAATGAGGGCAGATCACCCCCGCTGATGCGCAGCTCTTCCAGCGGCCCCGAGTACTCCTTTCCTTTGAGAAAGACATCAACCGGAGCCAGAGGGAAACTCAAGGCAGCCGTCTTGTAATGCATGGGCACGGCAATGGATGGCTGGAGCGCCTCTATCACTTTATCCGCGCCGGCTGCATCGATGGTATAGACCCCGCCCACAGGAACGAAGAGCAGGTCCACCCGTCCAATATCCCCGACCTGGGCCTTGCTCAATTCATGCCCGAGATCGCCCAGGTGGCAGACCCTCACTCCGTCCATCTCGAAGCAAAATATGGTGTTCCTGCCGCGACGACCACCTCTCTCTGAGTCGTGATAGGATCTGATTCCGAAAATGTTCATCCCATTGCTTATGAACTGGCCGTCCTCCATGATGACGTCGGCAGACTCTCCCGCAGCCCGCGCATTGTTGTGGTCCTCATGGTCATGGCTGATGGTCACAATGTCAGCTTCGACATGGGGCATATCGTAGCCGACCATCTCCTTATAAAACGGGTCCATGAGGATGACAAGCCCCTCTTCGCCCGTCAAAAGAAAACAGCTATGTCCTAGCCACTTGACTATCATAATAATATCTATGGATTTTTTACTAAAAATCTCCTTCGATCGGACGTCGATCGAACGACCAACAGGCTAGTCTATACGGGCGTCTATCACGGCATGGACCACGCCAGGAGAAAATTTCTTGACCCGAATACAACTGAGTATCTCCGCCCTCCGGCCAAGGGCAGCCGCCCCCTCTTCGACCTCTCTTACCGCAGCCTGCGGATATAGCCAGGAGGGCACGGTCTGGTGGTAGTGGAGTACGCCGCCCGGCCGCAGTGCAGAGATGCCCTTCTCCAGATACCTGTCTGTCACCTCTACCATGCCCATCACCACCCTGTCCGCGACCCCATCAGGCGTCACATTCGCGCAGTTCCCCAGGACCGGCTCGACTATATCCTGCACCCGGTTAGCACTGATATTCTTGCATAGATAGTGATAGGCATTGGGATTCAGCTCGATGGCCACGATCCTCTCCGGACGGGATAGGACCGCCATGGGAATGGTGAAGTAGCCGATGCCTGCAAACATGTCCACCACCGTCTCCCCTCTGCCCAGCCGGCCCATCCTCATCCGCTCCCTGAGGTTTCCCGGCGAGAACATGACACGTGCGGCATCCAGATGAAAGAGAACTCCGTTCTCCCTGTGAACAGTCTCAGTGCGGCTTCCGGCAAGGATTCTGCGCCGGGGCTCCCGCAGGGGGCCGAAGATTCCATCATCTGCTAAAACCGTGCAGCAGCGGGGATAGCAGTCCAGAAGGGCCCGGGCGATTCGCGCCTCGTGCACCGCTAAAAGGGGGTGGATGCGTACCACGATCACCTCGCCCAAAAGAAACCACCCGCGCGGCAGAAGGAGGAGAAGATCTTGGGGGATCTCACCCTTCAGGGCCCGGGCCAGAGAGGGAGGGCTTCGATAGTAGGCAGGCGACCTCTGTTGCACCATCTCCCAGCCGGAAAGAGGCCTGGTGAGTGGGATCTCCACATGGCCCTCCGCCTTTATCGCCTTTCGGCCTCTATCCAGTGCGCCCTCCGAGGCGATGGCCTTCAGAGCGAGAGACGCATCCTCCCGGCGGACCTTTGCCGCCCATAGACCCTCACTGCCCCTTCCTGGAGTAGCTCTGTTCAAACTTTACCTCTTTTTCGGTAAGGTTAAGCTTCAGTATCAGAGTATCATTCTTGCGGGTGACGAGATAGTCATCTTCGTGAACCAGGAGGCTGGTATCATAGCCGGAGGGAGTTGAAAAGGCGAGGCCGATGGGAACAGACGTCCAGCTGCCATTCAAATATATTTTTATGCTGGCATCGCTGCTGGAGTTCATGCGCACCACAGTATTCTCCCCATGAGAGATCGTAACGATGCCACCTCTGGCGCTGATGCTACGGTCGATGTCCGGCGGCAGAGTCATCTCCATATCATTGGCAATCTTCTCGTTGTTGACTATCTCCAGGGCCAGATAGCTATCGTTGGTGGTGTTGGAGAGGTATGCGGAGTACTCGACGAAGACAGGGGGCACAGCCAGCGGTGCGGGCTGATTGGCGAATAGCCATATGGCCGCAGCCAGCAGCAGGACGAGGCCCAGAGCGGCCAGCATCTTCGGCTGCATTCCGGGCAGCCTTTTCGCCGGGGCATCGGCGCCAAAGGTGGCAGGTTTCTTCTCAGGTGGGGATGGCGCCCTTTCCGGCTCTGCCCTGCGTGCTGGCTCCTCTTGACGCGGACCGGCCATATCGGCAAAGACCTCAGAGGGGGGAGGCGGGATGGATGGCGCATTCTGCGGCTGCGAGGGCATCTGGCCGGATGGCGCAGGAGCGGCGGCCTGTGCCGAGACCTGCGTCACCTTATCTGCTCCCAGGCCGGATGGCTGCTCGGGCAGATCGATATTCGCCTCATCCATATCTAGAGAGGCTGCCTCATCATTCTCCGCCATGGTGCGGCCCTCCACGGGCAGTGGAGTCTTTCTGCGGGTGGGAAGAACCACGCTCCCCTCCTCGAAGTTCAAAATGAGATCTGTATAGGTGCCTGTGACATCCACAAACTTAAGTGCGCGAGGAACGAGGTAGGAGACTCCGGAGATCTTGACCTCTTCGAAGAACTCGGTGTTCTTCATCAAGCGGTCTTTGAAGGCGTAAACCGCTCCGCTCTCCATCTTGGCATCGATCTCGCTGAGGCTGGGGAAGCGGTCCTCCAGTGCAGCCAGCTCCTTTGTGGCAGCCACATAGGCCTCAAAGAACACCCGGCTCATGCGGTTGAGCCTGTTTGTGTAGCGCCTATCGAAGAGGAAGGAGAAGCTATCTCCTTTGAGCTGCAAGCTCTCTTCTCGCGAATGCCTCCAGGCAGAGAAAGAGACGTCCATCAGAGGAGCATATCTCGGAGCCAAATAAGTATTTTATGTATGGCCAAGGCCTCATATCAATCTCGTATGACAGGTATCTTTAAATTCGCCAGGCTGAAGATAGCCTTTTGATGAAGCATTTGCAGCTCGTGCATATCCTTATGCTCGCATCAATCGGGCTAATGATCTGGCCAGCGGCGGCTGAGCTTACCGCCTACCAGAGCCTGCCATCTTCGGCCAATGTGGGCCAGATGGTGATGGTGACGGTCAGCCTGACCTACAACGGACAAAGTCCGACTGAGGCAGAGGTAACTCCCCGACTGCCTCCTGGCGTCGTCGCGAATAGCGGAAGTCAGAGAATTGAACTATATCCGGGAGTCACTCAGCAGCTCAGCTATGCCTTTACATCACAGCAGAGCGGCAGCTACATCATAGTCTCTGATATCTCCTGGATGGATGGCGGAAACTGGCGAAGCCTCAGCCTGGAAGCACCCTTTACTGCAATAGCCACTGCCCCGCCGCAGGGTAGCGCAACCGGTGCTGAACAGAACGGCGGCATCAGCAATCCTCAGGGGCCACCCGCTGCACCCGCGATAGGGCCACTGCCTGGCGACTACCCACATGCCAATGATACAGAGCGAGGGAGCGAAGATATGCCTGGGGGAGAGATGCCAGCAGATGCCCCGCATGACGGACCAGAAGGCGGGGGATTCGATCCCCACAAAGGTCCGTAATTCATCTATTTTTGTCAATTCCCAAATCCCGGCGGGTAAAGAGCGCCTGCAGAGTGAGGCCTCGTTCTTCTATGGCCTGCCTTCCTCCCTCCTCCCGGTCCAGTATGGCCAGAGCCTGCACCGGCCGGTAGCCGGCGGCAGATAAGCGATCTGCGGCCTTTAAAAGCGAGGCTCCAGACGTGACCACATCCTCCACCACCGCCACCATGGCACCCTTCTCCAGGGCCGGGCCCTCCACATAGCTCATGGTTCCGTGCTTCTTTGGCTCCTTTCTGACTATGAGGGCGGACAGATCCCTCTTCTCGATGTGGCTCAATAATGATATCGACGACACTATGGGATCGGCCCCGAGGGTCAGACCGCCCACTGCAGACACATCCGCCCGGATCATGTCCAGCATCAGCCGGGCGGTCAGATAAGCGCCCTCGGCGCTCAAAGTCACGCGCTTGCAGTCCATGTAGTAGTCGCTGGCCCTGCCTGAGGATAGGATGACCGGCCTGATCTCCAGCGACTTCTCCCTGAGCAGCTCCAAAAGCCTTTCTTTGTCATTCAATCTAAATCGCCCCTCATTTCAGGTGAGACTTGTCCGCGACCGATGATAACTCTGCCGCAATGAATCTGCCTCATCATTCCCTCCCCCCTCCTGCCGCCCTTACATCCGCCAGCAGGCCTATGTCGGTTCCGTCCAGCAGATAGATGCGGGCGGCCTCAATGTCTGCCATGGCCAGCAGCGGGCCGCGTATATCCTCCACAGGCTCGTTGAGGGGCAGGCCGCCGCAGAGGGGATTGAAGGCAGGGGCGACTACGATCTCCGTCCGGGCGGAAAAGCCGTAATGCTCCTCTACCGCCTCTCCCCGCAGACGGGCCCTGGCCCAGACCGGGCTAGTCGGGCTATGCCCCAGACGGTCAACAAGCCGGACCGCCGGGTGCAGGTGCGCCGCCACAAGGCTCTTCGCGCGCATGACCCTTTCGTCAGGCCATGTGTGGCCGTGAAAGTAGCCCACTCCGTCCAGAACAAAGCCGGAGGAGGGGCGCATGCGCACTCCTGGCGGGGCGAGGTCTGCGAGGTCGCCGTCGTGATTGCCGGGCACAACGTCAACCTTTACCTTCCCTGCTATGCGGCTCAAGAAATCCGGAACCTCCCGCCTCTCCTGCCAGCTCGTCCTGGGCACATTGTGCTTGACGTCCCCTAAGAGCAACAGCCGGTCCGGCCTGATCTCATCCAAACAGCCCAGAAGCCTCTCCAGCATCTTGCCGGTCTGGCTTGGTACGGAGACCCCCTCAAGCCACAGCTCGTGCTCGATGCCTATGTGGAGGTCGGCGGCCACGAGAACTCTCTGCTCTCCCTCTGCCAGGAGAAGGGGCGCACCGAAAATCGGCAATAACTGCATGGCAGTAGAAGGTCACAGGCCCTTGAGCCCTGCTAAAAGCTCCTCCAGGCTCCCGGCTATGGCCAGGCAGGAGCATTCTATCATGAGGTTGACACGGGAGGACTCAGCCTCTCCCGCCCGACGCAGGTCAGTCCTCAGGCCAAATACCCTCTTGCCGGCTCCAAAGAAATAGCCGATCTCCCAGGCTGTTCCATCGTCCACCTGAGGGCCGTCGAGAATGGCCACCATGAGGTCTGCCTCCTTGAGGGCATCCAGATTGGCCTGAAATATCTGCTGCGGCCCGGCCCGGCATGGGGAGAGCTCATGGGGCCAGATGACGCGCACGCCGTCCAGCCGGTCCTCCAGAAACGACTTTACGCGCCCACCCCAGGCAATCTCACCCCTGGAGAAGAGAGGACCGGAGAGGTATATCCTGCGAACCGCAGACATCACAGAGCACCATCACACAGTTCAGGCAACACACTTATCCGCCCGTCCTCGTCTCAGGCTGCAGAGGCCTCCTTGAGCCTGGCCCTGACGAAGTCCCTCTCAAGGCTGGAGAGGAACCAGCCTACCTTGGGGCCCTGCCGGTCGCCGAGAAAGGCCAGATATATGGCCTGGAAGAACTTCCTGGAGTCCAGGCCCTCCTGCGCTGCCACTGCGTAGACTGTATCGTGGATCTCGGCAGCCGTCTTGTCTCCTATCTGGTCTGCCAGTATGCCCAGGGCCCGGCGCTCCTGTGGCGTGAGGTTCTTGACAGCAGACGGAAGGCTCTCCTGCACCTGGAACTTGACATAGGCTGGGGCATACTTGTCCAGCCACGTCTGCACATTTCTGGCCCGGCTTATTATCTCATCCCGGCGGGTGAGAACATCGTAGCCCGACCTCTTCAGGGCTGCGAAGAGGCGCTCATCGTCGCCGCGGGCGATCTGCACAGCTGTGACCATGTGGCGGAACGGGATTTCGAATGGGCCGCTATTGTTGATATTGGATAGCTCTATGGCCCTTTCATCCCCCTTTCTCTGGTCGTACTCGTCCACTAGGCTGAGCAGCGGTAGGGAGGGATCGAACTCGATGTGCTTCTCAGGCTTGTTCCTGATGATCAGGTAGCGGAGAACCTCAGGAGGCACCACGTCCAGCATCTCCTCGATTGTGACAACGATTCCAGTGGAGCTGTGCATGGCACCAACACCCTTGAGGTGGATCCACTCGTATACAATGGGGAATGGGGCAGGGTAATTGTATATCTCCTCGCTGATCCTCTTGCCCGTGTCATATGAGCCGCCGGCTGTGGCGTGGTCCTTGCCGAAGGGCTCAACTGTCACATTGAATATGGGCCAGCGGGCAGGCCAGTCCACCCTCCAGACCAGCTTCCCCCCGCCGCAGATGGAGACTGTTCCCTCCGAGCCGCAGTAGCAGGCATAGTCCACAGTCCCGGCATCAATGTCAAAGCCGGTGACGCGCGTAGTGTTCATCCGCCCGCAGGCCTGGCAGATGGGATCAAAGGGGCTCCAGCCATCGGGAACATCTCTGCCTGATACCTCCTTGAGTATGCGGGCTATGTCATCCTTTCGAGAGAGGGCGGTCCGGATGGCATCAACGTATTCTCCTTCCTTGTAGAGCTGGTCGGCCCTGTAGATCTCCGGCCTGATGCCCAGCCGCTCCATGCTCCTGAGGAATGGATTTAGAAAGTGGTCGGCGTAGCTGGCGCAGCAGCCCATGGGGCAGGGTATCTCCGAGAGCGGCTTTCCGATGTGCTCCTTGAAGCACTCAGGGAGGAACGGGTAGAGCCTTCTCAGCCGGTCGTATGTATCGGCGATGTAGATGAGACGGGCCTCCACGCCTCTGTCCAGCAGGGCGCGGTAGACGGCCTCCGCAGTCATGACCTCGCGCATATTTCCGAGATGCACGGGGCCGGATGGGGTGATGCCCGTGGCTATGGTGTGAGGGCCGCTCTTCTCCAGCCTCTCAGCGATGACGTCAGCCCAGTGAATAGACATAGCGGCAATTCGATGCTGGAAGGGGATATTAATGTTGTTGTCGTATTTTATAGGAGAGATTCTTAAGCCAGGAGAGCCATCTCCTAACTCAGAATGCCGCCCATCCTCCGCCCCACGCTCGACGAGTACTTCATGGAGATCGCCACTGTTGTAGCCAAGCGCTCCACGTGCCTGAGAAATCATGTGGGGGCGCTCTTCGTCAAGAACAAGCGCATCCTTTCCACAGGCTATAACGGTGCTCCTGCCGGCCTCGATCACTGCGACAGGGTGGGCTGCGCTCGCGAGGGGGTGGAGAGCGGCACCCGCCACGAACTGTGCCGGGCGGTTCATGCCGAGCAGAATGCCATCATCCAGGCGGCCCTGCACGGCACCAGCATCGAGGGAGCAACCCTGTACTGCACCCACCAGCCCTGCATACTTTGCGCAAAGATGATGATCAACGCCCAGGTCAAGCGCGTGGTCTACGCCCAGAGCTACCCGGACGGAACTGCGCTGGAGTTTCTCAAGCAGGCGGGAATCGAGGTTGTACGGCTGTAGACTACCCATTTACTATCTCAAGCAGCTTTATATCGAATATGAGCGTCTGCTCGCAGAGTGGATGGTTGGCATCGAGAGTGATGATATCGCCATCTATCTTTGAGATCTGAAGCGGGATGCTCTCTCCGGTGGATGCGCACATCTCCAGGCTCATGCCCTCTGCAGGCACTATATCCTCGGGCAGCTCCTTTCGATCTATCTCTATCACCCTGTCTTCCCTGTACAGCCCGTAGGCCTTTTCCGGAGGGATTTCGACGGTCTTCGACTCTCCCGGCATCATCCCCACAACTGCCTCTTCAAAGCCGGGAATGAGCCTTCCGCCGCCCAGCTCGAACTGCAGCGGATCGCTGCCCTCTGAGGTGTCAACTATAACTCCGGTGGCCAGCCGGCCTGTGTAATGCACCCTTACGATGTCGCCATTCTTCGCCTGAACCATATGCTATTCGCCCCTCTGTTTATGCTATTGCAGCTCCAACTATTTAGAATGCACCGGGGATTCATGCGGGACGGCGGCTGCGTATAGTGGGATCGTCAGCCGCAAGTTTTATATTCGTTAATTGTCGTATTCGACTATTGACGTAAATAATCTGCTGGGTTAAGTCCCCGGCCTGGAAGTGAGAGAGGATGCTGGATGTCGATCGTGGAGGGAGCTGCTTTGTCGGAATCGTCGCGGGATTCGAAGATCGCCGAAAAGACGTTTGTCCGGTTTGAGAGAGCTCATCTCTTCGCCAAAAATAAGCGGAGACTGGCCAGTGTGAGGGGGTACGAGGAATGATCCCCCCTCATTTTTCAAAGCTTAATGGAGGTATGTAAATGAAATTCAGATTTGCTATCGCTCTGTTAGCGATAGCTATGCTCTGCGCCTCTGCTGTGGCGCAGGAAGAGAGTGCAAAGGATTGGTATCAAAAGGGCCAGGAGCTGAGGATGAACGGATCCCTGGATGAGGCGTTAACAGCACTGGACAAGGCCATTACGCTTGACCAAGAAAATGCAGATGCTTGGCAGTATAAAGCTCTGACTCTAAGGGACCTTGAGAGGTTCAATGAGTCCCTGGAGGCTTTCCAGAGGGCCCTGGAGCTGGACCCTCAGGACGACCAGGCCAGGACTGAGATGGCTGGGCTGCTCATGGTCATGGGAAGGAGCTCTGAGGCAGCGTCCGTGCTGGCTGCGTCTCCTGACCGGGTCCCGCAGAGCCCTAAGGAAAGGCTGGACCAGTCCATAGTGTGGCAGCTCAGGGGAAAGGTCCTGGTGGAGAAGGGCAGCTACAATGAGGCCCTCGAAGCCTACGACCGGGCCATAGAGCTAGGAGACGGCCAGCCTGTGGGCGAAGCCACGGCGTGGATGGGCAAGGGCAGCCTTCTTATGAGGCTGGAGCGCTATGAGGACGCCCTCCTGGCCTTTGACAGCGCTCTGCAATCAGACTACCCTGACGAAGATAGTGAAGGCAAGCCGAGGCAAACCCTGGTAGGGAGCGAGGCCTGGCTTGGCAGGGGAGAGGCCCTGGAGGCTCTTGGCAGGCACGGTGAGGCAGTCGAGGCCTACAACAGGTCTGTTCAATCCCTGGAGATCGACCTGGCCATTACCCCAGATGCTCCCAAGCTCTGGAAGGAGAAGGCAGACGTCCTGGAGAGCCTGGGCAGACACGATGAGGCTGTGCCGGCCTACGAGAGGGCGATCGAGCTGTTCAGAAGCGAGATCGCTACCCAAACCGGAGCCTCTAACGGCTGGAGATACTGGTGGATGGGCGACGCTCTCCAGGCTATGGGCCGTACAGATGAGGCGAATGCTGCCTTTGCAAAGGCTAAGGAACTGGGATATCAGGAATGACCCCAGCATCTTTTTGTGAGGTTATAGGAGGCTTGTAAATGAAAGCAGAATTTACTGTCGCATTATTGGCAGCAGCCATGCTCTGTGTCTCGGCTATGGCGCAGGAAAACACAGCCGAGGACTGGTTCAGCAAGGGCCAGGAGCTGCAAAGAAATGACTCTCATGAAGAGGCTCTTCAGGCCTACGAGAAGGCCATACAGATCGACCCTGAGTCGGCCAGGGCCTGGATGGGCAAAGGCAATGCCCTTCTGAGCCTGAAAAGATACAATGAATCAATGGAGGCCTATGAAAGGGCAGTCGAGATTTTGAACGGCAGCCAAAAAGATGATCCCGAAGACGCCGAAGCCTGGTGGCTGAAGGCCGAGAGCCTGGACAGCATGGGCAGGAGCGATGCGGCCCTTGAGGCCTATGATAGGGTCATAGCTCTGAACTCATCAAAGGCCCTGGGCGCCTGGATAAGGAAGTCGGATATCTTCGCCTCTCTGGGCAGATATAACGAGTCAGTGGAAGCCTTTGATGGCGCTCTCAACCTGCTGCCGACCCAGGATAAGCAGAGCATCATGAGCCTGTGGTGGGCGAGGGGCATTGACATTTACCATAATGCCTGGATTGCAGACGGCCAGATTCTCAGGACGGCCTCAGCATGGCGCAACCAGTCGACAGGTGCCATCGAGAACATCATGCTGGTCAACTCGGACTTCACAGCCGCCTGGCAGAGGCCGACCATGGGCAAGGCAGTTTCAGCCGATGGAAAGCCTCTGGGCAGGCACGATGAGGCGCTGCAGTCCTCGGGCGCCAACTGGGCGCAGTATGGCTTCCCCGGGCCTAAAGAGGCTGCGCAGGAGAACACCGCAGATAGCTGGATGAAAAAGGGCTATGAACTGATGGGAAATAGATCTTATGAAGAGGCTATAAAGGCTATGCAAAAGGCTGTTGAGCTGGACCCAGAGAACGCAACCCTCTGGGATGCCAAAGCACAAAGCCTCGCCTTTGCGGTCTCCTTTTCCGGCAATCTCAGTGAGTACAACGAATCCCTCAATGCTGAAGATAAAGCCATCGAGCTGGATCCCGATAATTCAACATTATTGGTTCATAAGGGCTTTCTCCTCGCCAATCTAGCTGATATCAGCGGCTATGGAAACGAGAGCTTGTATGAAGACGCCACAAAGGAGTTCGATAAGGCTATTCTACTGAACCCACAGGATAAAGAGGCCTGGAACTGGAAGGGCATGGTTCTCGATACTCGACTAAATAGAACAAGTGAGGCCCTTGCAGCCTATGACAAAGTCATCGAGATCGGTGGTACAAATGCAAGCGATAAGGTCCTGCTGGCAAATGCCTGGAGTGCCAAGGGCGGCGCTCTGGCTAAGCTCGGAAGGGACGATGAGTCCACAGCGGCTTTTGATAATGCCATCGAGCTGAACCCGCTAAATGCTGCCTCTATCTGGTATATGAGAGCCGCTACTATCAATGCCTCTGGAAAGTATGATGAGGCGGTCAAGGCATATGATAAGGTCATCGCTCTATCCCAGGATAATGTCACCACTGCCTTGGCCTACGGGGGCAGAGGTGCAGCGCTCATCAAGCTAGGCAAGTACAACGAGGCTGTCACTGCCTACGATAAGGCCATCCAGCTATTTCCATTGGAGCAAATGGGCGGCCTTGCCTGGTATAAGAAAGGAGTTGCTCTGAAGGCGCTGGGCAAACAATCTGAGGCGGATGCGGCCTTTGCTAAGGCCAAGGAGCTGGGGTACGAAGTCCCGAACGATAGCGAAGACAACTCATCTTCAACTCCTGTTAAAATGCTGGCCATCACCAGCATCAAGGCTACGGGCGAGGATGAGTTCGTAGAGATCGCCAACAGCCGAACAGTCGCTCAAAGCCTCAATGGCTGGACCCTGAATATCAGCGATGGCAGTAATCAGTCCATAGCTCTGCCTGATTTCACGCTTGGTCCTGATGAGAGGATTAATGTCCACCTCGGCAGGGGTGAGAGCAGTAAGACAGACATCTACCTAAACAGTGCCATTGCCCTCAACGATACTGCAGGCAACATCACCCTGAAAGATGAAACCGAAAAAGATGTGGCCTCCTTCGGGTACAGAGTTGAGCCCAATGGCTCTCTCACAGGCATAATGACTGCAGAGGGCGAGTTCAGCTATCCTCAGTCGGACTCGAACGAGGTGAAGATGGCGGTGAGAGAAGCTGGAAGCGGCCCTTACGTCGCCGAGAGGACTGAATACGAGCTGGATGCAGCATACAACTGGGTTGATAAGGGCAATGTTCTGGCCGAACAAGGCAATTACGAAGAGGCTATCAAGGCTCTCGATAACGCCACTGAGCTGAATCCTCAGGACAAACACATCTGGATGTCCAAAGGCCTGATCTTCGCAGCTCATCTGGGCAGGTACAACGAGTCCATCGAGGCTTATGAGTGGGCAATCCAGATCGATCTCAAAGATGCTGATGCCTGGTTTGGCAAAGGCGCGGCGCTGAACAAGACAGGCAGGTATGAGGAAGCCATTCAGGCGCTTAACAGGGCAACAGATCTAAATCCAAAGCTTGTTGCTGCCTGGAAGGTAACGGGTGACGCTCTAAAAGCGCTTGGCCGCAACTCTGAGGCAGATGCGGCCTACGATAAGGCCAAGGAGCTGGGGTATCAGGGATGATCCCTACTCATTTTTCCGAGCTAAATGGAGGTCTGTAAATGAAAGCGATTTTTACTATCGCTCTGTTAGCGATATCTATGCTCTGCGCCTCTGCTGTGGCGCAGGAGGAGAGTGCAGAGGATTGGTCCAAGAGAGGCGAGGATGAGCTGTTCAACAACAGCTCCTTCGAAGGCGCTTTGCAGGCTTTTAACAAGGCCATCGATCTGGATCCTACGAACGCTACCCTCTGGTTGCACAAAGCACAGGTGCACGAGTTCATGGGCGACAGAAACCTGGCAGTCGGAGCCTATGAAGAAGCCCTGAACATCACAAATGAAAATCTGCAAAAAAATCCAGATGATGCAGACGCCTGGTGGACGATGGGGGTGATCCTCGATTCATTGGGCCGACAGGTCGAGGCTAAAGAGTCGAGGGAGAGAGCGGCTCAGGTTTATAACAAAACGCTGGCCGGCAATCCGGAGGATGGGGAGTGCTGGTTCAAATTGGCCGAGGTGCTTCTCAGCCTGAACAGGGAAGACGAGGCCATAGATGCCTATGAACGATCCATCGAGACGAACAGCTCAAAGGCCGGCGTAGCCGCCAGCACCGTCAGCAACCTCTTTGCGAACGCTGGGAGGTACGACGAGGCCCTGAAGGCCTCAGAGAGGGCCCTCAATCTGACAAGCCCGGACGATATCCGGAACAAAAAGCTTGCGCTGTGGACAAAAGGCAGCATTCTGACGATGGCAGAAAGGCCGGAGGAGGCGCTGCAGGCATTCGATGAGGCCTTGAGGCTCGATCCAGAGGACAAGATGACATTGATGTCGAGGGCAGATGCCCTCAGTGACCTGCACAGGTACAACGAGTCTATAGAGGCCTATCAAAAGGTCATAGAGCAGGCCGCTAATGATAGCAGTAACTGGATTACCAACGCCTTGATCGGCATGGGCGACGCCCTGAACGCTACAGGCAGAAGGGACGAGGCACTGGATGCCTACAGATCCCTCCTTGAGGTCAAAGAGATGGAGATTGAGAAGAATCCCGAAGACTCCATGGCCTGGGAGAGCAAGGGCAGGGCTCTTCTCAAGATGGGCCAGTATGAGGAGGCCATAGAGGCCTTCAACAGATCCATAGAGGTATCTTCAGGCCCGTATGCCCTATCATCAGCGTCTGGCGACGCTTGGGTTGGGAGGGGAGATGCCATGATGGCGCTGGGCAGATATGAAGATGCCCTGGAGGCCTACAGGCAGGCAATTGAGGTCTTCCCTCTAAATGGAGATGCATGGCACGGCAAGGGGGAGGCCTTACATGCCCTGGGCAAGAGGATCGAAGGCGACTGGGCATTCCAGATGGCGAAAAAGCTGGGGTACAGGAAGTGATACCCTATTTTTCCTTGAAAATATCGCAAGTCACATTGCATGAAGAGGTGATCGTATGAAAATGGTAAGAAGAAAGGCAGGGGCCGGGCTTGCTCTGGTTCTTTTAGCTCTAGCAGCTCTATGCTCTTATGCCGCAGCACAGGAAAATACGACAGACTACTGGACGGAGAGGGCCGAAGAGCTTGCTAACAACAGCTCCTTCGAAGAGGCCATCTCAGCCCTGGATGAGGCTCTGAAGGTGGATCCCGAAAACGAGACGGTCTTGATCCGCAAGGCTTCGTATCTCTGTGTAACCGGCAGGATGAATGAGTCCGCTGAGACCTATGAGAGGGCACTCGCCATTTTGGAGGAAGAGCTGAAGAATGACCCAATTGATGCCGGGGCCTGGGAGAAGAAGGCCAGAGTCCTGAACAGTTTGAACAGGAAAGAGGATTCCAACCAGGCATATGAAAAGGCACTGGAGATCTACGACCAGCGAATAGAAAAGGATCCAAAAGATGCCGATGCCTGGATGGGCAGAGCCAACATGCTGCTGAACCTCGGACGGTGGGATGAGGCTCAGGAGGCCTATGATAAGGTCACCGAACTCAAACCAGAGGATTACGCAGTCTGGTGGCGAAAGGCAGAGGTCGTCAGCAGCATAGGAGATATCAATGAGTCAGCGGAGGCATACGATCGGGCCATCAGCCTGATACCAGCCAACGATACCGAAGAGATTGCACTGGCCTACGCTGCCAAGAGCGAGGATCTGGCAGTTGCAGAGAGATGGGATGATGCCCTGGAGGCTGTTAATAAGTCCTTAGAACTGAATCCCAAGAGCGGCGTGTGGTGGCATTTCAAGGCATTTGTCTTAACAGAGCTGGATCGGAAGGAGGAAGCTCTCGCAGCCTTTGACGAGGCCCTCAGGCAGAACCCAGAGGACTTCGATAGCACGGGATGGAAAGCCAGCCTGCTCATGGAGATGAAAAGGTACAACGAATCCATCGAAGCCTATGATAAGACACTTGGGCTGATACCAGAGAATAACACCGAAAAGCTGGCGCAACTCTGGCTCTCTAAAGGAAAGGCTCTGAACAAGAGTGGCAAACAGGAGGAAGCGAAAGAGGCCTTCCAAAGATCGCTGGAGCTTTACGATAAGGCTATTTTAGAGGATCCCGGCGACGTCAACCTGCTGCATATGAAAGGCCTGGCGCTCTACAATCTGGGCAGGTATGAAGACTCCCTGAGGGTTTATGGTCAAATCCTCGAGACGTCTCCCAGAATCGAGCCCTACCTAACCGATAGCGCTGCACTGGAGGGCAAAGGCGATGCTCTGCGGGCCTTGGGCAGAAATAAGGAAGCACTGGAGGCTTACAATGAGGTCATAGAGCTGAGCCCCAATTCCAGCACAGCCTGGCACGGCAGGGGAGAGGCACAGAGGGCGCTGGGAGAGTTCTACAATGCCAGCATCTCGCTTTATGTAGCACAGAAGCAGGGGTATGAGGAGTGACAATATCTAAATTTTTTATATGTTAAGGATGCCTGTTAATGAAAGCAGAATATGCTGCCGCATTGTTAGCGGCATCTATGCTGTGCATCTCTGCAGCTGCACAGGAAAATATGACAGAGAGCTGGTTTAAAAAAGGCCAGGAGCTGTATGAAAATGGGTCCTATCAGGAGGCACTTGCTGCCTGCGATGAGGCCCTGAAGATGGACCCCCAGAACGCCTCTGCCTGGCACTACAGGGCACTGGCCCTTGCAGGAATGGGGCACGGAGTGGAGGCTAACCAGTCGCTTCAGAAGGCCATGGATCTGCTCGACCGCAGGCTCCGGGAGAGCCCGGAGGACGCCGAGGCCTTGTGGCTGAGGGCAGAGGGGCTGGACATACTGGGAAGAAGCGACGAGGCGGTGGAGGCCTACGACCGGCTGGCAGAGCTGAACTCATCCCCTGCTCTGGGCGCCTGGATAAGGCAGTCCGACATCCTGGCGGCCCTGGGCAGGTATAATCAATCAGGAGAGGCCTTTGAGAGGGCCATGTCACAGCTTCCTGCCAGCAAATCCACATCGCATATCGAGCTGCAGCGGCACATCGACAACGCCACCATCTTCACAAAAGCCTGGATCATCGACGGCCAGCTTCACAGGGTCTGCATCGGACTGTATAACCTCTCCTCAAAATCCTTCGACGAGATCGAGCAGATCAGCTCAGATTTCGTATCGAGCTTCCAGCTCAAGGTAGAAGCCGCCGATCCGGGAAGGCATGGCAGCTCATTGATGGGGTCGAGCATCAACTGGGATATCTACTCCTTCAACACTCCCAAGGCAACGGGCCCCGCTGAGCCTGCAATCGTGACAATAGCCGGCATCAATACGACTGGCGACGAGTTCATTGAAGTAAAGAACGGCCTCCAGGAGGGCATCGATCTCCATAACTGGAGATTTGAGATTGAAGGATCGAATGTATCTCTGCCCGAGCACTCCCTTCCGCCTGGAAAAGCTGTCAGAATCCATCTGGGAAGCGGCAAAGGAGATGAGACAGACATATTCCTCGATAGCGATCTGGAGCTGAACGATACTGCCGGAAGCATCTCCCTGAGAGATGAATCAGGCGAGAAAGTAGCCTCTCTCGACTACAGGACTAAGCTGGATGGCTCGATCGCCTACCAGGTCACCCACTACTCAGGCCTTGAGTATCCAGGGCCGGATGATCAGGGGAGGATGGCGAAGAGGGCCGCGGGCGTTGGTCCTTTTGTTGCTGAGAGGGGAGAGATTGCGCCGGAGCCGGTCCATGGCTAAATGGAGATTGTTGATCTGCAAGAGGGAGAGACGCCCGCCTGCCGGATCGAAAGGGGCCTGCAGCTCTACAAGGGCGAATCTTATCGGAGAGCAGCCCCGGCTTTTTGCATTTTTTATTATGAGGCAGCCACAGATTGAGATCCAAGGAGGTGCTCTGGGTTGGCAAGAGGGACGGTCTGGCTGTTTGCTGCTGTAATGCTTCTCTGCAGCTCAGCTGCCGCAGCAGATCTGTCCGGCTACTGGATGATAGATTACAAAGTCCTTGGGGGAAGCGCAGAGGAGAGGACGATTTCATTTGCAGAGGGCGGTATGCTCCAGATCATAGAGGATGAATCCACTCTGCACGGCAGCTCCTCTCTGGGCAGCCGGGGCGATGGCTTTCTGATAGGAGCGGCCACTGCCCTCCAGTTCGATGCTGCAATCACATTTCGCTCGGATCCGCTCCTTTTTCTCAGGCTGAATGGAGAGCGATCCGGCGATGCTCTTTCTGGCAAGTTCACTGCTTCGTCTTCGGACGGCAGATTCTGGTGGGGAGACTTCCTGGCATTGCCGCCATCGCCGAATAGGGCGGCTGATGGGAGGAGATATTCCGAGCCCGACGCAGGCCTGTCTCCGCAGCCCCTCAGATTCGTGGACCCGGAGGCCTTCTGGAGCAACCAGACGGGCAAAGAGCACAGGGAGATATTCACAATCACATATGACCCAAACACCATCCTGATGTGCAGGAATGTGCCAATGATCTGGCAATGGTGGATGTGACGACCTGGTTGACGGATGTTGCCTGGCTTCTTGGCTCTCTTCCTCGAGGCAGGAGGAGAGTGGGCGAGAAGAACATTTATTACCAACTGTCTCTGCTAACGTAGTCACTATGGCTCTGGATGAAGTTAAGGTCACAAAAGCAATAGTGGAGAGCTATTTAGACAGCTTTCTCAAGAATACCGATGTGGATGTGGCTCTGGTGGGGGCTGGACCCGCAAATCTGGTAGCCGCCAGGCGTCTTGCCCAGGCAGGCCTGAGAGCTGTGGTCTTCGAGAAGAGGCTTTCTGTGGGAGGAGGGCTATGGGGCGGAGGAATGATGTTCCCACGGATAGTGGTACAGGAGGGGGCCCGCCGTCTGCTGGATGAGTACTGTATAAAGCATAAGGAGCATGACAGCGGCTATTTTGTAGCCAATGCAATTGAGACGGCCTCTAAGCTCACAGCAGGTGCAATCGATGCAGGGGCAGAGATAGTCAATCTCGTGACGGTCGAAGATGTGATGATAAGGGATGCAGACAGGATCGCCGGCCTTGTCATCAACTGGACAGCATGTGAGATGGCTGGAATTCACGTCGACCCGCTCTCCATCAGCGCCAAATGCGTCATCGACGGAACTGGCCATGAGGCAGCAGTCTGCAGGATTGTGCAGAAGAAGGTCTGCTGTGAAGGCCAATCTCGATTTCAGGTAAAGGGCGAAAGGTCGATGTGGGCGGATGTAGGCGAAAAAACGGTTGTAGAGATGACTCAGGAGGTCTATCCAGGGCTGTTCGTAGCCGGCATGGCAGCGGCTGCCGTCTTTGCCGGTCCCAGGATGGGGCCGATCTTCGGAGGAATGCTGCTCTCAGGAGAGAAGGCCGCCCGCCTGGTCATAGAGAAGCTCGCACAATGAATGGCCGGCCTGCGCGCCCCGAAGCTCTGTCCGGGGATATGAGGGAGGGCTCGCCCTTTGGGCCGGCCACGGCCCCTTCCGCCATTTGCGACCAGACCTCATTCATCATCCAGTCTCTCCGGGCGTTCCTTGAAAGAGATGAGGCCACGATCACTCCTCGATGAAGTAAGGCAGGGCCTCATCCACGTTTGATACCTCTATCACATTCAGTCCCAGCTCCTCTTTTGCGGCCTCGGCCAGATTCAGGGTTTTGGGAACATATATCGATCTCATGATCTCGAAGCCCAGATCTGTTGGACGGCGCTGCACAACTCTCTCGTAATATGTGATGTTGGACTGGCCAGCCGGGATAAGGAAGTTCTTGTACCCTGCCTCGGATACCGCCTTGGCCTTTTCCAGAACTCCGCCGATCCGGCCGATTGTGCCGTCTTTGTTTATGGTTCCTGTTATTACCGCATCCGTTTTGAGCTTTTTGTCCTGCAGGGCTGCTATGGTGAGGATTGCCGCTGCGGCTCCGGCGCTCTCCCCTCCGATGAGATTGGCTCCGGTCGAGGAGAAGTTGAAGACGAAATCCTTATCGTATTTGTAGTCAGGAGTTTTGGACACGGCATATGTAACCGCCGTCTTTATGGCGTACTGGACATCAGGCTCTGAGAATGGATTGGTATTTATGAGTATATCGTTGTTGCCGGGGATGATTCTCAGGTTCATCTCACCCATTATGCCGGTTTCGTCATTTAAGACCGCCACGATCGGTATTGACCTCTCGGCAATGATTATGCTCGAGCTGTGCGCTTGAGCTGAAAGAGAGGACTCTGCCGACCCGGATAGCTCTCCTATCTCATCCCGCAAGGCAGAGACCTGTCCGTTCAGGCTGTAGATGTAGTATGAGTTCGCCAGTACCAGGATCAAGAGAATGCTGCTTGTTATCCATAATCCTCTGCTGTTGACCATGGATCAAATCCTCCTGTGATGTGCCGGTTTACAGGCCTGCTCGTATGCCCGCTGCGGATAAATAACTTCCCGACCGGGGCGGGATGATCACGGCCGGATCGCCATGTGGAGTCCCGAAAACGTCTTGCTTTTTCAACCGAGTGGTTATCAGCCCTATTGAGTTGAGGGCAAACTCAGTGATGGAAAGCTGATCAGCATCAACCGATTCCAGGAACTGGCGCACCTCGCTTGCTTTTTGTTGTTCTAGAATAAGTTCTAGCCATATATACATTGGTTTCCACAAGGTACATTAACATCAGTCGCCCCACCAGTCCAGCGACTTCTTCTGTAGCTCCAGAGATGTATATTGATCGCGGAACTCTTTGAGGCCTCCAGCCCAGTTCAACCGAAGCCTCCGTCTCTTTGGCTTAGCCCTCTTCTCCGCCAAGAACAAGGCGAAGTGCGGACCTCTTGCTGGTGCTCAGGAGGCAGCTTTGCCATAATATCGTCCAAAGAGGTCGTGAATCTGCAATAGGCTGTTATTTATATAACCTATTCATATATGCTACATGGGGTGTAGCAAAATGGGCAAAAGAGGTCCAAAGCCTCGATTCTTAGATGTAGCATGTCCGAATGAGCAGTGCAATCTATTTGGAATTGCTGGGAAAGGAAACGTCACTGTGTACGGGACCTACAAGATAAGCTCCGGCAAGGTCAGGAAATATGGCTCTTCGCTATTTTCTATGGGTGGCTGTGGAGTGAACCCCTCCGAGTGGACAATGAGTTAAGCAACTTCAACTCATGGAGGGAAATATATGAAAAGGACGAGGCAGCGCTACGACCGTGCATTCAAGATATCGGTAATAGCAGAACTTGAGA
>JAGPMN010000054.1 GCA_018052825.1 Methanothrix sp.
ACTGCTCATTCGGACATGCTACATCTAAGAATCGAGGCTTTGGACCTCTTTTGCCCATTTTGCTACACCCCATGTAGCATATATGAATAGGTTATATAAATAACAGCCTATTGCAGATTCACGACCGGTAATCACTGCAAAGAGGTAAATGATTATTTTTTGAAGGACCTGCGTCTCGATCGCGCGCAGATAGATGAGATATGATCATATATCCCACATTCCGCACTTTAACTTCCTAAACTGAGTGTTTTTCCCGCTAACGATTCCTCAAATATAATCATAATTTGCAATATTAATCCTGCATTCCGCACTTTGAGTTCTGGATTTAGTATTTTTGCCGCTATCGATTTAGTTAATTAAATGAAAATATTTTAATTAATTAGGATTTTCTTGCTAGATAATTTTACACTATGTTGGTTTGGATCGATTTTCTCTTGAGGGATAAGATGGCAAAAAGGTCCTCTCAATTGACGCGATATGGCAAGCAAATAAATTATTAATGTATATAAATATTGCAAATTATGATTATATTTAAGAAATCGTTAGCGGGAAAAATACTCAGTTTAGAAAGTTAAAGTGCGGAAGGTGGGATTAATCTATATTAATACATAGGGAGCGCGGAGGGTCACGAATTCCCCGACCTTCAGGCCGGGGATGAAGTGAACCCTCGCCCAGTATTTTGTTTTCTCAAATCGATAAACCATTGCATCTTTTAGAATTGAGATTTTTTTGGCACCATAGCCACAGGTGGTGCCACCCACCTATGGCTAGGATGTGATAAGCGTTGGAATTGCGCAGTTTTTGCCATGGTTATGGCCAGATCACCTACCACATCGTGTTGGTGCCTAAGGGATTGACGCTAAATAATCTATTCAGTTTTTCTTTATTTAGATGCAGTTACACGTGGCTCTATCGAATAATTCCACATGAGATATAATTCATGTAAAATAATTTTCAATTGTGCCATATCTTCGTCCAATATCTTTATCCCTGTTTCATAACATTGGTCATCGGTTAAGCCCATAATCCGTCTCTAAACCGTGCTCGGTTAACATGCGGATCTGGACTGTACTACTTCCCCCCTAATGATGGGTAGTTAAACCCTCATGAGCAAATTGCTCATGCAAAACCTCTTTATCCCAGCCCCTACAAAGCCCTGTTTTCAAAGGCAGGGTATGGGATGAGAGAGGTATTGCTGGAAGCGAGGGATGACAGACAGCACGTCTATCTGCCGGAGAGGTGCATAGGCTGCGGCTCGTGCGTGCATGTCTGCCCCAAGGATGAGCTGGTCATCGGCTCGGTTGGCGCAGTCGCCCGCGGGCTGATCGACAGGGACTTCATAGATAAGAAGAGAAGCGGAGACTGCGTGCTCTGTGCTCTGTGCGCCCGCGTCTGCCCCACCGGGGCCCTGGAGGTCAGGACAGGGGGCAAGGCGGAAAAGGATGCGTCCTATCTGAGCGTTGCAATGCAGCCCACCACTGTGAGCGAGAGGTGCGTTCACTGCGGCCTGTGCGTGGATGTCTGCCCCCAGGGCTGCATTGAGATCCATGACTGGCGGCTGGCGGGGGACGGCAGCCTGAGTGTGGAGGGAGAGACTGTCATCGACACATCCAGGTGCGTACACTGCGGCTGGTGCGCAAGGGTATGCCCGGCCCAGGCCATAACAGTGCAAAAGCCCTTTGCAGGAGAGTTCTCCAGGAATGAGAGCGTCTGCCAGGCATGCCGCACATGCGTTGATACCTGCCCTGCCGGCGCCCTCTTCAACAGGGAGGCATCGGCGGGAGAGATCGTGGAGAAGGTCACACACAGGAAGGACGCCTGCATCTACTGCGGGGCCTGCGAGATGGCCTGCCCCGTGGCGGCGATCTCCGTTCTCAAGACTGCCATCATCCCAGAGATGAAGGGAAAGGGAGCCTTTGAGAGGAAGCTGGCCGCCCCTGCAGCGCGGCCCGCCCTCACCTCCATTCTCAAGACAGACGAGGAGGCGTGCCTTGGATGCGGAAACTGCGTCATAGCCTGTCCTGTCAATGCCCTCTCCCACCCCTATCTGGCCGCCGGACACCTCAATGAGCTGGACAGCAAGCCTCTGCTGGAGGTGCAGAACGGCACTGTGAGGGTTGTCAATCAGAAGGTCTGCGGCTCGTGTGCCACCTGCGCCATGATCTGCCCTGTGCAGGCCATACGGCTTCTCAAAAGGGAGGTGGCTTAAAATGGCTGCTGCCATCAATACCACCATAATCAGAAACGGCCATGTATTCGATCCCCTCAACGGGATTAACGGAGACGTCAAGGACATTTTTATAAGGAATGGAAAGGTGGTCGACAGCCTCTCAGATGCCGAGATGAGGGATGCCCTGGTCATAGATGCCTCGGCAAAGACTGTCATGCCGGGTGGCGTGGACTCGCACTCACACGTGGCCGGACCAAAGGTCAATGCCGGCCGGCTCATGCGCCCGGAGGACCACTACAAATCGGTGCGGTCGAAGACGGAGGTCTGCCACTCCGGCAGCGGCTACACTGTGCCATCCGTCTACAAGCAGGGATACGACTATGCCGCCATGGGCTACACAACAGTCTTCGAGGCGGCCATGCCGCCTCTCGAGGCCCGCCACACCCACGAGGAGATGCGATCGACTCCCATCCTGGATATGGGTGCCTACATGGTGCTGGGAAACAACTGGTTCGTCATGCGCTACATCAAGGAGGGGGACATAGAGAAGGCCGCAGCCTACGCGGCCTGGATGATGAGGACCCACAAGGCCTACGGCATAAAGTGCGTCAACCCGGCAGGCGTCGAGAACTGGGGCTGGGCCAAAAATGTGCACGGCCTGGACGAGCCAAACATTCATTTCGAGGTGACGCCGAGGGAGCTGATCCGGGGCCTGGCCGAGGTCAATGAGATGCTGGGGCTGCCCATGTCACTGCACCTGCACGCCAACAACCTGGGCCACCCGGGAAACTGGCAGATCTGCAGGGATTCGCTCATGATCCCCTCAGGCCTGGACCCCAGGAACAGATCGGATGTACCATGGGCGGAGACGAAGGAGAGAGCCAAAAGGAGGCAGAGCGTCTACCTGGCCCATGCCCAGTTCAATGCCTACGGAGGCTCCTCATGGAGGGACTTCTGCTCGGCAGCTGCTGATCTGGCCAGATACATCAACCAGGTAGATGATGTTGTCATAGACAGCGGCTCGGTGCCCTTCGGCCCGGCCACAACCATGACCGGCGACGGCCCGGCTCAGCACGACATATATTTGCTCACAGGACAGAAGTGGTCCAACACAGATGTTGAAATGGAGTGCGGCTCAGGCGTTCTGCCCTTTCTCTACCTGAAGAGCAGCCCGGTGCATAGCGTTCAGTGGGCAATAGGCCTTGAGGTGCTGCTGCTCATAGACGACCCCTGGAAGACCATCATGACCACAGACCATCCGAACGGAGGCATATTCACACAGTATCCGCTGCTGATATCATGGCTCATGTCCAGGAAGGCGAGGGACGATACAGCCAAGGAATGCCACAAGTGGGGCTACGACCGCTCGAGCCTCGGAGGTGTGGACAGGGAGATGAGCCTCTACGAGATCGCCATACTCACCCGCGCCAATCCTGCCCGGACCATAGGAATGGCCTGGAGGAAGGGCCACCTTGGAGCCGGAGCAGATGGGGATGTGACAGTCTACGACATCGACCCTGACCGGCTGGATGCCGACGATTCTGCAGAAGTGATGGCCAAATTCGCCCGCCCCGACTTCACCTTAAAGGACGGGGCAGTTGTGGCCAGGAGGGGAGAGATAGTGGCCGCCCCGGCGGGCAGGAGATACTTCTGCCAGCCCTACATTGATGAGTCCATAGAGAAGGAGATGATGGCCGACGTCAAGGACTGGTTCAAGTACTACACAGTGGGATTTGCCAACTACCCTGTGCCAGACAGGCTCCTCATAAATCCCGTTCCAATACAGGTCAACAGGCCAGTGGAAGCGGCGGCGGCATCGAGGAGGGGGTGAAGACATGGCGGAGATTCTTCTCAAGATCAGGGAGAGGATAGGAATCACTGTCGAGGCAGAGGTCATCCGGCCGGACGCCTTTACCGGCAAGAAGAGGGAGGAGATTGAGGCCCTGCCGGTCTGGCAGGGGCCGCAGAGGCATGCCCTCAGCGACTTTTTCGATGTGGATGTCCGAGAGGATGTGAGGGCGAACGAGACTGCCATACTCATCGATGGAGATGCCTCCCGGGTCAAGCGCATCGGCCAGGGGATGAAGGATGGCAGGATTGAGATCTCAGGCTCCGCAGGGATGCACCTCGGCGAGGAGATGAGCGGGGGCAGCATCCTGGTGAAAGGGGATGCCGGCTCCTGGGCAGGAATGGAGATGAGGGGTGGAGCAATTCACATTCTCGGCAGTGCCGCAGACCATGTGGGCTCCGCCTACCGGGGAAGCTGGCAGGGCATGAGAGGAGGAGAGATTCGAATCGAGGGCAACGCCAGGAGCGCTCTTGGGGCGGGCCTTGTCGGCGGCAGGATAATAGTAGAGGGCGACGTGGAGAACTTCTGCGGCATCCGGCAGAGCGGAGGGGCCATCATCATCAGGGGCTCGGCTGTGCGTGGCGTTGGGGCGGAGATGAATGGAGGCAGCATAGCTGTCTGCGGACAGGTCCGGCAGTTTTCGCCCGGGTTTGTCCGCTCCGGAAGGGATACCGATCCTGTGGTTGGTGATGTGCGAATTGAGGGAAGCTACTCCAGGTTCACAGGGGACTATGCCCTTGGCAAAAACGTAAAAGGCACGTTATACTGCCGGGAGGGCTAAAATATGGCGCAATATAATTTTGAGCGGGAGTTTCTGCTGAACACGGGAAGCACCATCGAGGAGGGAAGGCTTGCCAAGGGCGGCAGCAAGATGACCGAGGCGTACACACGCGAGTGTGCGGTCTGCGAGATCAACTCTGCCGACTATCTGGCGATGGGGTCTCCGGAGAGGGTGCTGGTCGCCAGCCGTGACGGCAGGCATATGGTGGCAGTCTACGCCCGCGGCACAGACTCTGTGCCTGAAGGAAGCGTGTTCATGCCACGCGCCATCTGGTCCAATGTGGTGGTGGACCCGGAGACATTCTCCACCGGCTCGCCGCTCTACAAGGGCTGCCCGGTGAGGGTCCAGCCAACGGATGAAGACGTACTCAGTGCCGCAGATCTGGTGAGCAGGCACTACGGGAAGAGGTGATACAAGCATGGCACCGATAGCCAAGAACATTATCTGCCCCGTCTGCGGAGCATCCTGCGACGACATACAGGTCGACCTGGGGCCGGACGGCATCACTGTGAAGAACGCCTGCAAGATGGGAAATGCCAAGTTTCAGGAGATGGTCAGCAGCCACAGGATCAGAGAGCCTCTCGTGAGAAGAAATGGCTCCCTGCAGACTGCCTCCTGGCAGGAGGCCGTCGACAGGGCGGCGCAGATCCTAAAGCAGGCAAAGCGCCCCCTCATATTCATGGGCAGCGAGACCTCATGCGAGGCAATGGAGGTGGGGCTGCACCTGGCCGAGCATCTGGGGGCTGCCATCGACTCCAACTCCACAGTCTGCCACGGGCCGACCGCTATGGGAATTCAGGAGGCTGGGCGCGTGGGGGCCACAGCCGGACAGAGCAAGCTGCGGTCGGACCTGGCTATCTACTGGGGCACAAATCCACTGGAGTCCATGCCAAGGCACATGTCCCGCTATGCCATATATCCCCGGGGCCACTTCAGCAGGAGAGGCAGGTTCGACCGGACGGTGATCACGGTCGACCCGAGGAGGACCATCACAGCCGAGAACTCCGACCTGCATATCCAGCTCAAGCCCAACACCGACCACGAGCTGCTATCAGCGCTGCTCACACTGCTGCACGGCAAGAGGCCGCACCCATCTGTTGAGGAGATAACTGGGGTGCCCATCTCTCTTATTGAGGAGATGCTGGAGATTATGAAGGGCTGCAATTTCGGATCCATTTACGTCGGCCTCGGAATCGCGTCATCATATGGAAAGCACCGCAATTCAGAGGCGGCATTCAATCTGGTCAAGGAGCTTAACAACCACACCAAGTTCGTCATCGGAGCCCTGAGGGGGCACTGCAATGTGGCAGGATTCAACCAGATAGCCTCATACCTCTACGGCTATCCCTTCGGGCTGGACTTCTCCCGCGGCTATCCCCGCTACAATCCCGGAGAGTACACTGCAGTGGACCTCTTGCGGGAGAGGGATGTAGATGCCGCGCTGATTGTATCTGCGGACCTGGTCTCTCACCTTCCTGCGGCATGTGCCGAGTTCCTGTCGGAGATACCAGTGGCCTGCATAGACATCGCACCCTGCCCCACTACGATGATATCAGATGTGGTGCTGCCTGGAGTGATAGACTCTTTGGAGTGCGACGGGACGTTCTACCGGCTCGACGACGTGCCCATCTACTTCCAGCCATTCACCAGATCGCCCTTCAGCTTCACGCAGAGCAATGAGGATACCATGAAGCAGATATTTGCGAGGGTAAAAGGGAGGATTCCTAAATAACTTACAGGTCTCTTATCAGATATAAGGCTCGTCCAACGATTGAGCCATTTTCCGCTCTTAATACGCCTTGATTGACCATCTTTTTCGGTTATTCTTCGACAGCTACCGCTAATCTTCATTGGTCATCGGTTAAGGGCTATTTATAAAATTCGATGCGTAATATTTCTAGAGGAAAATTTGGCATGATAAGTTGAGGATTCCTAATTACGTCAGGTCTCCTATCAGATATACGGCTCCACACAGGGTACATGGATGTCATATCATATAAATTATGTGATAACATGTACCCTGCCAACATCACTTAATAACTCGATAGTGCCGACAAAAGGATTATTATCCATGTACGGTGTAACACCCGACGATGCAGCGCAAGCTTTTGATGAAGGGCAAGGTCAAGGAGGCCTACGACCTCGGCGACCGGCTGGAATTCCGCTTTACAGACAACATCTCCGTCTTCGACAAGGTCATACCAAGCCAGATCCCCTTCAAGGGCGAGACGCTCAGCCGGGAGGGCATGTACTGGTTCAAAATAGCCGAGAAAATGGGTATCAAGACCCACTTTTTAGAGTACCTGCCCCCGGCAGGAATGTCCTGCAGAAAGGTTGATATCCTCCAGCCTGGCCAGATCACGTCCAAATCAAAGAACTACCTCATCCCCCTGGAATGGATCTGCCGATGGTATGTTGCCGGCTCCCTCTACGACCGGGTCAAAGAAGGCAGGATATCCGCAAGGGAGCTGGGCTTTCCGGCCGGACATGCCGTCAGCCAGGGCGAGCCGCTGCCTGAGCCGTTCATTGAGGTCTCCACAAAGCTCGAAAAGACCGACAGGCTCCTGCAGAAGGATGAGGCACTGCAGATCTCGGGGCTCTCTGCAGACGAATATGAGCAGGCCAGGGAGATTGTGCTCAGGATTGACGAAGACCTGGGAAGGAGCGTCCTGGCCCGCGGCCTGATCCATGTGGACGGCAAGAAGGAGCTGGCCTTTGACGAAGAGCGCTGCATCATGGTCGTCGACGTCTACGGTACAGCCGACGAGGACCGCTTCTGGGACAGGGCAGGCTATGAAGAGGGCCGGTTCGTGGACCTCTCCAAGGAGTATGTGCGCCAGTACTACCGCCAGACCGGTTATAAGGACAGGCTCTATGCCGCCAGGGAGGCCGGAGAAGAGGAGCCGCCAATTCCAGCCCTGCCCGATGATGTGGTTGCAGAGACCAGCCGCATCTACATCAAGCTCTATGAGATGATCACAGGAGAGAAGTTCCAGCCCGCCGGGCGGACTTAACCGATTGAGTGGATCGTGAGGAAGATATGAATAGACTACTGCCAGTTCTTGTGCTAATTGCCGTGGCCATCTCCGGCTGCACTGAAAAGGGACCGGCCACTGCCGGGAAGAGTATCGAAGAGCTGAAGAACTTATCCATTGCTTCTGCTGAGAACCTGAGCAGCTTTGCCACGAAAGCCTCAGTAACTCGGATTTTGAAGCTTTATTCCAACAACGACAGCAATATAACCACCCTGACGGAAAGTGCCCAATCCGTATCCTATGTGAACCTATCTCAGCAGAAGGTCCATGCCTCAGCCTCGACGAAAACCTTGGCGGAGTTCGCAGGGGAGGTCGTCGGCAACACATCTATTGATGTTGATTACTATCTTATAGGCAACTCGACATACCAGAGCGACGGGCATGGCAACTGGACCCATCTGGTAGATCCCAGATCCGCAGATGAGATCTGGGGAGGGGACAGCAATAACCAGGTAAAGGCCATTGCAGAGACGTTTAACCTCTCCAAGACCGAGGATCTGGGCTCTGAGTCCGTCGATGGTGAGGAGGCATACAAGATAAAGATACTAACAGGAAGCGAGGACCTCGCAAATCTATATATGACCGCATCCAGCGTTGCTGCTTCAATAGTACAGTATCCGTATAATCTTCCGTCCTTCAACCAGACGGAGCTGAATGAGACTGCAAAGATGGAGAAGACCATCTGGATCTCCAAAGAGTCCTTCCTGCCCGTCAAGTATCAGAGCACCATGAGCTTCACCATGACACCCGAGATCATCGCCACCCTTAACATGCAGACAGGCAAGATGGAGATGCTCAATCAGTCCATCCCGCTGGGAAAGGTTGCTGTCAATACTGAAAGCACTATAAATTACTTCGACTTTAACAGCCCCCAGGAGATAGCTCCTCCTGCGGAGGCTCTCTTCGCCCCGGCAATTCTCCCAGCTGCCTCCACAGCATCCTCACAGGCCTGAGCAGGCCCGCCCTGATGCTCTGGTGACGAATTTGCAGGAGAAGAACAAAGGTATGAGAGGACCAATGGAGCGGCTTTTCCTGAGGGACAAGCCCGTCTCCGCTATTTTGGCTGTGGATGAGATGCAGCCGACGTATGCTGCCCAGGTTGCAAAGAGGATAGGCTCGACATTTCCCCATACCTGCAACATCCTTGGCGAGCTTGAGGCGCAGGGGCTGCTCTCCAGCAGGCTGGAGGGAAGGATCAGATGCGTCGAGCTGACCGATCGAGGAGAAGAGGTGGCCCAGTCTCTCCGCCGGCTTTTGGACCAATTGCATAGTCCTGATGCTGGCAGGCTGATGCTGAGTAGGCTGGAGAAGGTCATCCAGGAGGTCCGGCGCGAGCTCTGTGGCGTCGAATCAGAGAGCAGTGTCGCAAAGGATAGAGCCGTCCTGCTGCTGGGACCTCTGCGCAGAGACCTGGCCAGGCTCATGAGCAGGGGGGACGAGTCCCTGCGCAGGGATGCGCAGGAGCTGGATGAGGCCATAGCGGCAATCGTGGGATGATAGCAGGCTGCTACGGTTACAAATATATGCTGTTCAGATCGCAATCCCGATGAGGTGCAGCACAATCACCAGGAAGGCACCCACCACGCCACCGATGCCGCATATCAATATCACCAGCCAGTTGTAGCCGATTTGCAGGCCTGCCACGGCATTGGCGAGAAAAAGTATTATCAGGCCCACCACGGCGTTGATGAGGAAATTCTTGACGGACTTCAATATCAGAAACACGCCAAATGCAATTATTACGAGCAATAGGATAAATCCGATTTCGATCATAATATACAGTCAGTCTGCCCAATTATTTATAGGCTGCCTGAGAGTGCGGACCGCCCGTCATAGCGGCTCCATCTCGGACCCCAGGCGGTGCAGCTCCTTTGTATCAAGGGAGAGCGGATCGATATGAACCAGCATTATGGCGTTCTTTAAGGCGATCTCATCCCTTTGAGATTGTATAAAGCGAAGCACAGTCTCATAATTGCTCTGAGTGATGAGATAGCCCATGCCCTCCAGGAGTATGACCGGATAACTGGCCCGGCTCAGGAAGTCGGATATAATGCCGGAGAGCCGGGGGAGGTTGCTGGGGTCCACCGTTCTGTATCCCTGCTCGCTCTTCTGTGTCAGCCATATCACAGTCTCGACAGGCACATTATACCTCTCCTGGAGAACCTGTGGATGGTAGCGGCTCAGGCACAGCCCATCCATGCCATGCGCCACCAGCTCGCTGAAGATCTCCATGCTCTTCAGCGGCTTCTCTTCTGGGATGAGGTATGTGGTTCCGGGGATTAGAGAGATCTCATAGGGACTCAGCCCGTAGCTCTTTATGAGATCGGATATCTCAGTGAATACGTCAAAGGAGGGATGATGCTGCTTGATAATCCTGGCCAGCCGTCTCACCGCCATGAAGAAGCCTCTCCGGCTGAGCACCAGATCGGCAGGGACATTGATGTTGCTGCTGGACACTGCCCCGCGCATTTCCGGCCTGCTGTCATCTGTTAAACCATCTGCAAGGGCTGATCTGTCCGCTTGCCCGGTTGAGGCGGCTTCGAAAAATTTGCCGGATTCGATCATCTCATTGGCCTCGGCGATAGCTTTCGCCCTCTCCGCTTTATCCAGAGGAGAGAGCATGGCCTCGGAGAACACCCGGAAGAGATATGCAGAGAGTGGCCCCAGGCAGAAGAGCAGCTCTTTGACCTCGCTGATTTCCGTCGTCGGGGACCAGTTAATATGCAGGAAATGCGGCCTCTCCGCCAGTATCAAGCGGGTCTTGGCCGCCAAAAGCTCAATTTGATAGACGAAGTCAACGATATCCCTCTCCGGCACCCGCCCTGCATTCTCTTTGACCAGCATCTCCATGCTGTCAATTAGCACTACGCTGTCCTTGCTGGACTCGAGAAACGACTTTATGGTCATGAATAGCAACGGCAGATTTCGAGGGGAGATGTAGCGGTCACTTCCTTTTTCATCTGATAGCTTGATGATTGGCGTCTCCTTGAAACCATGGCGCTTCCTCACCTCCTCAGGATGCCGGTGGGTGATGCACAGCCCTTCCACGCCGTGAGTTATCTGATCTGTGAAGACCTCATAGGCGAGGGAAGGAACAACATAGATCTTTCCCAGCACCAGATTGTAGGCGGGAAGCGTCTCTCTCATCTCCTCCATCACAGGCTTGACGGTCACCTGGTCTTGAACGATCATCCTGGTAGCCGATGGCCCTACCGATCCGGTAAGCGTCTTCTCCAGCTCTCCCCAGAGCTGTTCAACCTGCCTGGCGGTGATGGTCTCCCGGCTGGCCTTCATGCCCTCCAGATAGAGATCGACCTGGGACCTGGCGGCAGCCTCGCCTATATAGCGCGCGAGGGTAGCCTCCAGCTCCTCGATCGTGCCCCTGCGCATGCTCCGTCTCTCCAGATCAGGAGCGGGAGGCGCTTCCTTCCATACATCAACAACACTGATGGCGGTTACCTCTTCATCCATGCTCGGCTTGCTTGCGAGGGAGACTAAGACATAAAGGCTGGTATTTACAAGAAGGCTCCAGAAGATGGAATTGCTCCAGATGTCCAGGTCCAGGCCGAAGAGATTGGTGGGCCTCAAGACGCCTATGGAGAAGGGGCCTTCTCTGATCAGGCCTTCCAGCCAGCCGTGCCCACCTGCGATGGTGGGAATGAACGCAGTGTAAGCCCAGAGAAGAAAGCCCGAGACCAGGCCGGCGAAAGCACCATTGCGTGTGCCCCTCTTCCAGTACAGGCCGCCTAAGGCTGCAGGCGCCAGCTGGCTTGTCGCCAGAAATGAGACTATTCCAATATCTGCAAGTATCTGGTATGTCACTGCACGCGAGTAGAGATACCCCAGGAGGACGACGAGCAGCATATTCAGCCGTCTCATATTGAGAAGTGTTGCTGAGAGGTTCTTTCCGCTCTTCATGCGGCTCAAAAGATAAGGCATCATCAGGTCGTTCTGGAGCATGGTGCCCACTGCAACAGACTCAACCAGGATCATGGCAGTTGCAGCCGATGTCCCTCCGATGAATACAAAGAGAGAGAGCAAATCCTGGCCCCTGCTAAACGGTATGCTTATTATGAAGGCATCCTTCATCCCGGCGGTGCCGAGAAGAAGACCCCCCCATGCAATGGCTGGAACGAATATGTTGATCAGCAGAAGGTAGAGGGGAAAGAGCCACATGGCCTTCTTCAGATGCCTTTCATCTGAATTTTCCACCACTATGACGTGAAACTGCCTGGGCAGAAATAGGATGGCAAAGAAAGAGGCCAGGGTGAGGGAGAACCATAAAACAGGCTCCACATCCATGAGATCCCCATATTCCGGACTTTTAGAGGCCAGATCTATCATCCGGGAGAAGATATCTCCGTATCCATCAAAAGCCCAGTAAGCCACATAAAAGCCCACAAAGAGAAATGCCACCAGCTTGACCAGGGACTCAAAGGCCACAGCTGCGACCAGCCCCTCGTGCCTCTCCATTGGGTCGAGATGGCGGGCCCCGAATATGACGACGAATACGCCCAGGAGCATGGCCACGGCCAGATTGCTCTCTCCGACATAGCCCACGATCGAATCAGGGCCGCTCAAAATCTCCAGAGAGATGGAGATGGCGATGAGCTGCAGGGCAACGTAGGGTGTCACCATTATCAGGCTCAGTACCGCCACCACTGCTCCTATGGCGTAGCTTCGGCCGTAGCGAAAGCTGATGAAGTCACTGATGGAGGTCAGGCGGTTCTCTTTTGAGACGCGGATCACCTTTCTGATGACGATCCACCCAGCTGTCATGGCCAGAACCGGCCCCAGGTATATGGGCAGAAACTCAAGGCCTGTGGATGCCGCCCTGCCGACAGAGCTGTAGAAGGTCCAGGCGGTGACGTAGACGCAGAGGGAGAGGGCATAGACGTAGGGATTGGCCACTATGCTCCTGCCGGAGAGCTTGCGGCGGTCTGCATACTGGGCTATGGCGAATAGCAGAAGCAGGTATAGCAGCATGACCGTAAGGGCAATATAGGGACCTATCACTCCGAATTCCTCCGGTCGAAGATGAAGAGAGCTAAGATGAGCAGCAGCCAGATGCAGGCAACATAGACCAGGACGCCCGGCATGCCCAGTATGGTATGATCCTTGCACAATTCAATTAGAGGCCAGTTGAGCAGCAGCCACCCGACCACGAAGAGATAGGCCAGAAACTCCTTTTCGCCGAGCAGGTCCTGCAGGATTGATGCCATAGCCAGTAAAAGTTTATTGGCTTTACTCTTATTTGGCTTTATCTTATCATTCATCTCATCAGACGGCACTATCTAGAAATCAAGTGAAATTGGGTTTGGACTGCACCCCTGATAGTAGACAAATAGTTAAGCAACAGTATTTAAAGCAACCTCCATTTCGAACTTCTCCGGAGATCTATAGCCAAGAGCTGAATGCAGCCTCTTCTTGTTGTACACCTTC
>JAGPMN010000055.1 GCA_018052825.1 Methanothrix sp.
CTCAAGTCTGGATACAGGGCTTATTATAAATCCTGCGGATGATCAGAATGCTCCTATCGGCATAGTAGCATACTATACATCGCCAGGATTATTACTACTATTTTACATCAAGATCGAGACACTGCCCCCTCCGGAGAGTTTAAATCGAATAGCTGAGATGATCGACATGCGTCTTACTGCTATCCCGTATTTTTCAGTTCCACATATGAATAGTGCACTTTTATGGATATTATAGACGATTTAGTCAAATCTGAAAGAGATATTAGACAGATCCAACCGTCACAAACATCCTAATTTGTAATTAGAATCCAGGATAAGTATCTTTGATATGGTATCGTTTTAAAATGCTTAAAGATCATAATAGTATTTCGGTCGCTTCGTCAGGACCTCTCCGTAGGCCAATCCCACCAGTATGCCGGCCAGATGAGCCATGTGGCCGATGCCGTCCATGCTTCCGAGGCTCATGAATTCGATCAGGGCGAATAGAAGGACTGCGGCGCGGATTCCCATAGGTATTACAAAAAACAGCAGTATTCTAGTCTGTGGAGCTATCACTGCGAGGCAGCCCAGGACTCCGTAAAGGGCACCGCTTGCCCCGTAGGAAAAGCCGCCCGTCACGAGCATCTGGGCTGCTCCGGCCACGATCCCGGAGACGATATATATTGCCAGGAATTTTCTCTCTCCCACAAGCCTCTCCAGGTTCGTGGCAAAGAAGAAGAGGAAGAGCATATTCAGGAGCAGATGGTCGAATCGAAAGTGGACGAACATGCTGGTGATGAGAGTCCAGGGCCTCTGCATCACGAAGTACGGATTCAGGGTTAAATAGTAGTATGCGAACTGTGGAAAGATATTGCACAATATAAATGCCACTATGCATATCAATAGAATGAGGCCGGACATGGATACTGGCAGAGCGGATGTTATGCGATCGCGCCAGCCGCCGGAGCTCTCCCGCTCGCCCCATTCGTTGCGGCGTCTATAGTCGATTCTTTCCGGACTCAATTCTGCCTCGGCTTTTCCCCGCTCTCTTTATGACCGGCTATCTCATTCGGTGACATACTGCCCGTCCCTCAGCACTATGACGTAGTCTGCGCAGTTCTTCAGGGCTACAGAGAATCCAGGCTCAGCGCCGAAGATTATGGTCTCCTTGCCGTGCTCCATGGCCTTCATGAGCACGGGCTTGAGGTCTGCATCGCGAGTGACCATGGCCAGGGTGTCTATGACCGGATTGTATATCATATCCACTCCCTCCACCGCCATTCTCACATCCACGTCGCTGGTGCAGATCACCGGCTCAAAGCCCTGGTTCTCCACTGCCTCCACCAGCTTCTCGGAAGCATACTGATTTAGAAAGACCTTGCCCATCTTTATGTCGCCGTAGTCCTTGAGGATGTCGCGGATCTCCTCCAAATCCATCTGAAACTCCTTTCTGAGCATATTGGGGCCGTCCACAAGCAGGCCTATTCTCTTCCTTCCTTTCTCCTTCTTGGAGCCGAGGTAGCTCATAATATGGTCGAACTGTATTGGCATCCTGCTCATGATGATCCTTTTCGTTTATCCGCTGGGCTTGTGCCGCTCCTCTCTAGCGGATGTTATAAATCCTTTTGGTATTTTCGGCGGCGACCTGAGCTATCTCCTGGGGCTCCCTCCCTCTCAGCCTGGCGATGAGGCGGATGGAGTCCAGGACGAAGGCCGGCTCATTTCTGCCACGGCGGGGGGAGAGGAAGGGGCTGTCCGTCTCCACCATCAGCAGCTCTAATGGCACGTTTTTGGCCAGGATCTGGTGGTGGGCGGAGCGGCAGACGTTGGTGGCCAGGGATATGTAGTATCCCCGATCAGCGGCCTCCTTCATTGTGGAGAGCGAGCCGCTGTAGCAGTGGAAGACAACCCTGTCGAGGTGCTTGACCATCTCCAAAGCCTGCTGCTCGGCGTTGCGGGAGTGGATGACCAGGGGCAGGCCAGCCGACTCAGCCAGGGCGATGACCCTTTTGAACATGACAGCCTGCCGCTCTCTGCCAGCTGCGTCCTTGCAGTGGTAGTAGTCCAGGCCCGCCTCGCCTATTCCCACCGCGCGGCCAGAGAGGCCCTCTATCTGCTGCAGGAGCATCTGCAGCTCAGGCTCTCCGATATCCTGGAGAATATTTGGGGAGAGGCCAAGGGTGGCGGAGATAAAGTCGTACTTTGCTGCCAGATCGATCGATTTGCTGTTGCTCGAATAATCCACGCCGGAGTTGATCATGCGCACGAGGCCTGACTTGAGTGCCCTGTCGATCACTGCGTCGCGGTCCTTTTTGAATTGGGAGAAGTCCAGATGGCAGTGGGCATCTATAGCGCCCTGAATTGATTCTGTCTGCGTTTAATTCCTCCGGGGAGACCAATATTGGGATAGGGGCTTTCATCTAGGTGCTATTATCTCTTTTGGTGTCGGGGCGATTTGGCGGGCAGTTTGTGCGGATTTCAGATCTGCATCGGCCAGGTCAGACCTTCAGACCTTCCGAAACGCCTTTCCCACCATCTCCGCCTTCTTCATCCCAACCAGATCATCCATGGCTTCGGCAAGATCCTCTTCGCTGGCTGAGAGATCATACCGCTCCTTGAGCCTGGCGCTGACCTGCTCCAGGCTGGCCGGCCCGTCATCCAGAACCTTCTCGGCAAAGCCCACCAGATCCTCATGAACCGCCCAGGGGTATATTATCCACACCCACTCTTTTACCTCTTCTGCGTAAAAATCAGGCACAACTGGGGAGGCCGTCTTGTGCTGCATCACGCCAGTCCTGATCTCACCCGCTCCCAACTCCTTCACATAATCAATAGCCGTCCGCAGGGTGTCTCCAGTGTCGGTCACATCGTCGATGATCAGAACGCTCTGACCCCGGACATCCACAGCCAGAGGGAAGCGAACCGCTGCCTCTGGCCTCATGGAGGCTGCAGTGTCCCAGTGCTCTATCTTGAAGCTGGTGAGCATATTATGCAGCAGGAAGTCGCAGACTATCCTGGCGGGAACATACCCTCCCCGCCCGATGGCTATGACCAGCTGGGGCCTGTAGCCGGAGGACTTTATGGAGCGTGCCAGCCTGCGGGAGAGCTGATATGCCTCCTCCCAGCTTACCAGGTGGCAGGGAATGGATTGAGAGCTCATAGCAGTAAATGAAACCGCAGAGAATTAAATTTTATCTCATCCACAGGATATGCTTCTCCTCAATGGGAATGAACGCCTCCGGGTGATAGGGCACAATGCGGGGGGTGTAGTCATCTGCCGGCCTATTTGTGGCAACGACAGCTTCGAATATGTATCCGTTCGCAGTTCCCTCGAGCGGACCCACGCGCCTCATCGCGATCCTCTCCTCGCTTTCCGGATCCGGATCGCTGCCAGGCAGGGGATCGGCGTATACCTCAACACGTACGTCATCAGGCTCCAGATCTCCGAGGTATGCCTCGACTGAGAAGCACAAGAGCTCTCCGCATTCGCTATCCCTTGCAGCCGTCAGCCTGCCAAAGCGCAGGTCCTTCCAGTCTTCAGCAAGCCGCGCCTGCCAGGCAGCCAGCTCCTTCGCCAGCTTCGCTCCGTCCTTGCTGCGCCGGCGGTAAGCCTCCCCTGCCGGCCGGTAGATCCCATCGATGTACTCCTGCATCATGCGGGTGCTGCTATAGCGGGGGGTGAGGCGGGTCATGCTGGCCCGGACCTTTGCAGTCCAGCCCCTGGGCACGCCATGGCAGTCCCGGTCGTAAAAGAGGGGCACAACCTCCTCCTCCAAAAGGCGGTAGATCATCTCTGCGTCCTCTTCGTCGCACCCCGGTCCCTCCAGGCCCTCCTTATGGCAGGGGCCCGCACACCATCCCACATCCGGCTCATATGCCTCTGCCCACCAGCCGTCCAGGGTGGATAGGTTCAGGCCTCCGTTGGCCAGCACCTTCATCCCGCTCGTGCCGCAGGCCTCGTTGGGGGGCAGAGGCGTGTTGATCCAGACATCAACACCCGGCAGCAGATGCTGGGCCAGATCGATGTCGTAGTCCTCCAGAAATACCGCCCTCTTGCAGATATCCGGCCTGGATGCAAAGGCCACCATCCTCCTCACCATCTCCTTTCCAGCCGTGTCGGCTGGGTGAGCCTTGGCAGCCATGACCAGTTGCACCGGCCGCTCTGGATTGTTGAGAATGGCAGCCAGCCTCTCAGGATCCTTGAGAAGCAGATCTGTGCGCTTGTAGGCGGTGGCCCTTCTGGCAAAGCCGATTGTCAGGATATCAGGATCGAGCACATGCCTGGCTCTCCTGACCTCCTTCACCCCGCCGCCGCGCGCCTGCACACTCCGGCAGTGGCGGCGGCGAATGTAGTGCACCAGGTCGCGCCTGGCCTCACCCCGGAAGCGCCAGATATTCGTGTCGTCCAGCCGGGCGATCCCGTCCTTGTGGTAATCTATCCGGTCCGGATCGCACTCTCCCGGACAGGCCTGCGACCAGAGCCGCTGGGCTGCGGGCGAGTCCCAGGTGGCAATATGCACGCCGTTTGTCACATACCCCACAGGGACCTCAAGGGCCGGCCAGCGGGGAAATAAAGACTGAAATATCCTGCGGCTGACCCTTCCATGCCGCCGGGAGACGCCATTGGCATGGCTGCAGCCGGAAAGCGCCAGATAGGCCATATTAAACTGCCTGCTTTCCTTATCAGCCACTCCCCCGCCCAGGGCAAGCAGATCATTGCGGGATATTCCCAGCAGCCCGGCATAAAATTTTGTGTACTTGTTGACCTGTTCCATATCAAAGCGATCAAAGCCTGCCTCCACCGGAGTGTGGGTGGTAAAGACGTTTCCTGCGCGGGTGGCCCAGACGGCCTCAGAGAGGGAGCAGCCCGCCTTCTTCATGAAGCTGTAGGCCCTAGCCAGGACCACAAAGGCGGCGTGACCCTCATTGATGTGGCAGATCTCCGGCTCTATTCCCAGCCTCTCCAGAACCTGCCAGCCTCCGATTCCCAGCACTATCTCCTGGATCAGCCTCCTCTCCTGGCCGGGGGCATATAGGTTGGCTGTGATAGCCCTGTCCCATGGGGTATTCATGGGATCATTTGAGTCGAGAAGGTAGAGGCTCACCCGGCAGACGGTGGCCTTCCAGACACGCAGAATCAGAGGCCTTCCAGGCAGGCTGATCTTCACCCTAAGCCTGGCCCCATCCCCATCCCTGGCCGGCTGCAGCGGCATCGTGTCAGGGTCGTTGTAGGGAAATGCCTCGATCTGGGAGCCGTCCCGTGAGATGAGCTGGTGGAAGTAGCCCTGCTGGTATAGCAGGCCGATTCCTGTGACGGGAACGCCCATGTCGCTGGCAGTCTTGAGGTAGTCGCCGGCTAAAATGCCCAGGCCTCCGGAGTAGATGGGCAGAGCCTCAGACAGGCCGAACTCCATGCTGAAGTAGGCCAGGCTGGAGATGCCGTGCTGGCCTGCGGAAATTTTTGAGCTCTCCAAAAGCCCCTCTTTCATCCTCTGCCAGTTCGATATCTCCTCAATGAATCTCTCATTGCCAGCCACCTCCTCCAGCCGGGCTCGAGATACATTCTGCAATATAAGGTAGGGATTCTTCGTCTTCTCCCAGGCCTCGGCATCGAGCATCTCCCAGATTTTGTCAGTGGTCTGGCGAACAGTCCAGCGCAGGTCCAGTGCCATGTCGGCTAAAGCCTCCAGGCCGGAGGGCAGATCGGTTGAGGAGTACGGCTTCATCAACTCTCCGTATGCATTCATGGCAAATCAATCTTTCCCGAAAAAAATGCATTTGAGCACAGTCCCGTATGTGAACATGGCAGATGACATAAAAAATAAGATCAAAAATATCATATAAATTATGTAATAATATGTGCTCTTTCATCACTTAATAGCTCGATTGTGCCCGAAAGATGCATAACCTTGTCCGTAGCAAACAGCAGAAAGCCAAATTGATTGAAAGAGGCAAAATGCCGGACATACTAATCTACGGAGCGGGGGCCATCGGATCGTTCATGGGCTATCTCCTATCCGAGGGGCCTTCTGCCGCAGAAGGGATGATAGAAAACGTGGGGCTTCTTGGAAGAGAGGGGCATATAAAAAAGATCAGAGAAAGAGGGCTGGAGATAGCCTTTCCCGATGGCGCGAAGTCCTTTCGCTTCAAGAACTGCTTTTCCAGCCTGGAGGAGCTTGCAGCCTCAGACTTTTATCCAGAGATGGTGATGGTATGCGTCAAGGCCTATTCCCTGCCCGCACTCTGCCAGGAGCTGGCCGGACCGGGCCTGCCTGAGGGCAGGCTCAGGGATGCCGCCTTTCTCCTGCTCATGAACGGCATGGGAAATAAAGAGGCCTTCTCGCAGCTGCATCTGCCCGCCTCCCGGCTGCTGGAGGGGATCACCTCTGTGGGCGTCAAGCTCTCCGGCGAGGGCAGAATTGAGCTGAAGGGATGGGGAAAGACTGTGGTCGAGGCCCGTCTTGATGCAGGGATGCAAAAGTACATGAGCGGGCGCCTGGCTGAGAAGGGCTTTGAGGCGGAATTTGCCGATGACTTTGCCACTCAGCAGTGGAATAAGCTCTTTGTCAATGCCGTGATCAATCCCATCACTGCTCTGACCAGGCAGGAGAACGGCATCGTCCTCTCCCAATCTCTGCAGCCGACAGTCCGGCAGATCGTGAGGGAGGCTGTGGGCGTGGCAGCCTGTGAGGGAGTGGCCGCGGACGAGGAGAGCGCATTTGAGCTTGTCAGCTCAGTTGCCGGGAAGACTGCTGCCAACACCTCCAGCATGCTCCAGGATGTGCTGAAGGGCAGGATGACGGAGATCGATTCCATAAACGGCTACATCGTAGGCCTCGCGAAAAAGCACGGGCTGGAGACTCCTGTGAACGAGGCGATGGTGGCGCTGGTAAAATCGACCTCCTTCTGCAATGAATGATCTCTCTGAAAACGAAATTGAGGAAGAGCAATGCTGACCACTGCACCGTCTCCGCCTGTTAATCGTCCATCGTCGATGCCATCATCGTCTCCATCCCCAGCCTTCATATAATAGATCATCCCATCTCGATCTGTGAACGCCTTCGGCCTTCTCCACCAGCTCATCCGGGACAAACTGGCAGAGGAGGGCATCTGCCAGCCCACCCTGCCCCAGGAGCTGGCCATCCCGGCCATCCTCTCAGGCGAGAACGTCCTTCTCATCGCCCCCACGGGCACTGGAAAGACGGAGGCGGCAAGCCTTCCCATCTTCCACAGAATCCTGGCAGGCGAGCGCGCCGGCATCCGGGCAGTCTACATCACGCCCCTGCGCGCCCTCAACAGGGATATGCTGCGCCGCTTCATGGAGTGGGGGGAGAGGCTCAATATCTCCGTGGCAGTCCGCCATGGCGACACGAGCCAGGCAGACCGCCGCCGCCAGGCTGTCAAGCCCCCCGACCTTTTGATCACAACCCCAGAGACAATGCAGATCATGCTCACAGGAAAGCGCCTGCGAAGGAACCTC
This sequence comes from Methanothrix sp., assembly GCA_018052825.1. Lineage (GTDB taxonomy): Archaea > Halobacteriota > Methanosarcinia > Methanotrichales > Methanotrichaceae > Methanothrix. Next base: position 7,460 of record JAGPMN010000055.1, read on the forward strand.
TCCACAGTTCGCATTGTGGTCGTCGACGAAGTGCATGAGATGGCCTCATCCAAGCGCGGCTCGCAGCTGGCCGTCCTGCTTGAGAGGCTGTCTGAGCTGGCCGGCGACTTTCAGAGGATCGGCCTGTCCGCCACAGTGGGCTCGCCCGAGGAGGTGGCCAGGCTTCTGGCCGGCTCGGAGAGGGGCTGCCGCATAATAGAGGCCGATGTCAGGAGGGAGAGCGACCTGCAGGTGATCAGCCCGGCTCCAACCAGAGAGGACTATGCCCTTGCAGGAACGCTGGAGTGTGATCCGCATCTTGCAGCCCAGATCCGCATCATCCGCAGGGCGGTGCACAGCAAAAAGAGCCTCATATTCGTCAACACCCGCCAGGCTGCGGAGGTGCTCGGCTCACGCTTCCGCCAGCTGGGCGAGCCCATAGGGGTGCACCACGGCAGCCTCTCAGTGGAGGCGCGGGTCGAGGCTGAGGAGGCCTTCAAGGCCGGAGAGCTTCAGGGGCTGATATGCACATCATCCATGGAGCTGGGAATTGATATCGGCGACGTGGAGCATGTCATTCAGTACAGCTCACCCCGCACAGTCTCCCGTCTGCTGCAGCGCGTGGGCAGGGCCGGGCACAGGATCGGCCGGGTATCCTCAGGCACCATCATCGCCACATCTCCGGACGACGTGGCCGAGGCCTGCGCCATATGCCGCAGGGCAGCAGAAGGGGAGCTGGAGGCAATCAAGATCCACGACAGGCCAGCGGATGTCCTGGCCAATCAGATCGTGGGCCTGGAGATGGACTTCGGGGAGATCGATGGTGATAGGGCCTACCAAATAGTGCGCAGGGCATACCCCTTCAAAGGCCTCACCACCGCAGAGATGGAGGGCGTGCTCGATCAGATGGAGGAGCACAGGCTTGTGCGGCTGGTACCGCAGGGCCGGGAGGGCGAGCCAAGTGCCCGGGAGAGACAGAGGGAGGACGGGCATGGCAGGCCGCAGGAGAGGGCGGACCCAAGAGGCCAGAGGTATCTGCAGCACAGTGACAGCCCCAGGCCAGAAGGACGGGGCGAGGAGGCTCTGCCCGTCACGCTATTGCAGAGGACCCGCAAGGCCCGGGAGTACTACATCGAGAACCTCTCCATGATCCCTGATGAGAAGAGGTACAACGTCTATGACATCGTGGGCCGCCGCTCAGTGGGGACGCTGGACGAGGCATTCGTTGTAAGCTTTGCCCAGCCTGGGGCCACATTCGTCACCAAGGGCGAGATCTGGGAGATCGCCGAGATCGGAGACGACGAGATCCGGGTGGTGCCCATTCACAGGAGCGGAGAGATACCTAGCTGGACTGGAGAGGAGATTCCAGTGCCCTTTGCCGTGGCCCAGGAGGTGGGAGCCATGCGGCGGCAGGTGGCCGAGGTCCTGGAAGGCGGAGATGAAGGAGGATGCTGCCAGAGTGGCAGCGGATCTGAAAACACGGAGCTCTCCCGCCGGGATCTGGCTGCGGCCATGCTGCAGGGAAGGTACCCTCTTGACTGCGAGTCTGCGGCTGAGCTGGTGGACCTCATCGCCAGGCAGGTGGAGAAGGGCCAGGCAGTTCCGGATGAAAGGACAATCGTCATCGAAAGCGGCGGTGATGGGGCCGTCATCAACGCCTGCTTCGGCCACAAGACCAACGACACCCTCGGCCGGGCAATCACATCCATACTCTCCGCCAGGTTTGGCAGCAGCGTGGCCCTGCAGATAGATCCCTACAGGATCGAACTGACGCTGCCCCGTCCCCTCCTGGCCGAGGAGATCAGAAAGCTGATCGAGGAGCTTGATCCAAGCTATGTCGAGCCCATACTGGAGATGACGCTCAAGAACACCACACTTCTGCGGTGGAAGATGGTGCATGTGGCCAGGAAGTTCGGGGCCTTCTCGAGAGACATAGACTACCAGAGGGTGAGCATGCAAAAGCTTCTCGCCATATTCGAGGGCACGCCCATGTACAGGGAGGCTCTGCGGGAGATATACCACGACCGCCTGGACATCGAGAAGGCCAAATGGGTTCTTGAGGGGATCCGGAACGGATCGATTCGTATCATCACAGGCGGCCCCTCGCCCATAGGCACATCCGGCCGGGGCGGCGGGCGGGATGTAACTGCGCCGGAGCAGGCCGACGCCGCCGTGATCGACCTTCTCAAGAACAGGATCATGAACGACCGGGTTCTCCTATTCTGCGTGAACTGCAAGAGGTGGAAGAGCCTGCGCCCGGTGGAGCGCGTGCCCGAGCAGCCCGAGTGCCCCATCTGCAGCTCACGCATGGTGGCCGCTCTCAAGCCCTGGGAGGAGGAGGAGATCGGCGTCGTCAAAAAGCCGGAGAGCCAGAAGACGGCAGATGAGAGAAAGAGGACCAAGAGGGTCTTTAGGAATGCCAATTTGGTCCTGAGCTACGGCAAGACGGCTGCCATCGCCCTGGCCAGCCGGGGGGTGGGGCCGGAGACGGCTGCCAGGGTCGTGGGCAAGCGGCAGAGGGACGAGCTGGAGTTCTACAGGGACATTTTGAAGGCTGAGAGGGAGTACGCCAGGACCAAGAGGTTCTGGGGATGAGCCTTCACTCTGCCTTCGCCTTCTCGTCCCTGGAGTAGACATCGCGCAGGTCCACGACCTTCCTGGACTTTCCTGCCGTCCTGGGGATGGAGCCCTTCTCCACGAGCTCGATTTTGCTTCTCACATTGAGCACCGACTTCAGCTTCTCCTCAACCTTCTTCCTGATCCTCGCCAGGTCCTCGAGCTCCCCTGTGAAGGCCTCATCCTTCAGCTCCACCTGAATGCTGATCTCATCCAGGCCGTGCCTCTTTCTGTCCACCACCACCTGGAAGTAGCTGCCTATCTCGGGTATGGAGACCAGCACATCCTCTATTTGGCTGGGGAAGACGTTGATGCCACGCACAATGAGCATGTCGTCCGCCCTGCCCAGGAACCTGTGCAGCTTTCTGCTGGTTCGCCCGCAGCTGCACTTCTCATCGATGATATATGTTACGTCTCCAGTGTGATAGCGGATGAGTGGCATTGCCTCTTTGGTCAGAGACGTTATGACCAGCTCTCCCGGCTCGCCCGGAGCGCAGGGCTTCTCATTTTTGTCCAGGATCTCAACCAGGAAGTGGTCCTCCCAGATGTGCAGGCCGCTCTGCTCCCGGCACTCGAAGGCCACCCCCGGACCCATCATCTCAGAGAGGCCGTAGGAGTCGTAGGCCTTGATATGAAGCGCCTCTTCGAGCTCCTTTCTCGCCTCCTCCGACCAGGGCTCGGCTCCAAAGCAGCCGATGCGAAGCTTCAGCTTATCCACAAGCCCCCTGGCCTTGGCGGTCTCTGCCAGGTATAGGGCGTAGGAGGGAGTGCAGTGCAGGACGGTCACGCCGAAGTCCATCATTATCTCCAGCTGCCGTTCAGTGTTTCCCACGCCGGAGGGCACGGCCATAGCCCCCACGCGCTCAATTCCGTAGTGGACCCCCAGTCCGCCTGTGAAGAATCCATAATTTACGGCGTTCTGGAATATGTCTCCCTTATTCACGCCCACCATGACAAAGTCCCTGGCCATGATATCCGACCAGGTCTCGATGTCCCTGGCAGTGTAGCCGACCACAGTTGGCTTTCCTGTGGTACCTGAGGAGGCATGCACCCGCACTACCTCCTCCCTGGAGACAGCAAAGAGCCCGAAGGGATAGTTGTCCCGAAGATCCTGCTTTCTTGTGGTGGGAAGCCTTACCACATCCTTCAGGCTCTGGATGTCCTGAGGCGTGATCCCGGCCTCCCTGAACTTCCTCTGATAGAACGGGACGTTTTTGTAGACCTTTTCTACAACGCTCTTCAGCCGCCGCAGTTGCAGCTCCTCCAGCTCCTCTCTCTCCATGAGCTCAAATTTCGGTTGCCAGTAGTTCATTTTTATACCCTGCTATTTCGTGCCGTGAGAGAAACCGTCAGAGTATATCAATTCTTCCCGCGAAATCAATCGTTTTTTTTCTGATCGATCCCGGGAATGAATTTATAAGCTTGGAGAACCCATCTCCCTCTCATATGAGTGAAACTTCAGCCATTTCCGGTCATGAGACAATTCAAGAATCCTTTGTAAAGAGGATAACCGCTCTGGAATCCGACAACAAGAGCCTCACAGAGGAGCTGGAGACCACCAGGATGGAGAGGGAGGAGGTGAGGGCAAAGCTCTTCGAGTCCCTCATCGCCAACAAAAGGTATCTGCGGGAGGTGGAGCGGCTGAAGAAAGAGAATGCTCAGCTGAAGAGAATGCCGCTCTTCATGGCCACTGTTGTGGAGATGGGGCCGGACTATGTGCTGCTGCGCCAGCACGGCAACAACCAGGAGTTCATAACCACGGTTCCGCCTGAGCTCATGGAGCAGATACAGCCCAACTCCCGTGTGGGCATAAATAATTCCCTTACAATCGTCCGCGTACTGGACCGCTCTGTGGATGTAAGAGCCAAAGTCATGGAGCTGGTGGAGGCTCCCGATGTTACCTACGATCAGGTGGGCGGGCTGGAGAGCCAGATCCAGGAGGTCAGGGAGACGGTGGAGCTGCCCCTCACAAATCCAGAGATCTTCCGGGATATTGGTATCGAGCCGCCGCGTGGTGTTCTGCTCTACGGACTGCCTGGGACTGGCAAGACGATGCTGGCCAAGGCGGTAGCGCACGAATCAAAGGCCACATTCATTCACATGTCCGGCTCGGAGCTTGTCCACAAGTTCATAGGCGAGGGGGCGCAGCTCGTTCGCGATATCTTCCAGATGGCGCGTGAGAAGGCACCGAGCATCATATTCATAGACGAGATCGATGCCGTAGGCAGCATCAGGACCCACGACGGGACCACGGGAAGCGCCGAGGTCAACCGCACCATGATGCAGCTTTTGGCTGAGATGGACGGCTTTAGAAGCAGAGGCGACATCAAGATAGTCGCCGCCACCAACAGAATCGATATCCTCGATCCTGCGCTGCTCCGCCCCGGACGCTTCGACAGGATAATCGAGATACCCATGCCCTCGGCTGAAGGCAGGATCAAAATACTGGAGATTCATTCCAGGAAGATGAAGATGGAAGATGATATCGATCTGGCGGAAATCGCCAGGATGACGGAGGAGGCGAGCGGTGCCGACCTCAAGGCCATTGTGGTGGAGGCAGGCATGAACGCCCTGCGCAGGGGAGCGAGCCGCGTTAGCAAAGCAGACTTCGACCGGGCTATCGCCAAGGTTCTGGGCGACGAGATCCAGGGATCGGAGGACGCAATGAGGATGTTCTCCTGAGCGAGAATTCAAGGCGGCCCCCTCTGCCGCCATCATTTCTATGACTTTTTCTGCGTAATATATCCAGGCGCATTTATAGTATAACAGTTAAGAGGATTCCTAATAACTTCAGGTCTCCTATCAGATATACGGCTCGGCCAACGATTCAACCATTTTTCCGCTCTTCAGACGCCAAATTTCCTTGATTAACCATCTTTTTCGGTTATTCTTCGATAGCT
>JAGPMN010000076.1 GCA_018052825.1 Methanothrix sp.
CGACAAAGGAGATCTATTCAGCAACAACCTGAATATCGATGTTCATGGCATCACAGTCAGCGCCATAAACACCGTTGAGGGAGGCAGCGCCACAGCTACGTCAAACATAATCATCAAGCCGGTGCAGATGATAGTGATCCCCCCCGAGGTTGAGGAAAAGCTGAAGTGATAATCCATATTTTTAGCCATCACAAAGTATATGGGCATTTTGTTTCATTCCCACTGCCGATATGATTATTCAGAGACCGAGAGGCACAAGGGATTTTCTTCCTGAGGAGATGGAGAAGAGGGGCAGGGCAAAAAGGGCCATGCAGGACGTCCTTGAGCGCTGGGGGTACCGGGAGGTGGCCACCCCCACATTTGAGCATCTGGAGCTCTTTACAGAGAAGTCGGGTGCGTCCGTAATCGATGAGATATACAGCTTCAAGGACAAGGGGGGCCGCGACCTGGCACTGCGTCCGGAGCTGACGGCCCCGGTGATGCGCATGTATGTCTCTGAGCTGCAGAACTCTCCAAAGCCGCAGAGGCTGTGGTACTTCGGAAACTGCTTTCGATACGAGCGGCCCCAGAGGGGGCGCTTCCGGGAGTTCTGGCAGATCGGCTGCGAGCTGATAGGCGGCAGCCACCCCGATTCAGAGGCGGAGGCCATTGCTCTCGCCGATAGTATGTGCAGGAGCGTGGGCATTCGCGGCGATATCCACATCGGCTATCTGGGGCTCATCCGCTCTCTGCTGGCCAGGATCGCTGCCCAGCACAGGCCGGCCATCATGAGGATGATCGACAAAAAGGAGAGGGCTGACCTCACCCAGATGCTGGATGAGATCGGATGCAGCCACATCGGCCTTCTGGAGCTCTTGGACCAAAAGGGCAGGGGAGCCCTGGACCGGGCGGAGGAGATCGTGCGGGAGCTGGAGGGGCCGGGCAAAAGAACGCAGCCAGTGCAGGCTGTCGCAGATCAGGCGTCCCAAACGGCCCGGGCAGAAAAACCAGCCGGGCGCCTCTCTGCTCGGCAGGGCAGGCAGGTGGGAGCGGAGCTCGATCTGCAGGAGTTTCGGGAGACCGTGGATCTGCTCCAGGCATATGGGGTGGACTGTACCATTGACTTTGAGATCGTGCGCGGCCTGGAGTACTACTCTGGCACAGTCTTTGAGATATATGCAGAGGGCCTTGGAGCGCAGAGGCAGATCTGCGGGGGCGGCACATACGAGCTGGCCAGCCTCTTCGGCGGGCGTGAGACATCCTCCACCGGCTTCGGCCTGGGCTTTGACCGCATCATGGAGATCGTATCCCCTGAGGGCGAGCGCAATGTGCCGGTCTATATGGCCTATACGCCGGACGTGAAGCTGGAGGCCGTCAAAATGGCGGCGGAGCTGAGAGAGGAGGTTCCGGTGGTGATGGACGTCATGGGCCGGGGGCTGGGGGCGCAGCTCAAGGCGGCAGCCGGCGCAGGGTCACGATTTGCCGTGATCCTGGGCAGGGAGGAGCTGGATAAGGGACTGCTTATCCTGCGCGACATGTCAGGCGGCTCCCAGGAGAGCCTGAGCCTCGCGGATATAAAGGCCAGGCTGAAAGAGCATTTCAGCGATATGTAACCAGGCGGCGATCCAACTATCATTTTTTTGACGTTAAAGCTGCTGATATTACTATCAGCATGGCAAAGGCCAGCATCACTGCCAGGAGTACGATCAGGTCGGAGTATTTGCTCTTCAGCAGGCAGTCCAGGAAGGCATTGATCCCCTTAACTTCAATGGTATCTGACATCACCCCACCCTCATGATCTTTCGTGATGCTTTATCGGCGCTCATGATTTAAATAAATTTTTGTCAGTATATGGATTCAGAGCAGCCCCATGTTCTCAAGCTGCATCCTCACGATGTGAACGCCCTCCTCGCACTCATCAGGGCTCTTGCCGCCGGTGACCACAAGCTTTCCGGAGCTGAAGATGAGCACGACCACCTTGGGCTGCTTGATCCTGTAGACGAGGCCTGGAAACTGCTCAGGCTCGTACTCTATGTTCTCAAGTCCCAGCCCGAGGGCGATGGCGTTTAAATTCAGATCCGTCTTCAGATCTGCGGAGGCCACAATGTTCTGAACGTGGATCTCTGGCTCGAGGTCTATGTTCTCGAAGCCGATGGACTTGAGGGTCTTGGCCATATTGGTGATGACCGTACGGACGTCATCGACGTTTTTGGCCCCGGTGCATACCACCTTTCCTGAGGTGAATATGAGAAATGCAGCTCTGGGGGCCTTGACCCTGTAGACGAGGCCGGGAAACTTCTCCTTGTTGTACTCGGCGCCCTCGAGCTCGGATTCGATCTTGTGCAGGTCGAACTCCTCTGCCAGCTTGGTGGATGCCACCACGTTCTCGATATTTATTGTGGACTCCATACTCAAGTATCTCCGAATGACACTTTATAAATAAGGGGTATATATACATGAGTATTTAAGATTTATAAATGGCTTATAAATCAGGCAGAGCCATTAGACCACCACAGCCCGGCTCTCCGCCACCTGAGGGCGCATGCCCAGAAACTCAATTCGGTCCTCGACCCTGCCCCCCAGGGGGCCGAGGTCTATAATCATGACGCGGTCCTGGTCATGATTGATGATCTCGGAGAGGGCGGCGACAAGCTCCACCCTGCCTTTGGACGTGAGATGGCAGCGGAAGACGGAGTAGTGGATGGGATCCCCGAAGGCCTTCATTGTCCTGTGGACCTGATGCAGGCGCTTTGGATCCATTATGTCGTAGCTGACAACGTAGCATTTCAACTGGCTCGTAGAATCACCTTGTGCAGAAGGTGGGGTACTGGCTTATCTCTCCGTATACGGCGCGGGCAAGCAGCCGGGCCTGCACCTCCAGCACCCTTCGATAGCTTATCTTGT
>JAGPMN010000077.1 GCA_018052825.1 Methanothrix sp.
AGGCATCTTCTTATTCTCTCTTGCCGTTTTAAATGCCCATCCAACAAAAGAATTCATAATAATTAATAGTAATACTAGTATATATACTTTTCGATACTTCCAGGGCAGAGGTTTATAGGAATCCTCCAGAATTAGGTTTGATAATTTTGACGAATTCATGAATTGGTACAACACGGTCAGGTTCCATGAATCACTCGATACGAAATGGTATCTGCAGACGCCAGATATGGCATTTTGGGCAAGGCTGCCTGAAGGGTGTAAGCTGGGAATGTTCTTGAAATACATGGAGACTGAATTAAATGGTGGAAACTGAATATAACTTCCGGTCCGGAGTATATAAAGTCAAGACATTCGGGACTATACACATTCACTCCTGTTGCTCTACACCGCCGGCCTGATCGCAACCCTTAAATATGATACGTGTTAGCATGTTACATGTTAGCATTTAGGGATGGTTTAAATTGAGCGAGATTGGCAAAAGAGTTCGAATGGAAAGGATAATGGATCGAGATAGCGGAAATACTGTGATCATTCCCCTGGACCACGGCATATCAGTCGGCCCCATACAGGGCCTGGCCGACCTGCCGGAGATGGTCAACAAGGTAGCCAGGGGCGGAGCCAATGCCGTGCTGCAGCAAAAGGGCATGGTCAGGCACGGCCACCGCGGCTACGGCCGTGATGTGGGCCTGATTGTGCATATGAGCGCCTCCACCTCCCTCGGCCCCGATCCCAACAACAAGGTGCAGGTCTGCCTGGTTGAGGAATGCCTGAAGATGGGAGCCGATGCCGTTTCGGTTCACATTAACATCGGCTCGGAGACGGAATCGGACCAGCTCTCCATCTTAGGGTGTGTCTCCGAGCGCTGCGACTTCTGGGGCATGCCACTGGTGGCCATGATGTACCCCCGCGGCAAATCCATTGCAAATCCCAATGATGCTGAGGTGGTGGCCCACGCCGCCCGGGCCGGCGCTGAGCTGGGGGCGGACATCATCAAGACCAACTACACCGGCGATCCGGATACATTCAAGCTGGTGGTGAAGGGCTGCCCGGTGCCTGTGGTCATAGCCGGAGGCCCCAAGACAGAGACGGACATGCAGTTTCTGCAGATGATCGAGGGGGCGATGCAGGGCGGAGCCCGGGGGGTGGCCATAGGCAGAAATGTCTTCCAGCATAAGGACCCTGTGAAGATGACCCAGGCCCTTGCTGCCATAGTCAACAAGGGCAAGACCGCAGACGAGGCCATAAAGATCCTGGGCTGAATACGGTGGAAAAAAAGCGAGCCTTCGAGCCAGGCCTGAGCAGGCAGGCTGAAGTCTGAGACCGTCTCCCATCCAGGAGACCCCCTTCAGCCCTGAGATATCTCCGCCAGCTCTTCCTCCACAGCTCCCGCCATCTCCTGGCAGTAGCCATGCACAGTGCAGTTGACTGCGTGCATCCTCTTGGGCTGAAACGCGCGGGAGAACGTCCTCTCCGCCATCTGATATGGTATGACTGTGTCATTTCGGGAATGAATCATGACCAGCGGCCTGGGGGGAATTCCGTCCAGGTAGCTCTCCGGGTCTATGGAGATATAGAAGCGCACCGCCTCGGGGTCCACCGCCTGCCCGGCTGCTGCCGCATGGGCGATGGCGGCTTTAGTATCATAGCCGCATGTGCTGATGCCGATCACACCCCGCGCCCGGCTGTCCAGAACGCAGGCGATGATGGCAAAGCGGCCGCCATTGCTCTCCCCGGCGTAGATGATCCTCCCAGCATCGATCCCGGGCAGGCCACGCAGGAGCTCTCCAGCCGCCAGGGCGTCGTAGACCATCTTGTGCTCGGCTGGCTCCATACCATTCAGGAAAGCCTGCAGGTCCCCATCGAAGTCCACAGATCCAAGGTTCCTCTGGTCGAGGGTCAGGGTGGCGTAGCCCATCTCAGCGAATTTTTTCGCCAGGCCCTGCTCCACCTCTTTGCTCACTGCTGCCCCGGGCAGGAGCACAATTCCTGGAATGGCTGCTCCGTTATCTTTAGCCAGCGGAACTCTCAGCAGGGCGGCGATCTCGCTCCCGCGGCTGTGGAAGTGCAGCTCAGAGAGGCTTGTCTTTCCGTCGACAACCGCCGGGCTGATGTTGTACTGGGGTGGCAGGACGGCGTAATCAAGAATTCCGGCGCCGGAGACAGTCCACTGGCCGGCGCTAGCATCCGAGGTGCTCTCAGGCAGAATGTGCCAGGCGAGGAGCAGCAGGGCGGCCACTAAAGCCAGCGTCAGCACTGCTGCAAGTCCCCTCATGCTCCCCTTCAGATGCTGGGCCTCCACTCCTCACTGGCGTCCCTCTTTAAAGTGCCGTTCTCGTCCAGGGTGTAGCCCAGGGGGACATCTCCCCAGCTCCACAGGTCGGAGGAGAAGGCTGCGCCATTGCTGCTGGAAGGGTTTGCCGCTGTGGCATTCTGGGTGGCATTTTGCGACTGGTTCTGCGAAATATTGGTCAAGTTGGCGAGAATGTCCATTCCGCTCTCCCGGCTGATATCGACGGTTCCCGCCGAGAGAAGGACGCAGGAGATGGCGAACATCGCCAGATATATGAATATCAGAGTTCTCATTTTAATTTCTCCGAGGGCTATAGTATCCGGATTGGCATATAAACTCTTGCCGGGAAAAAGGGAGAGGGATAGGAGTCAGCGATGGCAGTCGGCCGCAGGAATGGGTCGTGTACTCATATCATTGACAAGGCGCCCTGAATGTCATCAATTCTTTGATCGTCCAGATGTGATCGACGAGTCCTTCAGCCATCGCAGGAGTACGCTGCATCCATCTCTTTCTACCTTGATTAACCTCTAACCGTAGTGACTTATGGGGCTTGACGAAAT
>JAGPMN010000056.1 GCA_018052825.1 Methanothrix sp.
GCTCTCGCCTCTCTTTTTGGCCCGAATGATGTATTGGATCTTCCTCTCTGTTAGCTTTACGACCTTATTTCTCTTCCCCATGCCCCATTGAAGGGTATATAAAGTCAAAGGTTTCGGGACTATACACAACAGGAGTGAATGCATAATATTTATATTCATTGAGCGCGTCACTTCGACAAGTGACGAAAACAAGCAGCTTATCATTCGCTTGATTTGGGATTTAGGAGAATTGAGGTGAGTGACTTGAGGGAAATATCATCTTCGGGATCGATGTCATCTGTGAAGGCGGCGGGAGTATCTCGTGTGTCTGCAGTCTTTATTATATCGCTTGCGGCACTATGTGCATGTGCTGCAGCCCAGGGTGAGAACACAAGTGCGAACATAACCGCAGCAGAGGGCTTGCTGAATGAAGGCTACCGCCTGGCGGCTGTTGGACTCTACGATGAGGCTCTCCAGGCTTATAAAAATGTGACGCTGATAGACCCTGACAACGAGATGGCCTGGATCAACATGGGCAATACCCTTTCAATGCTGAATCGAACTGACGAGGCCGTCCAGGCCTATCGGAGCGCTCTGAACATAATCGATGAGATGATAAAGGCCGATCCGCAAAATGCGACATTATGGACATCCAGAGGTCTGCTGCTGCACAATGTGGGAGACTACGAACAGTCCGTCCTGGCTTTTGATAATGCCACCGCCATAGATCCAACCTACGAAATGGCCTGGAAGATGAAGGGGGTAATACTATCATCCGAGCTTTCCAGATACGAAGAGGCGAATGCTGCTTTCGACAGGGCTTTGGAGATCAATCCCAGTGATCCCCTGACATGGCTGGCCAGGGGCAATGCTCTGGCGGCCCTGAATCGACAGGATGAGGCTGAAGCAGCTTATGCAAAGGCCAGGGAGCTGGGGTACGAAGAATGATCCATTCATAATTTATATTTGCATAATATATTTTTAGAAGAGGAATCCCGGAATTGACTGCCTTGCTTGGCGAGAGTCGATTGCGTCAGTCAGTTCCGGGATTGTTCTGTTTCCCAATGGCAGTTTCAGGCTGGCTACAGAATTGGCCTATTTTTGCTCGCAGTTGCTTTCTATTTCCCCTTGTATATCTGGATGACCCTTATGGGATTGTTCCTCCTGTCAACCGCTATAACCTGCTCCCCATCTTCGATTCCCGGATCTGCTGCCAGAACCTGGCCTGGGAATAGGCGTCCTCCCCTGGATATAAAAGGCACAGCAGCATCGGAGACTATAACTCTGCTCAGCGACAATTCGCCTTCTATCTCTGACATCGAACTCACCTCCTCTTTTCGGTTACTAATTGGGAATGATATCTTATTTAGTAATAAATCTTTTGGTTATATTGCTACGATACCGGAATACAGAGTCTCAATAAGAGGAATGAGTTTTTATGCGGAGGAGTGTTTATTCGAACTGTAACGCGGGTGATCCAATGGCATGGGTGATGTGGTTTACGGGCCTGCCGGGATGCGGCAAGACAACCATAGCAGAGCTGGTAAAGGCCAGGCTTTCCGAGATGGGTGTAGCCGTCAAAATACTGCAACTGGATGAGATCAGGAGGGCCATAACCCCCCATCCCAGGTACACCGAAGAGGAGAGGGATATCGTTTATGCCTCTCTGGCCTACATGGGCAAGCTTCTCTCTGAGGAGGGGATAAACGTCATAATCGATGCCACAGCCAACCGCCGCCGGTATCGAGACTTCGCCCGCCAGCTGGTGCCGGCCTTCGGTGAGGTCTTCATCCGCGCTCCCTTAGAGGTCTGCATGGAGAGGGAGGCGGCTCGCAGTGCGAAGTTCTCCCCGCGGGACATATACAAAAAGGCAGGGGAGGAGAAGGCAGCCGTGCCTGGGGTCAACGTGGCCTACGAGGAGCCTCTCTCTCCTGAGATCGATGTCGATACCACGGCCATGAGCGCAGAGGAGTGCGCCAGATATATTGCCGCACGGATCGTTGAGCTTTACGGGCGGAAAGGCGCGTAAGCGTCTTGCCCTACTGAAATGGCAAGGCAAAAAAGGTTGGAGTTTGGATCCGAAGATCCCGCAGGCTTGAACCAGCCCTGCTATTCAAGAGAGATCATTGCTTCTCCCCTCTCGCGGTGTCTGACCGCAAGGGAATCGGAGCTGGACATAGACCAAATTATGTTGACGGTCTGGCCCGGCTTGAATGATTTGTCAAACTGGTCGCCGGTATCCATCATCCTCTTGAACTCGATCAAAGTCACATTGTTGGATTCAGAGCCGCCGAACTCCAAAATATCGTTTCTTCCACCCAGTTCTTCATCCGGCGGGTGAGGCCCGTAATTGCCAGTAGAGAATAAGTCCAGGACCGTCACGTTGTCGCCGGAGACCCAGCCCATAACCATGTCGGCATCTTTCATCTCCTGTGTCGGTTCAAAGCCTATCGCCACGTAACCATCCGTCCTTCCCTCCAGAGCCATGTAAATGTCTTTATCATCGTTTCTCCAGCGGACGATATATCTCCCGCCCATTATGGTAAGGTTCTTTGAGTACTCTCCTGCAGAGATGACGCCGTCAGCTGCCCATTCTCCTGTCGCTGTCCAGTTGGACAGAGCCGCTCCTGCGGAGACCGAACCGGTCGAGCTTGCCGGCTCTGCTGCTTTTGTTCCGCTTTCGCCTTTAATGGTCTCGTTTTTGCTCTCCGGCAAAATTTTTTGTCCTGCCTCGAGACTGAGGGCGATCAAAGATGGCTTATCTCCATCTCCTGCAGGCCATACAATGAAGTCATTTGAAACGGCAGGCCACCCATTGATGCCGGCTGGTGCCTTATAGGAGAATAGCTCCTCTCCGGAATCGACTTTGAAGGCATGAATGGTACCGTCGTACTCTGCAGTGAAGACCAGGTCGTTTATGACAGTAGCTCCGCCCAGGATCATGGTATCGAAGAGCTTTATCCAGAGTATCTTGCCTGTGGCAGCGTCTATGGCTATGAGCTCTCCAGTCCCGTTGTTGTAGTTAATGGTGGACGAGTTCAAAGACGTTGGAGTCCAATCTGCAAACATATTCACCACCGGTACATAGAGAACTCCATTGCTATAGGCCATGGGAGTCTCAACCCCGCCCAGGATACCTGGATAGATTCTGGTGGTCTCATTTGGCAGGACGTCAAGCTGGGCGGTCTCGTCGTACTCCCCCACTACGGTCGACCAGAGGACCTCCCCGGAGCTTCGATTGAATGCATAGACCTTCCCCAGCTTTCCACTTCCGAAGACTACCTTCTCTTCCGATCCCCCCACGTTAAGGTCTGCCAGGATGGGAGAGATCTGGAAGTCGTGGTCGAACAGGTCATGGGCAAGGACCTGATGGAACCAGACCATCTTGCCAGTCCTGTGATCAAGGGCCACAATGCTGTCGGTATACAGGTTAGAGCCGGGCCTGCTGGTGCCGCTAGGCCACCCCTCTGTACCTGGGAATGGAGCAGGATTTCCGATTCCCCAGAAGGTTATCCCTGTTTCGGCATCAATGGCTGGAGGGTACCAGGATCCTCCGCCGCTGTTGATCTCCGGGTGTCCCCAGAGCTCTGTGGAATCAACAGTGGAAAAGCTCCAGACCACATCGCCTGTCTGGGCATCCAGTGCGTAGATGACGCCGATGCCACCTGGGGAGTAGAAGACGTCCCCTGTACCTGGAACTGTGGAGACATAGACAAGGCCATCATATATGACAGGCTGAATGTCAATCCCAGTTGTGCTCACATTGGAAATCATCGCCGACCAAATCTCTTCTCCGGTCTCGGCGTCCAGAGCACTTATGTTGTAGAGGTCCTTTGCCACAAAGACCTTCCCCAATCCCACTGCAGGACCGTTAGGGCCGAGGATATCCGACACGTTGTAGAACTTCGACCAAATGGGCTCTCCTGTATCGAGATCCAGAGCAAACACATTGCATTTCAGGTCCTGGAGGTAGACCCTATCACCTATTATGATTGGATTGCTGGCAGCAGCACCGTAGGCTCCCATACCAGGAATCGGAAATGACCAGGCGATCCCCAGATTCTCAACATTCTCCGAGCTAATTTCAGAATCATAAGTAGCCCTGGTATTTCCGTAGTCCTTATTGGGAAGCGGCCAGTCTTCGGAGTAGCCAGCCACCTCCGGAGGATAACTGCCTCCTTCAAGACCATAACCTACAGCGGTTGTCAGTATTATGGTCAGAATCAGCATTGAAATCCTCTTCGATCTCAGAGCTTTTGTCAAGATTATCACCTCTTTTTGGAAAATCTCCTTCAGTGAAGTTTTTTGGGATCAATTCATCCCTTCACATTCTGGAGCATCTCTTCAATGAGAAAATTAATTATCATCGTTGATGCTTTATCTTATAAAAAGGTTGCCGAAGGTGAAGGAAAATAGGCATTCCCAGGCTTATCGCTATCGGGCAAGATGTTGAAACATCTGGCACTAAATATCAGAAGTCAAACAGCGACCTCTGCTTCTTTTCCGCATCGGATGCGGATTCCTCCTTCCCCTCGCTCTCCGCCTTTCTAGGCCTGCCCCTCTTCTTCGGCCTGGCAGCCGCCTCAGGCTTCAGAGCGGCAGCAGCCGGGGTGCCTGATGCTCCAGTCTCCTCCGGCTTTTCCGCAGCCGGCCCGCCGGCCTCTGCCGCTGGCACATCCCTCGGCTGTGCAGCCAGTCCGGCTTCGCCTCCTGATAGAGCCCTCTGGCCGGATCCGTGCCAGGCAAGCTCTATCTCCTCATACACCTCAGCCGCACGGATCTTCTGCGCCTCCTCGTAGATGTTCTGCACCTTTTTGGCTGTGGGGCTGCTGCCGAGCAGCAGGGCGATCTCCTCAGCCTCCAGGCCCAGCTCAGCTGCCAGAGGGGCAGCCCTGCGCCTGTCCGCCAGGAGCAGGCCAAAAAAGCCCATAAGCTCCGCCCTGGCATAGGCTGTGGAGACATGGCAGCGGGCGGCGATCTTCCTGGCCGCAGAATCCCGAACCGCCCGCGCCTTCCTTGTCTGGCCCATCCGCCTCCAGAGGCTGGGCGGGCGGAAGGCCAGATAGCCGTGCCGCGGAGCGGCCTTGGCGGCCTGCACCCCTCCGGTCATGAGGAAGCTGGCGTAGCGCCACAGGCTGTAGCTCTGCCTCCTGCCAACCCTTCCGAGGAAGACATCCGCCCTGGCCAGGCACTCGAATCCCCGCCACAGATCCTGCCCGGCATAGGCCAGTGGCAGGTTCTCATCCACCCAGCTTATGAGATCCTCAGGGCTCTCATCCAGGTCGTAGGAAGCCTGCAGGGCCTCCTGGGCCCGGCTTCCCTTGAATATGACCTCAAGGACCTTGAAGATGGATGTCTTGACATCCCTCTCAGCCGTGACCACATCCTCCAGCCTGACAGCCTCCTGGCCCTGGGCTGCGGCCTGAAGGTCGTTGACCGCCGAGCGCATATCCCCTCCCGCCCGCTCGGCAATGGCCATCAGTGCATCTGGATCGCACTCCACACCCTCCGCCCGGCAGATCTCCCGTAGGGCCTGGGCGATGGTTTTGGCGCGCAGGGAGCGGAACTGTATGCCTTTTGCCGCATCACGCAGAGGCTTTTCTATCTCGTAGTACTCATTGGCGATGAGAAGAACCGGCTGGGAGGTGGACCTAACCAGACGCAGCATCGCCCCCGCTCCCCCCCGGTCGGCGGTGCCGTGCAGGTTGTCGGCCTCATCCAGTATCACCAAACGCCGCCTTCCCGAAAATGTGCGGCTCGTAGAGGCCGGCCCGGCTATCCTCTCTATCAGGCCTGCTGTGCGGGCGTCGCTGGCATTCATCTCAATGTAGTCCCAGTCCCGCTCCCGTGCCAGAGCCAGGGCAGCCGAGGTCTTGCCTGTCCCAGCCGGCCCGTAGAGTATGGCCGCCCGCGTGATGGGCTCGCCCCTCTCCCAGGCCTCCGCCCAGGCGGATAGCTCCTCTATGGCCTTTCCGTTTCCCAGCACCTGACTGAGCGACTGGGGCCGGTACTTCTCAGTCCACTTGACGGCTGCCGGCATCCCTCTCGACCCTACCAGACGCCCTCTCTTCCAGTCATCTCCTCGATCTCTATCTCCCAGACGGTCATGGGCATCTTCTCCAGATCTTCAGGGGAGAACTTCTTGCCACCGTGGCCTTTCATGCCAACGAAGGACTCGAACATCCTCATCTTGGCCTGCAGATCCGAGGATAGGGTGGCTTTTCCGTATACTATGACGCTGGACCATTGATTCCTCTGGAGGCTGTCCACCTCGAAGCATACTCTGGGATTTCGAGAGGCTATCTCGACCTTCTTTCCGGCTCCTCTGGAGTGGAGATAGATCTTGCCTGCCGAAAAAACATAGGCCATGGGGATGACGTAAGGCGAATCATTGAGCGATAGGGCGAGCCTGCCGTACCGGCCGGCGGATAACAGGGCCGTGCATTCCTCTGAAGAGAGCTCCCTGGGCTTCATACTGGGTAGCTTTGCCTCCCTGGCTTATATGCTTTGGCCAGTTTGCTGCCTCGATGCGGCCTACCCTCGCGATATGAATGCACCTGTGATCAGGAGCAGCATGCCCAGGGCAATCATGGGCACTCCAGGAAAGGCCGTCTCCACCTGAAACCTGGTGCTTCCCGCCTCCGCCCCGATGAGCTTGAAATCCCCGCCCTGCATCTCGCCGTCACTCTGCACCACCTGAATTCCGACCAGTGCGATGCCGGTGAGAATGACAAGCACTCCCATTGCCGCAGTTATGTTTACCTGGACCGTAAAGATCCCCTCTTATTAAAATATTTAGCCCAACAGATATAATGCTTTGCCTACTACTATGATGCGCAGTAAAAGGATTTAGGTTAAATTAATAATTTCCATTTATGCAGGGCCGGCCCGACCGCTGCAGCTGGCCTCTCATTCAGCATTTCTCACAGCTACCTTTTCGCTTGCTTCCCACCCCCCTGCAGGGCCAAGGGGCTCACCGGAAGTTTTAACTAATAATAGTTACGATTCTTCAAGGGGAATTCGAAGTGGCCCAACAAGAAGAAAAGAAAGAGAAAAAGCAGGAGAAGGAAGCAAAGGTTGAGCCGATCAAGCCCGGGGACAAGAGAGGCGGCAAGAAGAAGGGGCTTCTGGATACCTGCGAATGATTCTTCTATAAGGTTTTTTGTATGTGTTTAGGTGCTTGAGAGTAGGTCGGTAGATGCTGATCCAGTCCGGGTGTGATTAATATAAATTGACATGCATCTAATAAGCAAACGATATCGGAAGACTATGCTCACCAAAAAGGCTCTAAATGAAAAGGCAACAGAGGATGGCACGAAATGGGCCGATAGATGCTGAATTCATGGACCTAAACACATACGGTTTTTGGTTTTTTTAGTTTTTGCAATCTACTCTTCTGCAAGGCACATGGCTCACGCCCACGTGACGGGCACGTCGTCCGTCCTGTAGCCGGGCCGCACCTTCGACTCCTCTATGGGCGTCACACTCCCGCTTCTCCACATGAGAAGACCCGTGTAGGCGATCATGCTGCCGTTGTCCCCCATGAACTTCCTGGGCGGCAGGAAGAACTTCGCCCCCCTCTCCTCGCACATGATGTTGAGCATCTCCCCCAGCCGCTTGTTGGCCCCAACGCCTCCAACGAGCATGGCCTCCTTCTTGGCTGCATGGGCCATTGCCCTCTCGGTGACCTCCACCAGCATGGCGAAGGCCGTCTCCTGCAGGCTGTAGCAGACATCGGCCAGGTCGTACCTCCTGGCTGCCTCGCTGGCGGCTGTGGACAGGCCGGAGAATGAGAGGTCCATGCCCTTGACAGTGTAGGGCAGGGGGATGTAGCTGTGGGCCTGCCGTGCCAGCTCCTCCACCTTCGGGCCGCCGGGGTGGGGCAGTCCAACCGAGCGTGCGAACTTGTCGATGGCATTTCCCACTGAGATGTCCAGCGTCTCGCCGAATATGCGGTAGCGGCCTTTGCGGAGGGCCAGAACCTGGGAGTTGGCGCCGCTCACATATATTACAGCCGGGTCGCCCGCCCCAGACTGCCATTTTCCAACCTCGATGTGGGCCACACAGTGGTTGACGCCGACCAGCGGCAGCCTGAAGCGCAGGGATAATGCCCTTGCAGCCGTGGCCACAGTCCGCAGGCACGGTCCCAGGCCCGGCCCCTGGGAGAAGGCCACTGCATCGACCTTCAACCCCTGGTCGCGGGCGTAGCCCATGACGTCCCCAACCACCTCGGCCATATGCTCGGCGTGATGCTGGGCAGCCTCTCGGGGGTGGATTCCCCCCCTGGCAGGAGTGTAGGTGGCACTCTTCTCGTAGAGCACACCCTCCTCATCCACCAGTGCGGCGCTCAGGTTCCAGGCGGTGCCCTCCAGGCCGAATACTATCATATTATGGCTCCTTCATCGTTTCTAAATATATCCGAGACCGATGTCCTTTCTGTAGCGCATGCCGTTGAACCTGATCCTCTTGATGTTGTCATATGCCCGGACCCGCGCCTCAGCCAGGCTCTTTCCGCGGGCGACCAAAGTCAGCACCCGCCCGCCTGTGGTAAAGAGCTTTCTTCTGCCTGACCCCTCCGGGGCGAAGGCAGTGCCGTTATGATAGACCAGCACATCCGGGTCGACCTTCTCAAGCCCGGTTATGGGCATGTTGGTGTAATGCTCCCCCGGATAGCCTGGCCGCTCCTCTTCGCTCCCGGAGGAGAGTGGCTTGATCGCCCGCCCTGATACTGCGCACACGCCCAGGCAATAGTCGTCGGACCACTGCAGGGGTACCGAGTCGAGCCTCCTGTCCAGGATGGCCCGGGATAGCAGAAAGAAGTTCGTCTCCAGCCTTGGCAGTATCACCTCTGCCTCAGGATCGCCCAGCCGCACATTGATCTCCAGGACAGATGGCTGCCTATCCTCGGATATCATCAGCCCGAAGTAGATCACACCCACGTACTCGTGTCCCGTCGTCTCCTTAAACCCCCGCACAGTCGGAATGGCGATCCTGTTCATGATCCTCTCAGTTAGATCCTCATCCAGCCAGGGATGGGGCGAGAAGCCGCCCATGCCCCCTGTGTTGGGATTGCTGTCGAGACAGGGATTCTTCGAGAGCTTGTTGAAGAGGCGCACCGCCACTGCCTCATCAGCTGCGAAGGCCTGCTTGTAGTCCAGTGCCGACTGGAGGGGCTTGACAGTCCTGCCGTCGCTCAGGGCAAAGAACATCAGCTCCCGCCCCTCCAGTCGCTCTTCAATCTCAATTCTGTCCCCCGCCGCCCCGAAGAGCCGGGGGCTCTCCATGATGCGTTCGATTGCAGAACAGGCCTCCTTCTCTCCGGAGCAGACTATGGAGCCCTTTCCCGCTGCCAGGCCGTCCGCCTTGACCACCAGCCCCTTTCCGGGATGCTCGGCGCAGTACTGGCGGGCGTACTCTTTGGCTGCTGCGGCATCGCTGAAGTTCTCGCATGGGGGCACTGGGACATTCAGCCTCTTGAGAAGGTCTTTGGTCGAGCACTTGCTGTTCTCAAGGACCGCCGCCTCCTTCGTTGGGCCGACGATCATGCGGCCTGCCTCCTGGAAGACATTGACTATGCCGTCGGAGAGATAGCCCTCAGGGCCCACGAATGTCAGGTCTATATCCTCCCGGGCTGCAAAGTCCAGCATCTCGGCTATGGTCCTGGGCGCCTTTCCGCCCAGATCTGCAAGACGGCATTTGTCCATCATCTCGCTGCCCGCGTTCCCGGGAGCGACGTAGACCCTCTCCACTTCCCCGCTTTTGGCAAAGGCATGGGCTATGGCATTGCCCCTGCCGCCCGCGTCCACCACAAAGACTCTCTTGCCGGACATCAAATACCCATGAGCTGTTTAGCCCTAGATAAGCATATTTGCGTGCGATCTGTGCGCGGGCATCAGTTAGCTATATAAAATAGCAGGTGAAGGCTGATCGGCAAAAATTAGCGGGCTTATTCGGGAGATGGTAATTCGATGTACACCCAAGAGCAGGTGCTAAAGGAGATTTCGGAGGAGAATGTCGAGTTTCTCCGTCTGCAGTTTTCGGACATATCGGGGATAGTAAAGAACGTGGCCATACCCGCCACTCAGATTGGAAAGGCTCTGAAGAGCGGCATATCGTTTGACGGCTCGTCCATTGAGGGATTTGCCAGGATTCAGGAGTCTGATATGTTACTACAGCCCGACCTGTCCACATTCAGCCTGCTGCCCTGGTGCAGCAAGGGCGGCTCCAATGAGGCCCGATTGATCTGTGACGTGCACCTGCCCAATGGAAAGCCATTCGAGGGAGACCCCAGAAATGTGCTGCGCCGCCAGCTTGAGGCGGCCAGGGAGCTGGGCTTCAAGATGAACGTCGGCCCGGAGCTGGAGTTCTTCCTATTCGAAAAGCAGAACGGGGGCTCGGCCACAACACCCCACGACTTCGGCGGATACTTCGACCTCGGGCCGGTGGACCTGGCTGAGGGCGTGCGCCGCGAGATCATCCGGGCACTCATCGGCATGGGCTTTACCATCGAGGCATCCCATCATGAGGTGGCCAAGGGCCAGCATGAGATTGACTTCGTCTACGACGATGCCCTTAAGAACGCAGACAGGGTTGTGACATTCAAGTACGTCACCAAGACCATTGCCATGCAAGAGGGCCTGCGTGCCACATTCATGCCCAAGCCCGTATACGGTGCGGCGGGCAGTGGAATGCATACCAACATATCCCTATTCCGCGGCCAGGAGAATGCATTCTTCGATCCGGATACGCACATGCATATCAGCGATCTGGCCAGGTTCTTCGTGGGCGGCCTGATAGAGCATTCCTGCGCCATAACGGCCGTGGCCAATCCCCTCATCAACTCCTACAAGCGCCTGGTATCGGGATTCGAGGCTCCAGTCTACATCACCTGGTCCGGACCCAACCGCTCCTCGCTCATCCGCATTCCCTCGGGACGGGGCCTCTCCACCAGGATCGAGTTCCGCTCGCCGGATCCCTCATGCAATCCCTACCTAACATTCGCCGCCATCCTGGCAGCGGGACTGGATGGAATCAAGAGAGGTATCGATCCAGGCGAGCCGGTGGACCTGAATGTCTATCACCTCACTCCGGCTGAGAGGGCTGCCAGAGGCATTAAGACCCTTCCGGCCAATCTCAAGGAGGCCCTGGACTGCCTGGAGGCGGACAGCGTCATCAGGGCTGCGCTGGGAGAGCACGTCTTCCAGAACATAATGCGCCTGGGCATGATGGAGTGGGAGGCATACAATACATTCGTCCACCCCTGGGAGATCGAGAGGTACATCAACACATTTTAGGGAAATTTCTTGTCCCATAAAATTCTTTTTGCGTCACTATTTCACAATGCATGCTCCCTCGCTCACCCGAAACGTATATATCCAGCATTGACATTTGTGGGTTCCGGGCCGGTAGCTTAGTCAGGCAGAGCGAAAGGCTCTTAACCTTTAGGTCGGGGGTTCAAATCCCTCTCGGCCCGCTTAGAGGGGCTGTGGCCCAGCCAGGTAGGGCGACGGGCTCCAGCGGTATAATTTGATGATGAGAAACGGGTCTACTGAGATCTCCCGACGGGGAGGTCGTTGATGATCCGTTGGAGCACTGAAATAGGCTTATGTCAGCCACCGTTTCCGGGCTGTATGTGCTTTCAGTATCGGAGAGACCCGTCGATCGTGAGTTCGAATCTCACCAGCCCCACCTTTTTCTTATCGATTCGGAGGATTCCTTCTCCACAGCTTTTAAATAGCAACCAGCCCATATCCCGCCGGGGTGCCGAGATGTACAGAGATGTCATCACATTGTGCTGGTCCATTAAAGAGGTCAACAAGAACCTCTCAGACAGAATGCCTACATCTGACTTATCCATAAAGTATCTCAAGAACGCCTGCTCTCTTTTAGCCAGCCACCTGCGGGAGATAAGCATGTCCAATCCCAATGAGGCTATTGGGGTCATTGACGGGAAGGGTGACCGGAGGTCTTTCTCCCTGGCTGAGGTGGCGGAGATGCTCTATGACACGAAAAAGATCATAGAGCTGAACCTCATAGACAACATAGACGCCTGGGCAAAGGCTCACCCTGCAGATTAGGCGGAGGAGATGGCGGCCTATCCCTATTGATTCTTCTGCGCCTCAGAACTCATAGGGCTCATCACCGCATCAGAAGCATGTATGTCATCATCGGCGCAGCATGCAGAACTCTCTCATGGTACGTTATCTATAGTCTTCATCAAATCGAGCCGCAACCTCTATTTAGCAAAAATTTTTCCAACCATGCCCTCCCGTAGCTCAGAGAATTAGAGAGCTTATCCCATGAATTAGGAGGATTCCTAATAACTTCAGGTCTCCTATCAGATATACGGCTCGGCCAACGATTCAACCATTTTTCCGCTCTTCAGACGCCAAATTTCCTTGATTAACCATCTTTTTCGGTTATTCTTCGATAGC
>JAGPMN010000007.1 GCA_018052825.1 Methanothrix sp.
CACTGCTCATTCGGACATGCTACATCTAAGAATCGAGGCTTTGGACCTCTTTTGCCCATTTTGCTACACCCCATGTAGCATATATGAATAGGTTATATAAATAACAGCCTATTGCAGATTCACGACCATATTTGTATGCCGCAGGAATATAAGAAACCAGCAGGAGGGAGGGAGATAGAGAGAACCGAGGGAAGAGCGCTATTGCTTATGGCACTTATTTCCAGCGCATTTATCATTTCGTTCGTAAATGCCGTCTCCGGAGATTGCGGCTCCTGCAACCCATGCTGCAATAGTTCAGCCAGGGTGCAGGAAGAGCAGCGCCACTGGACATATGAGGCCTACAGATTCCTCTATTGCGACCAGTGCTATCCGCCGTTCACCCCGGCGTATCATCCCGGCCGGATGGAAAATCAGAGCCCTGAAGAGGAGACGGCCGGGTACTGGCAGGCTAAAGGCGACGAGCTATATCTGGCAGGCAATTATGGAGAGGCTGTGGCAGCCTATCAGGAGGCTTTGAAGCTTGACAGACAGAGCGATGTCGGGATGAATCTGGGCAACTCGCTCTACTTCCTGGGAAGGTATGGGGAGGCACTGGATAGCTACAATGCCAGGCTGAACACAAATCCCCAGGACGAAAATGCCTGGCTGGGAAAGGTTCAGTCGCTTCTTGCCCTCAACCGAACCTCCGAAGCAAATGCAGCCCAAAAGACCCTCGATACCATAAATGGCCGCAATATAACCCGAATTGGATCGGCGAGGATGCCTGTGGCGGTGGGCGGCCGTTAGATACGGCCGGGATCGAGGCCACGGTAATCCCGGACCAGCACATCTTGCGTCTGAAGTTCTGAGCTGGAGATCGCATACGGAAAGCACTAAAATTACATGTGGGCAATATACATAACCGATTCAGCCAGGGAATGCCCTATGTCTCCCTTTCTAACTTCTCCAGATCATCTGCCCGCACATATTGTTTTGGCAGCATCTCCAACAGTTGATCCGCCGCCTCATCTGGATCATGTCGAACCGGGAGAAAAGCCTCTGCAATGATGTCAATGTCGCATTTGACCCTTTCCGGGGCGTCGGTGGAGTCGATGCCGTCCAGGCTAAAACTCTTGATTCCAGCTTCTTTCTGACACCTAATCTCAAGCATCGGCGGATCTTGTTTGCAGAGGTGCTTCCGGATCTTCTCGATCAGAGCAGCTGCCAGATTCGGCAGGCAGTTCCGCCAATTATCAATTTGCGAGGCCATTTTACATCATCAATTTTGTCACTCTTTCAATTTATATTTATTTGTTCAATCATAAGCTGGAAAAAATATGATCCCTCATTTGAAAACCTCTCCCGTCTCCTTATACCAGAGGAGGAGGTCCAGATGTCCCATGGGAATGCCGGCCTGCCGGGAAAAGACGGTCATCTTCTCTTCGGTTTCCAGGTACAGCCTCTTTGTGATAGAGGAAGGCACCTCATCTATCACCCCCAAAAGGGCCAGATTCTTGAGTATGTGACGATCCAGTATTGCCAGATCCTCGCCGAGGCCGATGTTCCTCAGAAAATGGCTGGCTTCCTTGTATCCCATGCCCTTGATATTGTCGGCCAGCCACTGCCGCGCTCCGGCTGGGCTGGAGAATGAGGCCAGAGTCTCCCGCATGGATGCGGCGTCGAACCTAGCCTTTGCCAGGCAGATGTACTCGGCCTTTCTATGGTTAAACCTGACTCCAGCCAGCTCTTCTGCTATGCTGGCAGGCTCGGCACTGTTCATCATGCACATTGTCTCCAGCCTCTGCACCGCCCTCCAGCATGTTTTGGCTTTGGACTGGGGGGTGAGCAGGCAGAATGCCAGCTCCCTGAAGAGATCCTCGTCTGAGGCAGTCTTCCAGATGCGGCGGAATTCGGCCAGGCGCGCCTCGATCTCCGGACGGATGGGGCCGTACAGCTCATGAAGGGCGCTTATGTCGAGCTCAGCTCTAATTTTGCCCTCGATATCGGTGTCGGAAAGAGTTGCCATCAGACCGCCGTCTTGTGCGCGAATGTATTTTAGGATTTGGCAGCTCTTTTGATTATGTTGCGGGCGCTCACAAGCTCAAGCTTTAAGAGCCATGCGCTTTATAAGATGCTCTGATGACCAGAGATGCATCACGCCTGCCAGGATGGCAGCAGTTCCATCTCATCTCCTCCTTCGCTCCCACCGGATCGCAGCCCCAGGCCATCGAAAAGCTTGTCGCCGGACTGCAAGCGGGAGAGAAAGGGGAAGGCATGCCGGATGGAGGAAATGAGAAGAGAGGGCAGGATCGCAGGAACTTTCATACCCTGCTGGGCGTCACCGGCTCAGGAAAGACTTACACCGTGGCCAATGTCATAGAGAAACTGAATAAGCCCACCCTGGTCATCGCCCACAACAAGACCCTGGCAGCCCAGCTTTATAATGAGTTCAGGGAGTTCTTCCCTGAAAACCGGGTGGAGTACTTCGTATCCTACTACGACTACTATCAGCCTGAATCCTATATACCCTCCAGGGACCAGTACATCGAAAAGGACTCCCTCATCAATCCCAGGATCGAGCAGATGCGCCTCGCAGCCACGGCGTCACTTCTCTCCAGGCGCGATGTGATCGTCGTCGCCTCAGTCTCCTGCATATATGGCCTCGGCAATCCTGAGAACTTTCGAAAGATGGGATTTGAGGTGAATGTCGGGGATATCATCTCCCGCAGGGATCTCCTGGGAAGGCTCGTTGACATCCTCTTCGAGAGAAACGATATCGATCTGGCGCCTGGCCGCTTCAGGGTCAAGGGGGATACCATCGACATCGTGCCAGGCTACCTCAACGACATCATCAGGATCGAGCTGTTCGGAGATGAGGTGGAGAGGATCTGCGAGGTGGACCGGCAGACAGGGCGTGTCAAGAAGGATATGGACTACTTCTTCATCTACCCGGCCAGACACTACGTCATTCCCGAGGAGGAGCAGAAGGCGGCCCTGGACAGCATCCGGGCGGAGCTCTATGAGAGGCTTCCAGAGCTTGGGGCCCTGGAGGCGCACAGGCTGCAGCAGAGGACTCTGTACGACATAGAGATGATATCCGAGACGGGCAGCTGCAAGGGAATTGAGAACTACTCCCGCCACTTCGACGGCCGGCGCCCGGGAGAGGCGCCCTACTGCCTCATCGACTACTTTCCCGACGACTTCCTGCTGGTCATAGACGAGAGCCACCAGACCCTTCCCCAGCTGCGGGCCATGTACAACGGCGACAGGTCGAGGAAGAAGAGCCTGGTCGACTACGGTTTCAGGCTGCCCAGCGCCTACGACAACAGGCCGCTGCGCTTTGAGGAGTTCGAGAGGAACATGAAAAATGTGATCTTCGTATCCGCAACGCCAGGCGGCTACGAGCTGGAGAGCTCGGCACAGGTGGTCGAGCAGATCATACGTCCTACGGGCCTGCTCGATCCGGCTGTGGAGATCAGGCCTGTTGAGGGTCAGGTAAGTGACGTGATGGACGAGATCCGCCGGGTTATTGCCGGCGGCGACCGGGCGCTGGTGACAACACTCACCAAGCGCCTGGCAGAGGAGCTGACAGACTATCTGGCCAGAAACGAGATTCGTGCCCGCTATCTGCATTCGGACATAGACACCCTCGAGAGGACTGAGATCATCCGCGAGCTGCGCCTTGGCAAGTTCGATGTGCTGGTAGGAATCAACCTTCTCCGGGAGGGGCTGGACATTCCAGAGGTGGGGTTCATAGGCATCCTCGACGCAGACAAAGAGGGCTTTCTGCGGGATGAGAAGAGCCTCATCCAGACAATAGGGCGGGCCTCCCGGAATGCCGGATCGCGGGTGGTTCTCTATGCCGACAGCATCACCGGCTCCATCCGGGCGGCTATGGAGAAAACCGAGAGGAGGCGCGCCCTGCAGAAGGCCTACAACGATGAGCATGGCATCGTGCCCCGCACCATCAAAAAGCCCATCCGGGACAAGGAGGTGGAGATCACAGACATACGGCACATCCCCAGGTCGGAGATACCGAATGTGATCATACAGATGCAGGCGGAGATGCACGCTGCCGCAGAGCGGCTGGAGTTTGAGAGGGCCATCGATCTGCGGGACACAGTGAAGCGGCTGGAGAGAGTGATGGTGGAGACGAGGGCAAGCTGAAATGCGCGGCCCAAATTCACGAGCTGGATGAAAATGAGATGACCTGAGGCGTTAGCCTGTTGATCGGAGATTCGCCGAATGCGGTCCTCAAGCTCTCTGGCCCATGATCGTGGCCATGATGATCCAGGCCGCCTACAATCTGGTAAATGCGGTCTGGGTGGCTGGCCTGAGCTCTGCCGCCCTGGCTGCGGTGGGATTTGTGATCCCCCTGCTTCGACTTTTAAATAAAATCAAATATAGTCGCTGACGCCCTTTCCCGGCCAATGGATCAGCCCTATCACCGCTCCCTTTCTGGTGGCATTGCTGGCTCCTGCATTGGGATCAGCAGCCCGGAATTCATTGATGCTGCTGGTGTACATATCGGACATCAGGCCACCCGGTGTCATCAGGAAGGCAGGGCTGTCGAATATGGAGGGATTCAAGTTTGTCAGTAACACCGCATTGGGATTGCCCCAGACGTAATTCGGATCATTTGGATCTATCACTGTGCGGGTGGTGATATTGCTGACTGGATCGCGGTTGGCATTTAATGCATCTGAGGGCGTCAGGGCAAGGGCGGTCGCCATCAATGCACAAAGGGCTCCAACAATTAAAATGCTAAAGGTCATCTTCATATCAATCACCGATCATCATCGCATAGATTCCCTGGCAATAAATGCCGTATTTCCCCTACCCCTGGATGCTTTTCGTCATTGAAGATTATATCTCTTGCGGTATGGCCGTGTTTTTTTTTTAAAAAAATATAATATTACTCAATATATTCATAATGTCTATATCCCTGGCCATCCACTCCTGCCAGGATAAACTCTCCCGCAGGCTTCAAAATGCTCCTCTCCGCCTTCCCTTCGTGAAGCCTCTCATAATCGGCGAGGGAGACCTCGCGCCTCTCCTGCAGCCGCTGCAGTAGACCCAGCCCAGCAACCTCCTCAGCCCGCGGCTGGACTGTAGCCGAGAAGAATAGTGCAGAGCAGCCGCTTCCGTACGCAGCAAATCCCAGCCTCTCTCCGGGCATCAGCTTCTGCGCCTCCATGAGGCTTGCGAGGCCCAAATATATCGATCCGGTGTAGATGTTTCCTACCTGGCGGGAGAGGAGGGCCGTATCTTTCACCTTGGCCTCGAACGCCTGCAAAAACGTCCGGCTGCGAGAGAAGCGCCGGGAGTAGTCCGCCTCCGCCGCCTGAAGTTCACCGGTATCCCTGAACTCTTCGGCCAGCGGCTCGTCTCCGATCTCGGCCTCGACTGCTTCCTGCTGCCGGCTTTTCTTTCTCTTACTGCTCCTCTTCCAGTCGTGCCTGAATATGGCAGCAGAGGCGTATTCTATCATGCGTGGATAGGGGATGTGAAAGAGGATGCGGTCCATGAAATCAGTTACGCAGCAGCCCTCCGGCGGGCGGATAATGCCTCGCCTCCCGGCCCTTGCAGCAAATGAGTCGAAGGCCCCCTGTACTGCATCCAGATAGCACTGATTGCTGTGCTTTCCGTTGACCACGGCGGTCGCGCATCCCATAGGCCGGAAGAAGTCATTTTCGTCTCTTGAGAATGCCCCCCAGACCTGCTCGATGGCCAGAAGCCTGGGATCTCTCTTCACAAGCAGGGCGACGCTGCCAGCCCCCTGTGTGTACTCCCCGGAGGATGACAGAGGATACCTGGCTATGTCTGAGGCGATGACAACGCCTGCTTTTTCTCTCTCCAGATCTCCTTCTGCCCCTCCATCCTCCATACGATCCTGGAAGGCCGCCCAGTAGCAGAGGCTCTCCAGGGCGAATGTCGTGCCTATGCAGGCAGCCTTGAACTCAACTGTCTCGCACTCGTGGAAGGAGCCCTTCCCGTAGAGCTGCTCCATCATGCCAATGACATAGGTTCCCAGAGCCTTGGCCTCGTCGGGAGCCGACTCCGTCCCCACATAGATCTTGTCTATATCTTCAGGCCTGAGCCCTGAGCGCCTCATCAGATCGAGCAGGGCATTGGCTGCCATGGTGGCAGCATCCTCATGGGCATCGGCAACCGCCATCTTCTCAATTCCGATTCCCTTGAGCAGCTTGCCAGGATCTATGCCCCTCTGCCTGGAAAACTCCCCCGCCAGGGGAAGATAGAGCCTGGGCACATAGACAGAAATATCGTCGATTCCCACCACCTGTGCGGCCGGCTTAGCTTTTGAATCGAATTTCTTCATACTCCCCTTGGCCTTCTAATTTTTTGCTTGGCATTTCTTGCCGAGCAGTGCAGGCAGAATGTTATTTCAGGTTTGCGCTGCTAGGTAGCGAGTCTCCATATTTAATCGGCCTTGTGCTCATATGCTCCTGCTGGGTGTAGCAATTGGGAAAGAGAGAGCCCAGGCCTCGATTATTGGATATAGCATGCCCCGATGCTTACACCGGGGTGCGCCGCCGCCGTTTGACTATCTCCACCCCGCCCTTACCCCCCAGGTAGAGCTCGTCGAGATTCTCGAATATACCGTGATCAACGGCCCCAGGTATCCTGCTCAGCTTCGCAGCCAGGGCCGGCGGGTCATATATGGTCCCAAAGCCCACATCAAGCACGAAGTTGCCGTTGTCCGTTATCACCGGCCCGTCCTTCATCCTGCCCAGGCGCAGCACCGGCTCGCCACCCAGATCTCGGAGCTGCAGCTCTGCTGGCCGGTAGGCGAAGGGCAGCACCTCCACAGGCACCGCTGCCGTGAGCTTTTTCACATACTTGCTTTCATCTGCCACTATCACAAAGCGCAGTGCAGCGCAGGCCACAACCCTCTCCCTCGCGTGAGCCGCGCCGCCTCCTTTGATGACGAACAGATCTGCATCCACCTGATCGGCGCCATCTATGGCCAGGTCCAGGACCGGGTGCTGGTTGAGGGTGGTCAGATCGATGCCGCACTCGATGGCCAGGCTCTCCGCCTGAAACGATGTGGGAACTCCCAAAAAATCGAGACCTTCCTCCCTGACCCTGGCCCCAAGCCGCCTGATTGTCCAGGCCGCTGTCGAGCCGGTGCCAAGGCCCACCACCATGCCGCTCTTCACCAGATCGGCCGCAGCCTCCCCGGCCAGCCTCTTGGCATCTGCATTGGCATAGACGTCCTTCATTTAAACCATCTATCCGACAATCTCGCTCTTCACAGTGGTGAACACCGGCCCCCTCAGGTCCATCTTGTGCTTGTAGCTGGTGATGTACCTCTCCAGAGCGGGATGGATCTTGATGTTGATGTCCGCAGGCCCTCTCACTATCCTCGCCCGTATCTCAGACCCTCTGCCGGCCATGGCCGCCTCTTCCACATCGAAGGCGGCCTGTGAGGCAAACGAGTCTATGTAGCGGATGCCTGTGGTAACGCCCTCGGAAAAGGCCTCCTCCCAGCGGGCTGTTCTGGGTATGCCCATGATGTTGCCCTTGTATACCACTACCTCATTGAAGGCCGCCGGGCCGCAGAGCTTGGTGTTCTCCTCAGGCTCGACCACAGAGACCCTCACCTTCCTGCCGAAGAGCTCCCCCTCCCAGGCGACAAATGAGCATGGTGACGGAGACTCGCCGTGCTCGGCGCAGACTGCCACCACTGCATCGGCTATGGCCCGACCTGCGAGCGTGGCCGGGACTTTATCGACGCGGATCATCTGCGCCATCTCCCGGGCAGATAGATGCCAGTCGGTCTGGAACTGCGGGTATGAGAGGGCTCGCAGGTCCTGGGCGCTATACAATATCATGGCCAGCCTCTCCACACCCAGCCCCAGGTTCATGACCGGGTAGGGTATGTCATACTGGGAGAGGGCGGTGGGCGAGTAGATGCCGAATGTGGCCACCTCTACCCAGCCGCTCTTGTACTTGGTTGCCGACCCGACCAGGCCGGGATGATAGGCGTAGACCTCGATCTGCGTTCCCGGAGTGTAGTACTTGCTCCTCTTGTCGTCCGGCCGGAACTGAAACTTCTCAAAGCCGAACTGGGAGAGAAGGCCGTCAGCCACCGCCTTTCCGTCCTCGACGCTCACATCCTCATCCATGATCACGCAGCTGGCCGAGTAGTAGCTCATAAGGCGGGCTGCATCCTCAGCCTGCTCTCTTCTAAAGCAGCGGTCCACAGAGAAGAGCCGCAGCGGCAGCTTTGTCCTGTAGTGCAGACTGGATAGCGTCAGAAACCAGCCGGATGTCATGTGGCTTCGCAGTGTGCGGGTGGTGGGTTCGGGCTTCAGCTCCCGGAACTCGGGAAAGACCTTCTCCAGGATCGCCGAGATCAGAGCGTCATTTGCCCCCAGTGCCTTTGAGATCTCAGATACCAGGTCGTCTCCCTCCACCCTTCCCTTCTTGTAGCCGTGCAGTATCTGGCGGAGGGCCTCTGCCTCATCTGCCGACATCTGCCTGCCCAAAAGGGCGCTGACCTGCTCGATCCTCTCATCGGACATGCCGATGTCCGGCCTGGGCAGGCCTGCCAGATAGAAGCAGCGGTCCAGCACAGCGAGCGCCTCGGAGCCGAACTGGCGGTAGACATCAGCAGCATCGACGATCACCGGATTCATGGCCTCTGTGAAGCCCAGGCGGATGTAGGCCTCCCGAAGCCTCTGCACCGTATCGAATATGGGATGCACCACACCGAAGGAGTAGCTGTTTCTGGGGTACATCTCATTGAGTGATGGCCTGCCCAGATACTCCCTTCCCTGCTGCCAGGCCATCTCGAAGTCCTGCCTGGCAGCCTCTTTAATCTGGCTGGGATCAAACTTCATACTCGGTCTCTCCATATTTTAAAGGGCGCTTTATGCTGCCCGGCTCCTGGAAGCGGCTGAGCTGCTCCTGCATCCGGGCCAGCTCAAGGGCACTGGTCAGATCCCCTCTCGTCCTCTCCAGCATCGACCTACTCAGATCGCTCTTGCGCCGCAGGCCGCGGGCAATGGCATCCGGGTAGTCAAAGAGCATGAGCAGGTGATATATCTCCTCCATCACCTCAAGGAAGAACTCGCCTTCAGCCGCCCTGCCCTCTCGAATCAGGTCCAGGATGTGCCGGCGCAGCTCCCCTGTTGCGTCTCCCAGGCCCGCCAGATAATTTACCGGCTCCACACCCACCTCCTCTGGGGCGGGAACGGCATGGCATGTTATGATGCTGTAGACACAGAGGGCTTCAGCATACTCCTGCTCAGCTCCGTCCACAAATCCGGCGTAGCGCACATCCTGGTGCCCGGCCAGTGCCAGCCGGATCTTCTCCAGCCCTGCTGCCGCCTCGGCATTCAGCCTCTCTGCGGAGGCGATCTCTCCCCTGTGCACGGAGCGTATGGATGAGGAGCAGTTGCGGATGGCCTCCCTGCAGAGGCGAATGGCCTCTTCGCGGGCACGGTCCTTGGCATCAAAGCAGGCCAGCATTCTGCCGGAAAGGCTCTCAAGGATTGACAAATCATTCATCTCACTGATGATTTAAAAGCTTCTTCAAGCGGTCCACCGACCGCCTCCCCTCTTCCAGGGAGCGGGACTCGGTCACAATCCGGCCCCTGTAGTCATTGAGGGCCAGGGCAACCTTCTTCCAGGGAACAGTACCGTTTCCCACAGGCAGGTGCTCGTCTCTCTCCCCGTGATTGTCATGGGCATGGATGTGAATCATTTTCTCCTTAAGCTTTAAAAAGCCCTCCACATTTCCGTTGGTATTTGCATGGCCCACATCAAATATGAAGCCCACATTCTCCCTGTCCACAGTCTCTATGATCCCGGAGATCTCCTCAGGCCTGCGTCCCAAAATGGCTGGCATGTTCACCATGTTCTCAACTGCGATCTTCATGTCCAGATCGGAGGCGTGGTCGCAGAGCTGCTGGATGCCGAGGATGCTCTGCGACCAGGCGGCGTCGGGCATCTGCACCCCCAGGGGGGAGAGGTGGCCGGGGTGAAGCACAGCCAGGCGGGAGAAGCCGTATGCCAGATCCAGGCAGCCCTTCATCTGCCGCACGGTCTCCTCCCAGATGGGCTGGTTGAGGGAGGCCAGGTTCAGATCTGAGTAGGGAAGGTGAATGGTGATCACGAGGCCGGTGCTCTCCACGATCTGCCTGGCCTCGTGCAGGTTTTCCCTCGTCAGCCTTTGCCTGCCCTCATTGACTATCTCCCAGCCGCTGTAGCCCAGATCTTTCAGCTCATAGGCCCAGTCGAAGGGACGGTCCACCATCTTGCTGGATGAAAAGCTGAACAGATCAATCTCCTCCAGCGTCCGGCAGGCTCCTGATCTCGCCGGCCAGAAGGTCTATCTCCTGTATCGGCAACCCATCCTTTGTCTGAGGCGCCAGCCAATCGATGACGGTCTGCCCGCCTGTGATCTGCACATGAATCGAGCCCAGCGGCTCCTCTTCGGGAGGAAAGCTGACGTATCCCATCAGTGCGGCCTGCTTTGATAGCAGAAAAGAGACGGTCTCCCCGGCCAGGCCCTGCCGCATCACCGACCTTGCCGAATCGAGAATCCTCTGCCGGCGGAGCTTTTCATGAAATGTCCTCAGCCCGTCCGCCCCGCCGTAGGCCTCGATTTTGTCGGAGCGGATGTCCATGATCAGGCCCGGGAAGATGTTCTCGACTGCGGAGACGACTCTATCCACCCTCTCTGTGGGCCGGACTGGTGAGCAAATGGAGACCTCGATCGTTCTCATCGCCTCTATATGTGGCTCGTCTTGTATCTGAGGATGGCTGCAATGCCTCCGAAGGCTTTGTAGAGCTGCGCTCCTTCTTCGAACTCGGTGGAGATGATTTTAACCTCTGCTCCGCTCTGATCAGCCAGCCTGGAGAGGTCGGATACTATGTCCTCCTCCGCAGCCACTGTCAGGGCGCTGCCGCATTTGGGGCAATTGCCTGGAGGCGGCGAAGAGGCACTGCGTGTCTGGCTCTCAGAAAAGTCGCAGCTCCTGTTGGTGCACTCGATCCTGGCCCGCACCTTGCGCAGGTCCTCGGAGAGGAGCAGAACCTCCACCGCCCCTAGCTCAAGATTGTGGCGAACCTCGCCCTCGCCGTAGGCCGCCAGCCCCCTCTCCGACACAAGCTCCTTCATGAAGCGGCGCATGACCAGCTTGTCCTGGGTGACCTCCAGATCCTGCAGCCGGTCCTGAGCTGCATCCACCAGCTCATACAGGCCCGACTCGTCTGTGTAGGATACATCCAGAGCATCCAGGATCTTCCCCTGCAGCTCATGGTGCAGAAAGCCCCCCTCAACGAACTCCTCCTTGGTGGGGGACGGGCCGCCTACCAGTATGCCCTGCAGGTCTTTGGGATCGATGGGCAGAAACGCATCGTTAGCGGACTCGCCCACCCTGGTGTAAAAGTCGTGAATGGCTATGAGCCGGAGCTGCTGGAAGCGGTGGCTGGACTGGCCGCCCTTCCTCTGCTTGCCGGGAACCGTGGATGTCAGGTGCTTGAGCGGCTCGATGTACTTGCCCTTCAGCACGCCTATGGTGGCCTCCCGCCGGTCGATTACTATCAGCCCGAAGGTCTTCTTGTCGGCGAGCATCTCCTCCAGGGGATCGAGAAGGAATGAGGAATCGCAATGATAGCGGTAGGTCACAATGGGGTCGGGCGGTTCCAGGGCGACATTGTACATCTCGGTGCGGTTGGCTCCGGCATCGACGTTCCCTATGAATATGACGACGCCATTGGCAGGGGGCCTGGGTATCAGCTTGAGGCGGGACATGGCCGACTCCAGTGAGGACTGCACAGATAGCCTGGTGACGCGGGATTTGATGTTGGCTGCCTGGCCGTACTCCTCACGCAACTGGCTCATGACATCTGAAATCTGCTTGTCGGGAGGGATATAGAGGGAGATCAGCTCTGTCCCCCTGCCCGTCTTGCTCCTCAGGCCGTCTAAAAGGCGCTTGAATTCGTATTTTTCCTGTGCCGTAAACTCCATCAGCAATCTCCCAAAAGCACTCACGGACAAGGTATAAAAGGCTTCGTTTCAGCGGCTACAGCCGGTATTCAAAAACTATATAAAGATATAAGTTATCTTATACTCTATGGACCAACTAGTTGTTCTCCAGATGATTTATGAGGCATTTTTCAAAGGCGTTGACGGCCTGCAAAAAATCAATAGCAAATCAATCGAGGGATGCTGCCCGGAGCTGGTAGCAGGTCTGCTGGATGGCATGAAAAAGGGGAGGATCGATGAGGAGATCTGCCGCCAACTATCTAATAAACTGGAGAATATTTACGAGATCAAAAGGGCCGGAGACATAATCCTGCAGGCCGGCTATTTTCGGCTGGCAGTGGAGACATACAGCCGTGCCCTCTCACTCTGCAGCGATCCTGTGATGCTGCCGGTCCTGCAGAACAACCTCGGCAGGGCATATGCCGCCAGCGGGGACCTCGGAAAGGCCGTCTACTACTATGAGAAGGCCGCCGACTGCTTCTCCAGAGAGGACGATAAAGCTGGCCTGGCCCATGTTCTGGGAAACCTGGGCTCCGCCTTCCGCCGCCACGGCGACTATGACAGGGCGGTCGAGTACTGCTATAAGAGCCTCAAGACGTTCGAAGATATATCTGATGCCGAGGGAGTAGCCCAGATGACAGGCAGCCTGGGCCGGATATATGCAGATATGGGGGAGAGGGACCTTGCCGCCCGCTACTTCGAGAAGAGCCTGAATGATTTTGAGGCTCTGGGCGATCAGAAGAGCGCCGCCTGGATTTTGGACAGGATGGGACGGCTGGCGGCTGCGGCCGGGGAGTGGGACACGGCCATATGCCGATATCATCAAAGCCTCTCCATCTTCGAGCATCTGGGGCGGAGCACCAGCCAGGGGATTGTGCTCTCCAACCTGGGCAGGGCCTTTCTGGAGCTTCATGAGCCAGACGCCGCCCGCGAGCCCCTGGAGAGGGCTGTGCGGCTTCTGCCGCGTCATGCAAGGCCAGGCTATCAAAATGCCCTTTCTGCTCTCGCCGCAGCCTACTGCTCTCTCGGCGAGAAGAGCCTGAAGAGGGCGGAGGACATCGAGAGGGCAGCTCTGAAGATGGCGGAGCTGACGCACCAAGATGAGACGGAACTTTCAGGGTATGAGGAGGAGATCTCTTCAGCAGAAAAGGCTAGGCGAAAAGCATCCAGGCTCTTCACTCTGGCAGCAGATCGCTATCAGGAGCTATCTGCATCTCTTCCCGGATCTGCAGAGGGCCGCTCCCAGGTCAAAGCTGAGGCATTGCTGGCCAAAAGCCGGTCCTATCTGGCCCTTCTCGGCGCCAGCACCTCCGATGAGAAGGCGTCCTCCCTGGCAGAAAGGGCTCTCTCAGCTCTGGATGGGGCCGCAGCGCACTCCTCTGCAGAGGGACGGGAGCGCATCCTTGCCCTGCAGAGGGCCGTTTCTGGCATGAAGGAGGCCTACAGTAGCAGCCTTCTCAAGAGCGATCCGGACAGAGCCGCTGGCTCCATCTCACGTGCTGCCGACCATCTTCTGGAGAGCCTTGGCGGTGAAGAGGGACCTGTCACAGGTGGGGGTGGGTCTGTGAGAGGCGGGATCCTCCAGTCGCTAAAGAGCATCGGAGCCGCAGCGCAATGCTGCAAAGCCAAAAATCGCGGGGCGGGCTGGCAGCAGGCTGTAGCGCAGGAGCTGCTGAGTGCAGCAGAGGGCCTCGGCACAGTGAGTGGGGCCGGCGTGCCGGCCAGGATCTCATCCGATCTGTCAATGGCGGCCCGTGCTCTGCAGAATGCTGCCGGAGAAAAGGGAGATCAGATGCAGGAGGATGTGGTGCAGCATGATTTCAGCGGGGTTCTGGATCCGGCAAGAGATGCCCTGATTCTTTTAGGAGGGACAGTAGTAAGGCACTTTCTGGGCGGCATCAGAGGCCTCGAGGCCCTTCCCGTCTGGGATGAAAGCATGCGCCTTCTAACCTCTTCTGGAAGGCCAAACTTGGCGGTTTTGGAAGGCAGGAGCAAAGAAGAGGAGTCCCATGAAGTGAGTGAGAGGGGAGAGGTGAGGGTGAAGAAGCTGATCCTCGCCGACGGCACTGTGGAGGAGCCTGAGGCATTTCCATCTGAGAACGCAGATCCTGAAGAGGGCTGGCTGGTCCCAATGAGGCTGGAGGTGGCAGGTCGGGATGGCGACGGGGCCCTTCTGAGGGATGAGGACCGCCTACTGCAGGAGACGGGCTGTTCAGAATATGAGGGTGAGGCTGTGGCGGAGGGGGACGAAAGGGCTCGGGCGCAGAGCGGCGGGCCGCAGGAGCACGTCTCTCCGGGGGATGAAGGCGGAGATAAGCCCGAGGGCAGGGATCTGCCGGCAGGTGATGACTGGCAGAGCGGAGAAAGCATGCCGGACAGCCTTATCAGCGCAAATGAGGGAAGCAGCCTGCAGGCAGAGGATGGCACAGAGCTGGAGGAGCCGGCCGCAGGGGGGGATGAGTTTTGGCTGCATTCAGAGGGCGGCCTGGATAGAACCGAGTCTGCTTCCTCTGACCTGGAGACGGAGAGAGAGCCTCAGTTCGGCCCCTTCAATCTAAGCCAGGGCATTGCAGCCCTCAAGGGGCTCACCATCATTGTGGTCATGCTCCTGGCTGTGGAGGCAGTCCTTCATCTGATATAGGATAATTGATATAGACCGGATGAACTGACAGTCCTCTGCCGGTATGAAAAAGAAGCAGCTTGAGATGATGCTGGAGCGGCTGGAGGGCTTCTCGCGGCCGTCCTTTCAGAGGGAGCAGTATAGCACGCCTGCCGCGGTGGCAGCGGAGATGCTATATCTCGCGGCCATTCGCGGAGACCTGGAGGGCTGCACCGTCTGCGACCTCGGCTGCGGCACTGGCATTTTAGCCATCGGCGCCTCACTGATGGGAGCGAGGGCAGTGGGCGTGGAGACCGACCCGGAGGCACTGGCTGCAGCGAAGAGAAACGCAGAGCGGCTGGGGGCCACAGTGCACCTCCTGCGCGCCGATGTCAGGTCCATAGAACTCCGGCATATTGATACAGTGATTATGAACCCTCCCTTCGGGGCCCAGAAGGCAAGCGAGGGGGACCGGGCCTTTCTCAGCCGGGCCCTGCGGACGGCGGGGGTGGTATACTCCCTGCACAACCGGGGAAGCGCTGGATTCATCAGAGGCTTTGTGAAACCAGCTGCCATATGGGAGATGTATCGCATACCCTATCCTTTGAAGAGATGCTTTGACTTTCACAGCAAAAGCGTAAAGACGATCGATGTCGAACTTTACAGAATCGTCAGAGCCGGCCCGCAAGAGATTACGAAAGAAAACAACTGGGGAGAAGACCGTACGCGTAGTTCAATGGTATAAATACTAGTAGTTACGAACCGAAATGTTGCTGATAGATGAATTTACGGAGATATAGAGGAGTTATTAGATGGACGGCAGCTTTGTGCTTCCTGGAGATGTGGTGGGCTCAACAGAGGAGTTTGTGCCCGGCGACTACACCTATGCCAGAGGTGGAATGATCTATGCTACCACGGCCGGACTGGTCAAGATCGATGCCAAGTCTAGGTCGGCTAGCGTCATACCCAAGACCAATGCCCCGGTCAAGCTAAGACAGGGCGATATCGTAGTAGGAGAGGTGATCGACCTCAAAGACAGCCTGGTAATCGTATCCCTGGCCTTCAAGAAGGGGCATGAGGACAGGCCTCTCCCAGATGAGGAGGCGACGATTCACATATCAAATGTGAGAAACTCATATGTCAAGGACCTGCGCCAGCTTTTTTCCCTGCGCGACATAATCAAGGCCAGGATCATAGATGACCGGCAGATGAGGCTGACCACAAGTGACGAGGACCTGGGGGTCATCAAAGCCTACTGCAACCGCTGCCTGACAGCCCTCGTCAGGAAGGACAGCAAACTGGCCTGCCCGAATTGCGGATCCACCGAGACGCGAAAGATGAGCTCCAGCTATGGTTTGGGTGTGGTCTAAATGAATTTGAAGATCATCAACAAAACCGACAGCGAGGCCGTAATCGAGTTTGTGGGCGAGGGGCATACCATCTTAAATCTCCTGCGGACTGAGCTCTTAGCGGATGATAGGGTGCTGATGGCCACATATGACACCAAGTTTCCCGTCATGAACAATCCCGTCTTCCGGCTGACGACCAGAGGCGCAGATCCCATTGTGGTGCTGAGAGAGGCTGCCGGCCGCATAGTCAGCCAGTGCCAGGAGTTCTCAGGCCTGTATGCAGAGGCAGTGAAATAGTGTTTTAGATAAGCGTTACCTTTAACTACAATTGCCGTAGTCCTCCATATTCCACATGTGAGGCTTGATACGTGAAATGGCACTCGATGACACCAGATGAAGTCCTGGCCAGCCTTAGGTCAGGGCACAGCGGCCTGGACAGCAGCGATGCAGCGCAAAGGCTCGCCGAGCATGGACCCAATCAACTGGAAAGCCCCTCCAAACCCTCTCCACTGAGGATCTTTCTCTCCAAATTCAAGGACTACATGGTCCTCGTTCTGATCTTTGCGGCAATCGTCTCTTACATCGCAGGCGAAGGCACCAACTCCCTCGTCATCCTGGGAATTGTGGTACTGGTGGCCATAATCGGATTTGTGCAGGAGTACAAGGCAGAGAGGGCTATGGAGGCCCTCAGGGAGATGGTGGCTCCGGAGGCAGACGTAATGAGGGACGGCAGGATGAGCACCATTCCCGCCGCAGAACTCGTTCCGGGCGATATAGTCTTCCTGGAGGCGGGTGACAAGGTGCCGGCAGATGCCCGCATCCTGGAGGCGACAGCCCTGGAGGTTATCGAGGCCTCGCTGACAGGAGAGTCGGTGCCGGTTAAAAAAAGCCCTGAGCCCATTGCAGAGGATGCAGCTCTTGCTGACAGAAGGAGCATGCTCTTCATGGGCACCATTATCTCCTACGGCAACTGCCGTGCGGTGGTAACGGCCACCGGGCTGTCTACCGAACTGGGCCGGATATCGGGCATGATCAGGCAGAAGCCTGTCGAGCCTCCACTTAAAATCAAGCTGGAGGGGCTGGCCAAGAGGCAGGCCTATCTGGTATTCGCCATAGCCGCCACTGTATTCATCATTGATTATAGCCGCGGCTCGCCCATCATGGACTCGCTCATCGCCTCCATCGCCCTGGCCGTAGCCGGAGTTCCTGAGGCCCTTCCTTTCATTGTCACCCTGGCTTTAGCCTTCGGGACCCAGGCCATGGCCAGGAAGAACGCCATTATCAGACGCCTGCCTGCTGTGGAGACCCTGGGATCGACCACAGTGATCTGCACAGACAAGACAGGAACCCTCACCACTGGAGAGATGACACTGCGGGAGATTCACACCTACAGGAGGATCGATGTGGATGGCTCGGGCTACAGCCCTGATGGCTCCTTCTTTGATGACGGAAAGAAGGTCAGCGCTCAGGATGAGGATCTGGTCCGGCTGCTCACCATCGGCGCTCTGGCCAATAACGCGGACATGGAGAAGGCCAACGGCTCGTGGCGCATTGTGGGCGATCCCACTGAAGGGGCTCTCATTGTGGCTGCAGAGAAGGCGGGCATACTTGAAGGCATTCGCAAGAGATATGTCAGGCTTGCAGAGTATCCCTTCGACTCCGACCGGCGGAGGATGACCACGGTAGATGAAATTGCAGATGGAGGGCTCAGGGTCTCCATGAAGGGCGCCCCAGAGGCGGTCCTCAGCCGATGCAGCCGAAAAGCTGCACCGGGAGGAGCAGACTTGCCCCTCACAGATCAAGACAGGAAGGCCATCGCCTCCCTGGCGGACGAGATGGCCAGCCGCGCCATGAGGGTGCTGGCCTTCGCAGAGAAGCCTCTTTTTGCAGGAGAGTGTCTTCATGGGTCGATTACCGTCGACGAGCTCGAATCTGACCTGATATTCGTTGGCCTCGCCGGAATGATGGACCCGCCCAGAAAAGAGGTGATGCAGGCAATAGCCATCAGTAAGGGTGCCGGCATTCGCACAGTCATGATCACGGGCGACCACCGCCTCACAGCCTTGGCCATAGCCAGGGAGCTTCAGATCGGCAATGGCGATGTCATTGAGGGCATAGAGCTGGACGGCATGAGCGATGAGGAGCTGGCTGACAGGATAGAGCACGTATCCGTATTTGCCAGGGTCACTGCCGAGCATAAGGTCCGCATAGTCAAGGCCCTGCAAAAGAAAGGAAATATCGTGGCCATGACCGGAGACGGGGTTAACGACGCCCCCGCCCTGAAGGCGGCGGACATCGGGGTGGCTATGGGAAGGACAGGCACTGAGGTCACCAAAGAGGCATCGGATATGGTCATAGCCGATGACAACTTCGCGACCATTGTGGGTGCAGTGGAAGAGGGGAGAAGGATCTACGACAACATCAGAAAGGGATCGTCATACCTTCTGGCAGTCAGCTTCGCAGAGCTTGCCACCATATTCGTGGCCGTCCTCCTCGGCTATCCTATCCCACTCCTGGCCGCCCAGATCCTATGGATAAACGTGGTGGCCGAAGAGTTTCCAGCCATCGGCCTGGCCCTTGAGCCGGCTCATGCCGAAACCATGAGGAGAATGCCCCGCGATCCAAAAGAGCCCATGCCATCGAGAAGCCTTATGATCTATACCCTGGCCATAGCGGCTGCCATTGTGGCCGGCACGCTGGGGCTTTACATCCACTCTATTCAGATGGGAGAGGAGACGAAATACGCAAGGACTGTGGCCTTTGTGGCCCTGGGCTTCTTTACAGTATACAATGCCTATAGCAGCCGGTCGCTCGAGGAATCGGTATTGAGGATGAATCCCCTGGGCAACAAAACCCTGCTCATGGGAATAGCCGCATCAATCGGTACGATTCTGGCAGTGGTGTACATCCCCTTCATGCAGTCCATATTCCAGACCAGCCCTCTGTCTTACCAGAGCTGGATACTCGTACTGGCCGTGGGCCTGCTGGTGGTCATAGCGGCTGAGGTCATGAAGAGGTTTCTGCCGGAACTGAAATGAGGATTAGGAGGGAGGCAAAAGTCTTCTTTCTAGGAGGAAAAATAATGGTCGTCGACCTTTGCCATTATCCTCTCGGCAATCGACGTATTTAAGTCTTTCGTCCCCTGATAAGGGACTGCACCTTCTGCGGTTCGATGGCCTGTGAGATGGAATTCTCTTTGTCCTGGCGCATCAACTGATAGGCTATCTCAGGATCGATAAAGTACCTGTCAAGATACTCCTCGCGGGTGAAATTGCCCCCCAGACTGGAGACATAGAGCGGGCTGCCCACAACCGGGGTGATCTTTCCCACAGGCAGTATCCATTCAAAGCCCATGGGAAGATCGCACAGCCAGTCCTCCTGGCTGTAATCCGGATCTGTCAGCACATCCTTCTCTTTTTCATTTACTGAGCCGCAATTTTTGCATATGAACCTTATCTTCATATTCCGCCACATCCTTCCTGTTCATGCCCAGGCAGATTAAGAGAGATTATTGGATTACAGTATATATAATTTACTAACAAAATACATTGCATAAACCTTTTGATATATCGGCGTAAAGAGGCGATAATCGACCGACGGCAGAAAGGTGGCAAATAGATATATGATCGATGATGAAATGAGGAGTACTTTATGATGAAAAAAGCGAAGCTGTCCTTGATTATCCTTGGACTCATAGCCATTCTCACATCCGCAGCACCAGCCCTGAGCGACTACCAGCAGGGCGTGCTGGACGGCCTCAAACGGGGATGGTTCATGGCCCAGAGATACGACCAGGCACTGCAGGGAGATGCAAATGCCTACAACCAGGCTGTACCAGATTACAACGCCTGGATCAGATCTGTATTCGGAGAAAACCAGTCTCTGCTCCTCCAGCCCTTCACTATGGGGGCAGGGGCGGCCGACTACTCGGTAAGCAGGACGATAAAGCCGGTGCACAGCATCGATGCAAGCTGGAACCAGTCCGGATCGCTGCTGGAACAGCCCGATGCCAGCGGCCTGATCAAAGGGGTGCCTGCCGAAGCCTACTACTCCATTGGCCCTGCCCTGATCGGCTTTTGAGCGGATGGCATTTATACCGGCAGAGGCGATAAAAGGCCGTGAGCAGGTGAGAGTTTGGGCGGTGCGTTGAGAATGAGGGGAAGTATCTTTGCGATAATGATGGCGCTCCAGGCGCTGCTTTTCTTTGCGCCCGTAGCCGATGTGGCCCACGCCGTAGACACGCTGGCCCAGAACTACACAGAGCACTCCTGGGTTTTCGTGAACGGCTATATGGAGGAGTCCAGAATCCTTCAGACCCAGACAGGGTATAACGGACAGAAGATGGTTCTGGGCACCAGCGGCAGCGGCATTGCCACGAGGACCATCGACTCTGAGGTCTATCGCGACTCAAATGAGGATAGCGCATCTATCATCATCTCCTCAAATTACGATTACCACCCATATGTTCCTCCCCTGACCCAGAGCGACCTGAAAAACGCCCTCTGTGCCAAGAACTACGAGGTGGGCTCAGTTATGTCCGAGACATACCAGATCGACAAAGACCTCATAAAGGACACCCGGATCTACCAGAACGACAGCTTCTCCATCTACGAGATCAGCTCAGAGGTGCAGGGCACTGCCAGGATCGGAGGGAGGGTGCAGAAGAACGCCCAGACTGTTCCATCCCTGATGATGAACGGAATTTACATGGGGTATGCGCAGATCAGGTCGGAGACCATTGTGGGAAATACGTCGGTGCTCAACCTGCCCTGCCCGTAGGCAGTTCGCAGGCGCTCGCCTGAAAACTTGTGGAAAATGATGGGGGAAACGCCCTAATTTTTTAGACTTTTGCTGCGGCATGGGCCAGGCCCACG
The DNA here is from genome assembly GCA_018052825.1 of Methanothrix sp. GTDB lineage: Archaea > Halobacteriota > Methanosarcinia > Methanotrichales > Methanotrichaceae > Methanothrix. Next base: position 20,824 of record JAGPMN010000007.1, read on the forward strand.
GCGTTCCGCATCGCGAACGGGTCACGTGAGTAGTGCAGATGGCCGGGGCAGCGGCAGTCGGTACACCCGAAGCCCGAAACGGGTGAGATCTCACATCCTATGGCAGACGCTATCCGGCATTCCAGGTCCTCTGCCGTCCGGGTGATATAGACCTCTAAAACTGTCGCCCAGGGCAGCAGGTAGTCGATGTGCCACCTTCGCGTCCTCTTCCTGTCCCGGGAGAGGAGGATGTGCCTGTCGACTCTCTTCAGGCCGCCGGGGCCGCGCGCCGAACCGGTATAGCAGTAATAGCCGGCAGGATATCTGCGGGCCCCCAGGGATCCGACCTCAATCTGCAAAGCCCCCGGGACAGAGAGCATGAGGGTGTAGATGCCAGGCTCGCTCATGCAGAGGAGACGTCCGGGCGAAATGACAATATGCATCCCCTGCTAGTTGCATCTGATCAGCTATAAGAGTATGGCGTAGGTGTAGGCATTATGGAGAGGCCATACGAGATGCATATTAAAGCAATACTTTTCTATGATGAGAAAGCATAAGGCTTTGGGGTGAAATTAAGTGAAGTTATTACTGGCAGCAACTGTGATGCTGGTGCTCTCCTCCGCAGCCCTGGCTGCTACTGAGAGCCAGCAGCTCGGCCCTTATGCAGTGTCATTTGATATGAATACAGATCTATCTCATCAGATAATGGTTGCAGAGCCGATTGAGGCACCAACTGCCACCATTTACAATATGCAGATATTTTCAGATAACTCCACCAAGGCAGTGATCACAATCAGCAAGTATGACAGTCCCATTGACTCAACACTGGAACTGTACAAGCAGATTCATGCCATGAATATGGTGATCACCAATGCCTTCAATACGACCAGTGCTGAAGACAGGACGATTGACGGAAAGGATGGCTTCCTGTTGACCTGCGTGCCGCTACAATACAACACAGCAGCCCCCGCGGACGCAGTGCTTTACGACGCCTCCTTCTGGCTGGACAGCCAGGGCTGCGAGTGCGGACCCGTCTCCGTGGGTACAACCAGTGTGGATATAATATCCTCATACCCGCAGGAGGTAACTGAGAGCCTGCTCTCCAGCCTGCATGTGGCGGAGGGGCAGGCAGCGGCAGCCTCCGGCGGACAGGTTCTGCCTCCGGAATGAGCAGCCATAAAACCAAAACCTCTTTTTTTGCCTCTCCTTTTATCCTTCGCCGGACGAAGAGCGAAAACTATTTATCGTCAAAAGTCTACTTTGCAAACGGCAAAAGTCGAGAAAGACCTCTTTTCCCTCCTATCCCTGGACTTTTGCCTCCCTCCTACCTCCTGGCGTGAATGCCAGGGTATCTATCATGGCACATCCTCAAATACAGATCATGAAGAGCATTTTCTTTTTCGATACAGCTCTTGGAAAAATAGCCATAGCGGAGGACGGCCAGGCCGTCACCCGCCTCTTTCTTCCAGGAGAGGTGCCGCCGGCAGACGCATCCCTGCAGAAGACAGATCTGCTCTGTGAGGCGAAAGAGCAGCTCGATAGCTACCTCCTGGGAGGGAGGAAGGCCTTTGACCTGCCCCTCGACCTGTCGGGAACCGAGTTCATGAGGGCAGTCTGGCAGGCCCTGCTGGCCATACCCTACGGAGAGACGAGAAGCTACAAAGATGTGGCTGAGAGCCTGAACAGGCCGCGTGCCTTCAGGGCTGTGGGAGCGGCCTGCCGGGCAAATCCCCTGCCGGTCTTCATTCCCTGCCACCGGGTGATAGGCAGGGACGGCAGCCTGAGCGGATACCGGGGCGGCCTGCAGATCAAGAGGCATCTTCTGGAGCTGGAAGGATGTGGCAGGAGATGACGCGATTGGCTCGCAGAGTTCCCGCCCGGATGGAGGCCTGTCAAGGAACATTTTATATGGTTTGCCGCAGCCTAAATGCTTGAAGCTCTATGGTCCTGGAAAACTTAGGCGGGTCGCTGCGCAATGCCTTAAAGAAGATTGCGTCTGCGAATAAGATCGACAAGGCGCTGGTGGATGATGCCGTGCGCGAGATTCAGCGCGCACTACTGCAGGCCGATGTTAATGTAAAGCTGGTGATGCAGCTCTCCAATACGATCAAGGAGAGGGCCTTAAACGAGAAGCCTGCCGCAGGCATGAATCCGCGCGAGCATGTCATAAACATAGTATACCAGGAGCTGATCAATCTGGTGGGAAGGGGAAGCGACATTGCCCTCAAGAAACAAAATATCATGCTGGTAGGGCTGCAGGGCTCTGGAAAGACCACAACCGCTGCCAAGCTTGCCACCTTCTTTCAAAGGAAGGGGCTGCGCGCAGCCGTCATCTGCGCCGATACATTCAGGGCGGGAGCCTACGACCAGCTCAAGGCGCTCTGCGAAAAGCAGGGCGTATTCTTTTACGGCGAGAAGGGAAACCCCGATGCTCCGGCTGTGGCCAGGGCCGGCCTTGAGGCCGCGAGGAAGTATGATGTGAGAATTGTCGACACTGCCGGCAGACACGCCCTGGAGGACGACCTGATCCAGGAGATGAAGGACATTCACGCCGTGGTCAATGCCGAGCAGAAGCTGCTGGTGATGGACGCGGCACTCGGCCAGCAGGCGGCAGAGCAGGCCCGCGCCTTCGACCAGGCGATATCCATCACCGGCGTCATCATCACAAAGCTGGATGGAACAGCCAAGGGAGGCGGGGCCCTATCTGCTGTGGCCGAGACAAAGACATCGGTGGCCTTCATCGGCGTGGGCGAGACGCCAGCAGACCTCGAGAAGTTCGAAGCCGACCGCTTCATATCCCGTATGCTGGGGATGGGAGACATCAAGACGCTCATCGAGAGGGCCCAGGAGGTGCAGACAGAGCAGCAGGTCGACATGGACTCCCTCATGCGGGGAAAGTTCTCCCTCAAGGACATGTACCAGCAGATGGAGGCCATGAACAGGATGGGGCCCCTCAAGCAGATCATGCAGATGCTCCCCCTGGGCGGCCTGGGCGTGGAGCTGTCCGACAGGGAGTTTCAGATGACCAAGGAGCGGCTGGATAAGTACCGGGTGGTCATGGACTCCATGACAGATGCCGAGCTTGAGGATCCGAGGATCATCACAGCTTCGCGAATCAAGCGCATATCCAGGGGCAGCGGAGCCTCCCCAGACCTCGTGCGCGAGCTTTTAAAATCCCATCAGGCCATGCAGAAGGCCATCAAAGGCATGCGCGGAGGGGCGGGAAAGGCGAATATGAAGCGGCTCATGAAGAGGTTCTCGCCTGGTGCCAGACAATAGCTTACTGCTCCCACCTGCCCTCTGCCGTCCCCATGAGGCCGATCTGCCCGGGCACAGCCCTGCTCCGTCTCACAAAGCTGCCGATAAGGCCGCCGTTTCCTTCTGCTCCAGCCAGCTCGAGCGTGAAGATGCCTCCTGAGTATGCTGTCACATTCAAAGTGAGATTGCCTCCAACGAGGCGGCCGTCGGCTGATACCGGCTCGCCGCCCTGGGAGGATGTCATATTGCCCGCTCCGGACAGGCCTGACCCTTTTGCGGATAGCCGAAGGTCAAAGCTCGCATTTTCCGCGCTGTCGTTGAGGTGGATTATCAGGCGGCGGGGCTGAGCCTCGTCTCCGGCAGAGACGCTATCCTTCCCGTAATCTCGCAGAAACTCATCATAGCTGGACATATCCATGCTCATGGCCGGATCTCCCAGGAAGTCGTAGGAGGCCCCGCCCCCTAAAGAGCAGCACCTTCCCGCTGCCGGCGAGCCTGCGGACAGTATGAGGGCAGCTACTGCTATGAGATTAATAAGGCGCATCATTCCTGCTCCTGAATGCTCTGCACTGCGCTTCCCACAAAAGCTCCGGTTCCTGCCCCGCTATTAGCACTGGTGCCCGCAGATGTCCTTGAGCTGCCGCCCAGAGGTGTAACATGGCGCAGCTGGACGGAGGGGTTCATGCTTCCTGTGACAGTTCCAGATGCGTACGGCCCATCAGCCGAGAGGAGGTCGTACTCTCCGGCAAGGGATGTGCCTGAGACTGTGAGGTAGAGCCGCAGTGCCATCCCGCCGTCTGCCTGGCAGACGAATAGCGTTGTACCCCCGGCAGCCACAGAGCCGGCGGCAGTCACAGATGTCGTGCCTTTATCCATAAGGCCGGTGCCCATTATGAAATCGCCCTTCTGAATGGCCTGCAGGTCGATATGCCTGATGAACGGGCCATTCAGGTCGAGAGACCACGTTCCCGTCAGGTTGGGCTGACCTGATAGCGCGCCAAGCTCAGATGTCGATATCGAGCTCTTGCCCACGGTTAGAGCCGGAACCGTCCCCGTGCCAGTGGCTACTGTGCCCATGTAGCCCTGCGAGGACGCATTTGCAGCAAAACATATGAGTAAAATTAAAGATATGGGAATTGTCTTTTCTGCCATGCCGGATGGTATGGATGACGTCGTTAATAACGCTGATGCCCTCATGCTGCGCCATTTCTCGGCGAGGAGCCATAAAATGTGTTCCGGGCTTGCTGGCCCGGAGCAAACCCGATCGACTTATGATGCCAGGACTAGGCAGACTGATTGGCCGGCAGTGCCGGTGCAGGCTGCATGGCTGCTGTGCCCTGCGATGAGAGCAGGCTGCCGAAGGCCAGGCCAGGCTGGGTCACCCCAGTTGCTGTGAGGATATAATCTCCGTCCATTGAGCCCTGCCTGATGGTCAGGCTCATTCTGTAGAGCGTGCTGCTTTTCACCGGCGTCACGAAAAGGGCCAGGCGGTCTCCCAGAACTGTGCCCGCCGCTGTGACCGCGGTGGTCACACCGTTTTCAGTCAGCTCACCTGAGCCATATACGGCATCAGAGGTCTGAGATAGATCCAGCTTGAGGAATCTGGTTGCCACATCGGTCAGAGTGAATGCCCAGCTTCCTGCGACAGGAGCTGCTCCGAATCCTATAACCGGCGGAGTCCTTACCCCTTTATCTGCAGGAACATGAGGGCTCATGCCCGTATCCGCTCTTATGATAAAAAGGCTCTCATTTCGGAATGATAGTGCTGAGTCATTTATATCCTTATATACTGTGTCGGCTCCCTCCCTGACCTCCTGGTAGATCTCGCTTCCTGAGGCGTTTACGGGCGGAAAAGCCGGCTCGACGATCTCATTCTTCGGGCCCTGGGCAAAGGCTGCCATGGACAGAGATGCCACAAGTGCCACAGCTATAATCACACTAAATTTTCCCATTCTCCTGATACCTCCATAACTGAAAATCCCTGCCAACGTATTAAAGTTAACCCTTCAGCCCCGGATCGAATATCTATCGTGCGGCTCAATCAATGGCCTGTCATCCACGTCCGGGCCGATATTATGCGGACTGTCGCAGATGCCATCGTTATCTTGATCATTCATCTGGACTGCTGCCCAGTAGTTTCCCAGGCGGCTGCTATAGGACCTTCCCTTGTATTGGTACGGTATAGCCTCGGGGCTGATCCAGGAGTTGCTGGATATGAATGAATAGACATCGCGAGAATTTCCCATAAATGAATTCAAATAGATCTCATTGCTGCTGGAGTGCTGGGGTATACGCCTTCATCCAGATAGAGGCCCTCAAAATTGCCGCTGATATTATTATAGCACAGACGGTTATGGCTGCTGCCCACCAGCTTTACGCCCTGATGGCAGCCCTTCACGATGTTTGCCATTATGCTGCAGCCGGAGGATGAGATAAGTGCGATGCCGGCATCTTTGACCTCGACTGTGTTGTTAATAAGATTGTTTTGCGAGGAGCCCTCGAGAACCATTCCACCGGCATCTCCAGAGAGCGCATTGGACTGTATGCTATTGCCTGACGATCCGGCCATGCGGATGGCCGAGTTACAATTCCAGAAGGAGTTTGCCTCCAGGCTGTTTCCGCTCGAGTTTCGAAGCAAAATGGCACTGGCGCTGTTTGAGAGATTATTCGCAGAGAGGCGGCAGTCACGGCAGCTCTCCAGGAGCAGGCCGGCAGGGCATTGCCGGATATCATTTCCATTGATGCTGATATTCCTGGACGAATTGAGGTGGATTGCTGCCGCTTTATTTCTGAGGAGCGCGTTGTCGGATACAGTGCTGTTGCCGGCTCCAGAGATGGAGACTCCGAAGTCTCCACCTTCAATATGATTTGCTGAGATGGTGTTGTCTTCGCTGAGGCCTGAAATCACCACTGCCTCCGGATTTTCGCAGATGGTATTACTTGCGATGGCATTTCTGCGGCCATTTACGAGCAGCACGCCCTGCTCTGAGTTTGCGTTCACGTGATTGAATGAGAAGACGTTGGCGGAGGAGTCCTCGAAGCATGCGCCGCTGCCAGCGGAGATATTGCTGAACAGGTTTCTTGATATGATATTTCCACTGGAGGAGATGAGATGTATCCCATATTGGTCATTGTGGCGGGCATCGTTTCCCTCAAAGCGATTTTCATCAGAGAAGAACAGTGTAATTCCGCATCCATCATTGCTTTGCAGGTCATTATCGGATATGATGTTGTCATGAGCGTCCCAAAGGTAGACTGCATAATCGTTTTTCGATGCGGTATTGTTGGCTATGGCATTTCCACTGGACATATACGGATAAAATCCATAATCGTTGTTGACGGCTGAATTGTTGTATATGCTATTATTATTTGAATTTGATAAGACTACACCATAGTCATTGGTGACCATCGAATTGTCTCTGATGATGGTATGACTGGATTGGTAGAGCTTTATGCCTATGCCCATATTCTCGCTGGCGTTATTGCAGGCAATGGTATTATCTTCTGAATCTATGACCATGATGCCAGCCTGGTTATTCCAGCACAGGGAATTATTGAATATATGATTATCCCTGGCTGAGAATATGACCAGCCCGGCCAGATAATTATCATTCACATCATTGCCTGCTATGGTGTTGCTGTCATTGGAGACTAGAATGCCTATGGCATTGCCTTGCATTGTATTATTGGCTATGATGCATCTTTGGGCCATCACATTTACCGCCGCGCCGCACCATCCCGTGGCACCGCTCAGGTTCAGGCCTTCCACACAGACTCCATCCGCCGAGATCAGGATGATGTCCTCTCCATCACCAGCCAGGATAAGGGGCCTCTCTGTCATGGCAGTCTGCCCGGTTATCCCCCGCAGTGTGATGCTCTTGTTGATGATGATGCTCTCCCTGTAGACGCCGGGCTGAATTTCGATGGTATCTCCGGGAAAGGCGGCATCGATCGCCTTCTGGATGCTCCCGCCATGCCCAATGGAGATGGCCGCCGCACCGGAGACATATGATATATTAATCAAAATGATCAAAATCGCCGGCCCGAAATGCCCTCGCCTATCCATCATTCCACATCTTCCCTGATGCGGCTTAAATCGGCTCTCAGATCGCCTGAGATCTTTGCTCCCTCCAGGTTGGCGCTGTAGAGGGAGTGGAGGGTGAACTGGTCGTACTTGATCTTCTCCAGGTTTGCACCGGATAGGTCGGCGCCTGTCATCTCCACCCGGTCGAGGCTGGCATCACTCAGATCCACACCGCGCAGGTCGGCATTGGCCAGATAGACCCGCACCAGGTCCGATCCGCGCAGGGACGATCCGGAGAGATCCACACCGCGCAGGTCCATCTCGCACAGCCTTACCCTGTCCAGAACCGCCAGGCGAAGGGTGCAGCCAGCCAGCCGGGCCGAGTTGAGGTCCGCATCGGATAGATCGGCACCCGTGAGGTTGGCTCGGGTAAGGTCGCCATAGGGGATCTTGGCTGAGTTCATTCTGGCACCCATGAGCCTCGCCTCAGTCAAATCGGCATAATCAAGGCTGGCTCCGGTCAAAATAGCGTCCGTCAGGTTCGCGCCCATGAGATAGGCCCTGGTAAAGTCCGCCCCTGAGAGGTCTGCACCATTGAGGTTGGTATTGTACATCTCAGCCCTGGAGAACTGGCCGCGAGAGAGGTGGCTGCTGGACAGGTCGGCCCAGCTCACATGGGCGCCGATGAGGTTGGCGCTGATCAGATATATGCCCCGCAGATACGCTCCGGAGAGATCCGTTCGAAAGAGGCGGGCATCTGTCAGATCGGCATCGAAGAGACGGGCATCGGAGAGGTCCGCCTCAGTCAGATCCGCCTCCCTTAAAACAGCGTCACTGAGATTGGCGCCTGCCATCTTGGCATTGGCAAGGCAGGCCCATGAGAGATTGGACCCCTGCAAGTCCGCGGAGCTGAGGTCGGCCATTGACAAATCGGCCCCAGCCATCTCAGCTCTCCTGAGAACGGAATTGCCGAGCCAGGCGGAACGCAAAAACGCGCCCCTCAGGTTGCAGTTGCTGAGATTCGAGCCGGATATGTCCGACTGATTGAGGTGCTTGCCACTCATATTGATATTGGAGAGGTCGATGCCGGCAAGGCCGGCGCGGTCCGTCATATTGGCGCTCAGGTCGGCAGGGGGCTCTCTGAGAGGGATGCATGCGGCAGTTGGTGTGCCGGCCGCCAGCGATCCCAGAATCAATAAAGCCAGCGCCAGCAGCCTGGAATAGCGAATTCTCATAGGTCCTCAGTATTTCCGATTCTTAAATCATATCCTTTTAACATTTTAAGTTTCTGGTAAACCTCTATTCCCCTTTCATCCCGGCCATCGCCGCAGCCAGCATCACCGGGCCGTCGAAGCTGCCCCGCGCCCGGCTGGAGTCGATGAAGATCCGGTCCATAAGCACAGGCGCGCCGTAGGAATTGACGCCGCAGAGCAGCAGCAGGGTACGAAAGATCAGATTTCCTGAGACGCCCTCAGGGGCTATTATGATATCGTCTCCCCGGCAGCTCTCAATTAAAATCCCCTTATGCCGGGTCAGCACGCCAGCGCGGCGGGCCTTTTCTGCCATCTCCTCGCCCTCGGCCAGGCTGATGTCCACCCGCCGGGAGCGGCCCGCGTCCTCCATCCGGCCGCCGGAGAGGACGGCGGCGCGGGGCGTGACGCCCATGCTCTGCAAAAGCCCCGCCCCGCCCAGCAGAAGCTGCAACCGGTCGTCCAGCGTCTCGCCCTCATCGATTCCCACCGGCCCCAGCAGGAATGCCCAGCCTTCCAGCTCAAGGAGGGCCAGCCGGCGCACGCGTACGGAAAATTGGCTGGCCAGGGCGCGCATGGTCCTGCCTGCTGGCAGGTTCCCTCTCACTGCACCATCGATATCGCCGTCTGCAAGCTGGCGCACCAGCTCCATCCATGGCTCCTCTGCCGGGCGGAACTCAAATTCGGGAGCGGAGAGCCCATCAAATAGCGGCTTGCATCCCGGCTCGCCCACTATGACCAGGTCTGCATACCTGCGGGCTGGCTGCAGAGAGGCGATCAGATCTGCATCGGCGTTCCATATCCCGATGCCGATTCTGGCGCGCCTGGATCCGGCTCTCTCCCGCAAAGAGTGAACGAAATCCGAGTTCAATTCAATCAATCCCCGTCACACACTCCTTCTCCAGGTCGAAGAGCACGGCCTCCTCTTTGCCGCTGCGGATGAGAAGCCTCCTCTCATCCGTCACCCGGCCGATGACCCTGGCGGAGAGCCCCCGGACTTCGAATACCTCCAAGACCCTCTCCGCGTTCTCCGGCCTGGCAGTTACCACGAAGCCCATTCCCGGATACATCTTGAGCCATGCGGCCGTGTCCAGGCATGATGGAACTGCGATGGAATCAACATCCACCACTGCACCCGCCTGGCTTGTCTCTAAAAGCATGGCCAGTGTCCCAAGGAGTCCCGGATTGCTGATGTCCTTTCCCGCGCTGACAAGGCCCCTCTCCCCCAGCTCCTGCATGCAGGATAGCTGCCTTCTCAGGACCTCTCCATCCTTGAAGCTTGTGGAGTCGAAGTTGATGGCAAAATTGGGATGGGGCCGGCCGTCCATATCGGCTGCGGCGATCACCACATCCCCAGGCCGGGCTGTGCTGCTCAGTATGACGCCGCTCTTCTTTGCCTTGCCAAGTATGGCCACATCCAGGGCGCTGTAGGGGGTGTCGGGGTGCAGGTGGCCGCCGATGATGGGCACCTGGAACTTCTCAATAGCCTTCTTCATGCCACCCAGGACCTTCGCCGCCACATCCTGATCGGCCACGGAGAGCACATCCACCATTGCCACCGGCCAGCCGCCCATGGCCGCTATGTCATGCACATTGACCAGCACTGAGCAGTAGCCGGACCACTCCGGATCGGCCTCCATCAGCTGCGACCAGATTCCGTCTGCTGCGAAGAGCATGACCTCCTCGCCGTCATCGATCACGGCGGCATCCTCTCCAAAGGAGGCAATGATGCGATCCGATTCTATGGGAAAGAATTGCATGAGATCTCCTATCTGCCTTTTGCGGGTGATGCCCACAAATCCCCGCAGCTGTGATGCCAGAGAGTCAAGTTTCATCTGAGAGGAGTACGGCTCCGATCAAAAATAGATAACGCCTGCAATTATGCATAAATGGCGTTCGGTCCGGAGGGGCAAGATTTAGCTTCGACCGGGCTGGCAAGCCCGCCACGCCAGAGATATTCTAGATTAGGCCTTACTAGAGGAGGATCGCAGGGAAATATCTCAGGGCCTCGTCTCTACTGGAAAGATGTCACAGTCAAACAGCACACCTCGCTGCAAACTGCAGGTCATTCATTAAAATTTGTGTATGTGTTTAGGTGCTTGAGAGTAGGTCGATAGATGCTGATTCAGTCCGGGCGTGCTTAATATAAATTGACATGCATCTAACAAGCAAACGATATCGGTAAACTATGCTCACCAAAAAGGCTCTAAATGAAAAGGCAACAGAGAATGGCACGAAATTGGCCGATAGATACTGAATTCATGGACCTAAACACATACAAATTTGTCAACGTAGCAACGCAACCAAAATGTTATATCATATTAAATCATTATATTATCCAAATCAATCGAAAACGAGGTGAAGACACTATGAAGTTAAGTATAAGCTGTGTTCTGATATGCTTGACTGTTGTCCTAACAGGGATCGCATGCGCGGCTATCTCCACGGGTAATGTCTCCCGTTCTGTGGCTATCCAACCAATGGTCACTGTCGATCAAAATTTGACTGCTCCAAGTATGCTTAAATCAACAGATATCGCTCTAAGTCAGGCAGATGCAGAACCGGATACCAGTTTAACTCTGATAAATGCGGAGGTTACGAGCAAGTCTAAATTAGTTTCGGATTTTGCCAATCAGAAAAGAACTGACAAATTGCTTGCACTAGCTGATGAAGACCTCGTGAAAAGAGGTTTCGAAGCGCAGACAAAGGATGAAAATTTCTTTGGATTTACCGAAGTCTACAAAGTAAGGTCCAAGACAACGGGTAAAGAAACACAACAAAAAGTAACTATGAGTGTCCAGGATTACTTTGGCAAGAGTATGGAGGATGACAAGGGCAAGCCGCCAAAGCAAGATCTCGGGGCGTTAGTCAGAATTACGCTAGAAGCAGAAGGCCAAAGGGAGACATATACATTCAACGTCGTAGCTGTTGGCGGCAACTTTGACAACGTCGTTGAGTATGCAGCAGTGGAAACACCTGGCGAGAAGACGGCTACTGGAGGGATTCAACCGACTCGCCTGAAAATGCTCAAAACAAATAGCTGGTGGTCTTGTGTAAGGGGGCAAATACAAGCGCACTGTAGTTGTAGAAACGCTCTGACTGAATGCGACGGCGGGTGGGCTTCATATATTGGTTGCGTAGCTTGGAGATGCGGCGGCTGCTACGTGGCGAAAACGGCCTGTTGCACATGTAACTGCAAATGGTGGTGCAAGTGGGCTACTGGGTGTTGCCATAGATAACTATTATCCCCTCTAAATTTTTTAGTCGCGTATGTGAGTTACCGAAAATAGCTAACATTTGGCACAATGTACACTTGCTGTTAAAAGGAGACTCACGTATCCGATTTCGGCAAAGATTTTTCAGTAATTTGCACCCACGTCCCGATCTCTTTTGTACTCAGATGATTGCGGTTTTGACGAAGAATGCATCGAATCTCCGTCTTGTTGAGTTTCATATCCTGGAGTATGCGCCCAAGCTTAGATGGTAATAATTTCGGTGCTCCACAGCCCAGAAGGGCAGGCGAAAGCCTCTTAAATTTCTGCTTCATCCAGCAGGCAAGCCTTCTCAGCCAGAGACATTTCTAAATCCCTTCTGTTCAGGCAGGCCGCAAGAGATGCGGTCTACAGGATCGGGTTTCCACCGGAAAAATGTCATAATAAATTATTGAGAGTTTCTGCAGATGACGAAAAGTCATTACTTACTAAATAATATTAATATATAAATCAATCTTTTCTCTTTAAAAATGCAATACATAAGAGCATAGACGCATGAGAAATAAAGGGGTTAACTTATAATTTATATAACTAAGTTTGCCGTTTCGGATGCTCTCGGGCCTGTTGACAGATAGAGACATCTCCTAGAAAGCTGCTAAAAGGGATATATCGCCTTTAAATATTTTTCATATGCTTGAATTGCAGCATCGATGTCTTCCGATACTTTTTTCCGGACGATTCGTCCATGACAGAAAAACTTTATCATCAGGCGATCCGATCAGGTAAGGTAAGGTGCAGGCAATGTTGATGAAGGACTTCAGGCAGGGGCGCATCTTTTTGGCCAGCCTCGACCACGGTGCTGATATCATCGGCCAGATTTCTTACCTCATAGAGAAGAAAGGGATCAAAACAGGATTGGTGAGTGGAATTGGTGCCCTATCATGGGCAGAGCTCTCCTGCTACGATCAGGCCGCCCGCAGATACGGCAGCATTCGCATAGACCATCCGGTAGAGCTGGCCCAGCTCTCCGGAAACATATCCCTTCTGGGCGAAAAGGCCTTCCTTCACACCCATGCAGTGCTATCCGATGAATCGGGAAGAACCTGGGCCGGACACCTTGTCTCCGGAACCATATTCGCAGCAGAGGTCTGCCTGCAGGAGCTGCTGGGCCTGCCCCTCAAGAGGTCTGCCGACACTGTCACAGGCCTTAACCTGTGGGGCGAATAAGGCGAAAGCGATTGCGGGAAAAAAGATGAAAACCCCGGAATATTTTGACCTTCTGGAGAAGGGCCTGCAAGATGCCATGAATATAGCCCGGGCGGCCAGAAGCCTCGGCCTTGATCCCACCACTGAGGTGGAGGTGCCCCTGGCCGTCGACCTGGCGGAGCGGGTGGAAAAGCTCATTGGCATCCCCGGCATTGCTGCACGCATCAGGGAGATGGAAGCCGAGGGAATGAGCCGGGAGGAGTCAGCTTTGGCCATCGGCGTCGACTTCGCAGAGGGGCGACTGGGCAGAGGCCTCTCCAGGATCGAGTCGGTGGAGAATGCCATTCGAACATCGGTGGCCATTCTCACTGAAGGAGTGGTGGCTGCGCCTATCGAGGGGATCGCCAGAGTGGACATAGGAAAGAACGACGACGGCACAGACTACCTTAAGGTCTACTACGCCGGGCCCATTCGATCTGCGGGAGGGACTGCCCAGGCCCTCTCTGTGCTGGTGGCCGATTATGTGCGAAGAGCTGTGGGAATTGCACCGTGGCAGCCGAGACCGGAGGAGGTGGAGCGCTATGTGGAGGAGATCGGCCTGTACAAGCGTGTGGCTGGACTGCAGTACTCCCCCTCGGACGACGAGATCAGGACAATAGTCAGGAACTGTCCGATCTGCATCGAGGGAGAGCCCACAGAGGAGGAGGAGGTATCTGGATACAGGGACCTGCCAAGGATCGAGACCAACCGGGTGAGAGGCGGCATCGCCCTCGTCTCTGCAGAGGGCATAGCCCTCAAGCGGCCCAAGCTCAAGAAGCATGTCTCCAAGCTCAATATCTCCGGCTGGGAGTGGCTGGACTCCCTGGCTGACGGCAAGAAGGATGGCGAAGACTCCACGCCCAAGTTTCTCCGGGACCTGATCGCAGGCAGGCCCGTCTTCTCCCACCCGTCCAGGCCTGGCGGTTTCCGGCTGCGCTACGGCCGGGCCAGGAATACCGGCCTTGCCGCCGCAGGCATCAACCCGGCAGCCATGCTGCTACTGGGCGAGTTCATGGCAGCCGGAACCCAGATCAAGGTGGAGCAGCCGGGAAAGGCTGCTGCCGTGGCTCCGGTCAGCTCCATTGAGGGGCCGACTGTGCGGCTTGTTGGCGGCGACGTGGTGCGCTTCGACTCGGACAGGGATATCCTGGAATGGATGCCTGTAAGCTGCAAGGATCCAAAGACCATTCAGGCCGCCCTGAAGGCCCATGTCTCCGAGATCCTTGACCTGGGCGAGATCCTGATCAGCTTCGGCGAGTTTTTGGAGAATAACCGCCCGCTGGCTCCATCCTCATATGTCTTCGAGTGGTGGGCTGGGGAGCTGGCCGCTGCCGGAGGCGATCCGGCTGGCAAGGAGAGGATCGGAGGGGAGGAGGCTATAGCCCTAAGCCGCAGATTCGGCGTGCCTCTGCATCCGGCTCACACATATCTCTGGCATGATCTATCTGTGGAGGAGTACGAGCGCCTGGCGGCAATCGCTCTGGAGGATGGACGGCTTGAGAGGCAGACGGGAAGGCTGATCCTCCCCCTATCTGCCAAAGAGCCCCTCGAGACCCTCCTCGTCCTGCACAAGGTGCGGATGGGCGGGATCATCGTCGAGGACCCCCTGCCTCTGCTGCTCTGCCTGGGGCTGGAGCCGGGCGTTCAGGAAAAGGATTTTGGTATCGTCAGGCGCCGCAAGAGAATCTCCCTTCAGACGGAGGCTGTCGCAAATAGCGAATCCGGAGAGGATGCTGAAGAAGCCGAACCAACCGAGGCAGGCCCCGGCTCACTTGAGCTGGCGAACAGGCGCTCCGGCCTTCGTGTCTGCGCAAGGGCGCCCACCCGCATCGGCGCGCGTATGGGCCGGCCGGAGAAGTCTGACGTGAGGCTGATGCGCCCTCCACCCCATGTGCTCTTCCCTGCGGGCGAGGAGGGGGGGAAGTCCCGCTCCATTCAGGAGGCAGCCAGGCACTCCAGGAATAACGGCCAGAGCACTGGCGTCATCAACGTCGAGATCGAGCGGCGCGTCTGCCGGCAGTGCGGCAAAGAGGGCTTTGCATTCCGGTGCGAGTGCGGAGGCATCACTGAAAAGAAGAGGGTCTGCCCGGTCTGCCGCATTCCGGCTCAGGAGAAATGCCCGAGATGCGGGGGGAAGACCACGGCAGCAGACAGAATGCAAATCGATGTCAAGAAGCTGTATCATCGGGCTCTGGAAAAGCTGGGCGAGCGGGAGCCCGAGTCCCTCAAGGGCGTTCTCGGCCTCTCATCCAGGGACAAAACGCCTGAGCCGCTGGAGAAGGGGATCCTCCGCGCCAAGCACAGCATCAACATATTCAAGGACGGAACAGTCCGGTACGACCTGACAGACCTGCCCCTCACACACTTCAGGCCGGACGAGATCGGCACACCCGTTGAGAAGCTGCGGGAGATGGGCTACACAGAGGACATGTCCGGCCGGCCCCTCCAGGAGGCGGATCAGGTCTGCGAGCTGCTGGTGCAGGACATAATCCTGGCAAAAGATGCAGGGGAGTATCTTCTCAGGGTGGCCCAGTTCATGGACGAGCTTCTCGTCAAGTTCTACGGACTGCAGCCCTACTACAATGCCCGCACTCCTGCCGATCTGATAGGCAGGCTCATGGTGGGCCTGGCCCCCCACACCTCGGCGGGGGTGCTATGTCGGCTCATAGGCTACACCCAGGCCTCTGCAGGATTTGGCCATCCATTCTTCCACGCTGCCAAGAGGCGCAACTGCGACGGGGACGAGGACTGCGTGATGCTGCTCTTGGACGCTCTCATCAACTTCTCCATGTCTTATCTGCCTGAGAAGAGGGGCGGAAAGATGGATGCATGTCTGGTCATGACCACACTCTTAAATCCGGCAGAGGTGGATAAAGAGGCCCACAACCTGGATCTGACGCCCGTCTATCCCATGGAGTTCTACCAGGCCACACTGAGGAATGCCAGCCCCAAGGAGCTGGAGGGCAGGTTCGACCTTGTATCCAGGCGTCTGGGGTCGGATGCCCAGTACTGCGGCTTCAACTTCAGCCACAGCACCACGGACATCGCCGCCGGGCCCAGGCACAGCGCCTACAAGACCCTCGAGACCATGGTGGACAAGATGGACGCCCAGCTGGAGCTGGCCCGCATGATCAGGGCTGTGGACGAGCAGGACGTGGCTGAGCGGGTGATCAACTCCCATTTCCTGCCAGACCTCATCGGCAACCTGCATGCATTCTCCAAGCAGAAGGTGCGCTGCGTCAAGTGCGGGACCAAATTTCGAAGGCCGCCGCTCAAGGAGAGCTGCCCCAGGTGCGGAGGCAGGATAATCCTCACTGTGCACGAGGGCAGCGTTAGAAAGTACCTGGACGTCTCCATAAAGGTGGCAGAGGAGTACGGGGTCAGCTCCTACACCCGGCAGAGGCTGCAGCTTCTCAAGATCGAGATCGACTCCCTCTTCAAGAACGACAAGGCCAGGCAGACGGGGCTGGCAGATTTCATGTAGATAGATAGCTCAAGTTATAAATATGATTGAACATCAGATAGAGTCTTGAATGTCGAAAGGGATGAAAATATGCTCACGAGGGGGATTGTGCTTCTGCTGCTGGCTGCGATGCTGGCAGGCCAGGCGCTGGGCGATGGCGGTGTGACGGTCGTTCCTGCTTCGCAGGATGTCTACGTCAGCATGGGGGGCAGCAGGGTATCGGTTTACAATCAGACAGACTACCTGCTCTGCGCTGTGGATGTGTCGGAGGAGAACGGCACAGAGATCGTCAGCTATCCAGGCGAGCCGGTGATCCAGTTTGATATATCTGATGTGAATATCTCAGAGGAGGATGTGGCTGTGCTGGTGCTTAAGGCCGAGGCCATGCAGGCCTCCGAGGATCCTGTCGCTGTGGCGATGACAGCCATCGGCTCGGATTGGGATGAGGCATCCGACTACACCACGTTTCTGGTCAACATACTGCCGGCCAGAAACAAACTAATCAGGAACGACTACACGATTCTGAGCGGAAATACCGACGGCGATCTGATATTTGCCTTCGATGTCTCGAGGAAGCTCCTGGATGCGAGGGACGAGGGAACGATTTCATTCCTGCTCCAGGCGGCCAGCAACAGCAGCTCTGAGATAACATTCCTCTCCCGGGAGAGCGGTCAGGGTCCGGCTCTGCTGATCATGCCCTATCCGGCAACATGCGAGGGTCTGGCGGCAGAGGCGGCGGAGACAGCCGAGGATACCGGGTCGGCTGATATCGCCACTGAGAACCTGTCCGCCCCTGAGGGCTGGCAGGAGCTTCAGAACATATCAGCCTCAGGCGGATCCGCACCGCCGCTTGCCTTCCAGGGGCTGCTGCCCGAGGCCCCATTCAGGCCCTCTGTGAATCTGAACGTGACCGGCGGCAGCGCAGGGGCAGCGGCCGGGCCGCAGATCACGGCTGGAGGCGAGGAGGCTGTGATGGAGCTGATGATGTAAACGGATGAGGTGGCTTCCGGCTGACTGCATGGGCGACTAGTTTTCCGGGACTCGATTCATTCCACAAGGGACAAATAAGGGGAGCACGCAAAGTTCAGCCTAATGGACTTTTTCTTCCATGCCATTCTGCCCTACTTTCTGGGGGGCTTCTTCAATCTCGAAAGAAAGCTCATAGCAGCCCTCGTGCTGGGCAGCATAGCTCCGGACCTGGATGCATTCATCTCCTGGATCGATTATGTCCGTCCGACGGAGATCCTACTGGTGCACCGGGGGCTCACCCACACCCTATTCTTCGGCTTCTTCTTCGCCCTGATGCTGCTCTACATCTGCACTCGCGATCCGGTGAAAAGCCGCCTCACAGGGCTGCTCAAATTCGATCTGGAGTTTTCAGCCAGGAGCACTGCCTTTGTCTACGCAGGAGTGCTCCTGCACCTGGCAGTGGACTGCACCACAACCCGGGGGGTGCCACTCTTCTATCCATGGCAGGCGGCGCGCTACTCTGCGGATATCTTCTCCCAGATGGAGATAGCGGTGCTGGCTGTCAGCCTGGCCGCCCTGGTGGTGCTGTGGCTGCAGAGATCCCAGCCAAAATTTAATAAGAAATTGTTTATAACATTTTTGGCCTGTCTGCTGATTGTGGGCGGGATAAGGATTGAGGGAAAGGAGGCGGCGGAGGGCCTCTTTGATGAGGCGGGGGCGGATGTGCAGGTGCACCCGGACCTCGACCTCTTCTCCTGGATTGCCCTGGGAGCCGGCGGCCAGGAGTTTGAGGTTTACAGGTACAGCCTCCTGCACGGGAATCTGACCGGGCGGGCAGAGTATCCCAGGCTGGCTGTCGCGTCGAGCCGGGAGGAGGCCGAAGAGGCTATGGCGCTCGCGGAGGAGCTTCCCGAGGTCAAGACCTTCTGCTGGAGGGCCTATGCCGTGGCGGTGAATGCCACATCGAGGGGCAACGGCTCCTGGGAGATAGAGTACTACGACCCGCTCGTCAAGATGCAGATGGGCTGCTATGATAGGTACCGGCCGCTTCCGGCGGGGTACGGATCGGTGAAGGTGGCGGTGGAGGGGAGAGAGGCGAGGGTGGAATGAGTGTGAAGTTGCCCCGAGAATTTTCGAAAACTATTTATCCAATTAAATCACAATTAATAATGAGGAATTTTCTTGGAGCCGATGGCCATGGCAGTGGTTGTGCTCTGGGGTCTGGCTTTCTGGATAATGTCCGGGCTGAAGGGGCTTGAGAAAAAGAGTTGATTTTTCTTTATTTCATTTTCTGGTGGTCTACCTAGATTAGGTTGATATATATCCTGCTCACAATGATATCGTCGGGAGATAGCAAATGAAGACTACCCGGCTGGTCCGAGCCAGCTCATTCTTGCTGGAACAAAGAGTGTCCCGACTATGGCAAAGTTGATCATGGGAATATAGTCAAGTTCGGCCACACTGGCAGGGGGTACACAGCGTTACCAGTGTAAAACCTGCAAGACTTCGTAGAGAACATAGGCACTGTCTTCTATGGCCGTCATCATAGTCAAGAGGCGATCCTGGAATGTCTTGCTCTTCTGGGCGAGAGGGTCAGCCTGGCATCCATTCACCGTGCCAAAGGGATCAAGGAGGATACCGTTTTGGCCTGGCTGCACGTGGCTGCGGATCATGTCGAAGAGATAGAGGCATTGATGCTGGCCAACTACAAGATGACTCGTATTCAAATGGATGCCATGTGGTCTTACATAGGCCACAAAGGTGAAAAAGTGGGCGTCCCGAGGAGGCCTGTCGAGGCACTTTCTGGCGAGGCACTTCGATAGATATGGATACCCGGATTAGAGTGGGGTGGTCCATCGAGAAGACTGAAGATGAAGTTGCTATGGAACTGATGGGTCAGCTCAAGGCCCGCGGTCACCCCGACAATCCACAGGTGTAGCCACCGATGGCAATGACAGCTATCGCGTGGCCATGGTCGAAACCCGGGGAGAGGTTCCTGAGTACTCGGGCCGGGGAAGGCCGCCTACAGCCAAGAAGGCTCAGCCTCAATGGAATCTTATTCAGGTAATCAAGCACCGGTCTGGCGGCCGTCTCACGGATGTCACCTATAAAGTGATCTACGGAGATCCGGAGGAGGTGTGCAACCTCATATGGGAAAGCATACATCCTATATTGAGAGGACGCACCTGACATCTCGTCAGATGAACGGCAGGCTGGTTCGAAAGACCTTATCATTCTCCAAAGAGCTCGAGATGCTCCGTGATTCATGTGCCTGGGAGGATTGGATCCATAGTCTGACCAGACCACTCAAGTCGCTGAGAATCGAGGTTAACGATGACCAGCGCCGCTGGGAGCAAAGGTCGCCGGCCATGGTTGCGGGTTTGACTGATCATATCTGGTCCATAGAAGAATTGCTCATGAATATTGTGGCACCAGAATGTGCGAGCTCGTCAACATGTGAGAGGTAGACCACCCGTTTTCATGGCAATCGTCCCCCGTTTAACCTTTAATCCCCTGGCATCCAACTGCCTTTGAAGCTCCGCCCATACGGTTTTGTCCATTCCGGATTTCGCCATTCGCTCCCTAAACAGCCATATCGTTCTGGAATCGGGAAACGGATCCGGATAGCCGAGAAATTCCATAAACGATAAGCGATCAGATATCTGTCGTTCAACCTCAAGATCGCTCAGACCATACCATTGCTGAAGTATGAGGATCTTGAACATCACAATGACATCGCAGTTAGGACGCCCACCTCTCTCGGTTTTGTTTTTATACATCTCATCAAGACGCTTCCGGATTGGGGACCAATCGATCAGATCCGATATCTGCAATAGCCTATTCTCAGGCATCTTCTTATTCTCTCTTACCGTTTTAAATGCTCATCCAACAAAATAATTCATAATAGTTAATAGTATTATTAGTATATACACTTTTCGATAGTTTTAGAGCAGGGGTTTATAGGAATCCTCTGGCATCAAAGCTGATAAAATGATTCGGAGGCAATGATTCTTCAGGTTCTCAGCAGGAGGGCATTCCAGAACTCCAGACTCAAGAATCAGATCCCAAAGCTGCGAATCCGAAATCTATCTCCTCCACGTGGCCGCGGCTCAGCTCGACCCTTTGCGTCTCTCTTTCCGGATTTGTGGCAGTCCATCCGCTCTGCGGCACTGCCGCAACGCTGTAGTCTCCGTCAGCCAGGCCTGTGAAGCTGTAATACCCGTCTCTATCCGTAATCGTGGTTGTTCCGTATCCGTCAGGTCCATCCAGCAGCCGGACCTTCCAGCCCTCCAGGCCCTGCTCATGGCTGTCCATAAATCCGTTGTCGTTGCTGTCCCAGAAGACCCGGCCGGAGATGGAGAGCTCGAGGAGCTTGCGGGAGGGATGTGGGACGGCTGGGCTTCCCGGAGAAATATAGGAGCCATTGGCGCTGCCCTTCACGCACCCCTGCCGGTCTGCTGTGATCTGGACCGTCCGGTTCTGGCCGGGCGTCCTGTCCGGGGATGTGTACTCTATCACATATGTCCCTGTGAGCATCCCTTTAATTCTCTCAAGTATTGCTGAGAGCTCAGCAGAGTTGATATCCATCCAGACCCCGTGGGTGTCACTGGCCACCCTCCTCAGGTCCACGTAATTGCTGGGACTCTCAAATACGGGAGAGACCAGTATGAAAATGGCACCGGACTGCCTCAGCCCTTCTTTTATATCCTCCTCTGCGTACATGGAGGATGAAGTGCCGTCATTCTGATAGTGGGCGTGAGCATCGGTTATTGCCAGGATGATCTTCCGGGAGCCGGCTCTGCCGCCCATTTCCAGCACATAGGCTATTGCATCCAGTGAGGCTTCAGGCTCGTCGCCGCCTCCCCCGGCCTGCAGGGAATTTACCTCTCTCTCAAACAGGTCGGCATCACCGGTCCATTCGGTCTTCACTGAGACGCTGTCCTTGAACGATACCAGTGCGTAAGATGCATTTATCCCAGAATCCTCGATGGCACCTGTCAGCTCTTTGACCTTCGATTTCAAGGCTGCTATCTCCTCGCTCATGCTGCCAGTATCATCGAAGACCACGGCAAAGTCGAGCCTCTCTCCGGATGCATTTCCGGTGAAGTAGAGGTTATCGACCGCCTGCCGGCTGCCTTCTTCCATGACACTGAAGTCCTCAGGCTCGAGCCTGCCGGTCAGTGCACAGAATTTATCGATGAAGATATTGGCCTTTATCTTGGGAAAGGAGGAGGCATCTATTCCCTGGATCTGCATCGTGCCGCTCTGATGGGATGCAGTTGCGCTGTCAGAGGCGCTCGCAGGTGATAGCGCAATTAAAGCCGCATAAACCAGAAGCAAAAATATAATGCATTTGGACATATCAAAAGTTTAGGCCTTCGACTCCAGCCTCCTCCGAACCGACTCAGCATGAGCCCTGAGCCCCTCCGCCTCTGCCAGGGCCGTTATGGTCTCCTCCAGCCCCAGCAGGCCCTCATCTGTGATCATCTGCACGGATATCTTTTTGGTGAAGTGGTCGACGTTCAGGCCCGAAAAGGCTCTGGCATAGCCGGATGTGGGAAGAACGTGGTTGGTTCCGCTGGCATAGTCTCCCGCCGCCACCGGGGTGTACCTGCCCAAAAAGACGCTTCCTGCATGGCGAATGGCTCTCAATGCCTCCATGGGATCTGCGGTGATGATCTCGAGGTGCTCCGGGGCGAAGGCATTGCAGAAGTCCAGGGCCTCATCCAGGTCAGCTGCCAGCAGCACTGCGCTGTGATCCAGGCTCTGCTGCACTATATCCATTCGCGCTGCGCTTGCCGCCTGAATCTTCAGCTCCTCGACGACGGCACTGGCAAGCAAGTCGTCCAGGGCAACCAGAACGGATATTGATTTGGGGTCATGCTCGCCCTGGGCGATCATGTCGGCAGCGATAACACCCGGGTCCGCCGTCCTGTCAGCAAGGATGAGAACCTCGCTCGGTCCAGCAGGAAAGTCGATCTCCACACTGCCTCTCATCAGCATCTTGGCTGCAGTGACATAGACATTTCCCGGCCCCACGATCTTCTGCACCCTCTCTATCGATTCGGTGCCAAGGCCCATCGCAGCGATGGCCTGGGCTCCACCCAGCTTGTAGATCTCGTCGGCTCCAGCCATATCTGCAGCCGCCAGGGTGAGGGGCGTGATCGAGCCGTCCGCCTTTGGAGGCGTGCAGACGGCTATCCTGGAGACCCCGGCCACGCGGGCGGGAATGATGTTCATGAGGGCAGAGCTCGGATAGGAGGCCCTGCCGCCGGGAACGTATGCGCCCACGCTGTCGAGGGGCACCACCTTCTGGCCCACTGAGACTCCAGGGGCAATCTCAGTCAGCCAGAGATCCCTCTCCCTCTGCTGACTGTGAAACTGGAGGATGTTGTCAGCAGCCTGGGAGAGGGCCTCCAGCAGCCTGTCCTCCGCCAGATCGTAGGCGACCTCTATCTCCTCGTCGCTCACCCGCAGGTCATCTAGGCGGGCGCCCTCGAACTTCTCAGTGTACTTGAATAGCGCCTCGTCTCCCTTCTCCCCGATCTCCATGATGATATCATTTACCGCGGGAAGGACATCCGAAATGCCCACATCCCGGGAGAGAAGGAGCCGCAGATCCTCGTCCTTCAACTCGCTCAACATCTTTTCCATCATCGTCAAATCCTCCTATTATCCGCTTTTCCGCTGCTGGCCATCTGAAGAGCCGAAGCCGCCTCTGCCTCTCTGTCCCCGGTAGAGGGAGATTATGCGCTGCAGGCCGTCCGCCTCGTCCAGAGATTTGTCGTCCCGGACTCTCACGAGCCTGGGAAAGCGCAGGGCGTAGCCCGATGAGTAGTTAGGGCTCTTCTGGATCTCCTCGTAGGCCACCTCGAAGATCACAGCCGGCTTGATCTCCATCTCCAGCTCCTTCTCGGCAATCACCAGCTCCCGGAACATCTCCGTCAGCTCGGATAGAGCCTCATCGGTCAGGCCCGTGGCCACCCAGCCCACATCCAGGAGGTCGCCGGTCTCTTCATCCCGGCAGGCCAGGCGGTAGGAGCCGAAGAGGCTCGCCCTCCTGCCTTCGCCCCATTTGGCTCCGATCACCACCAGGTCCAGGGTCTCCATGACAGGCTTGATCTTCAGCCAGTTCTTGCCCCTCTTGCCCGGCGTATAAACCGAGAGGGGATTTTTGAGTATCAGCCCCTCGTGTCCGGCATCAAGCGCCTGCCGGTAGGCCCTCTCCGCCTCCTCGGCGCTGGCTGAGAGGATCTGGCCGGCCAGCATCTCCTGCCCTGCGACCCTCTCCAGGCGGGCTCTTCTCTCCATGAGTGGCAGGTCCACCAGGCTCTCTCCGTCCAGGTAGATCAGGTCGAAGAGGAAGAGCCGCAGGGGGATTTCTGCAGCCAGCTTTTGCACATTGTACTTTCTTCTAAAGCGCTTCAGTATCTGCTGGAAGGCCAGGGGCCGGCCGTCGCCTCCTACGGCCACCGCCTCACCGTCCAGTATGGCGCTCTCTGCCCGGATGGACAATGCCGCCTGCACTATCTCCGGCAGTGATGCAGTGACGTTCTCGAGCCTGCGGGAGAATACCCGAATTCTATCTCCCTCTTTGTGGATCTGCACCCTGGCCCCGTCATACTTCCACTCTATGGCAGCAGTGCCTATCTCTCCGAGCGCGGCGGAAATGCTCTCCCCAATCTGGGCCAGCATCATCTTAATTGGGTGGTTGATCATGACCGAAAGCTCTTTGAGGCTCCCCCTCCGGGCACTCACAGCCACCAGGCCCATGTCGTTGGTCAGGTTGTAGGCCCTCTCCACAGCCTGCTCATCAGCTCCCTGACCGGCAAAGGCTCTGGCCAGGGCATCGCGCAGGCCGCCCTCTCCCACCCCGATCCTCATGTCCTCTATAGCCAGGCGGGCGATGTAGCGCGCCTCAAGTGGGCCGGCCTGGGAGAAGAGGTATTGCAGGTTCTTGACCTTGATATCCTGGCTCTTCTTGCCTGAGGCGCGGGCTATAGCCGAAAGCCTTGAGTAGACCTCTTTGATGGATAGGCCCTCGCCCTCTGCACGGCCGGCCTTTGCTGTCCCCCTGGCAGCAAAAAATGCGGCCAGGCCGAGAGGCCTTCTCTTCTCGACTATGGCTGCGGCCACAGCCCCCGGATCTCCTGTGGCGCGCAGCATATCGTATATCTGCTCAGCCTGGCAGCCGCAGGCCCTGGCCAGGCCCTCGTAGAGGATGCTGGGGCCGACCCCCAGGTCCAGGTCGAGGTCCGGGGGGAATACGCGGCCCATGATGAAGCGAGAGGCTATCGCCAGCTCGTCATCCTCCTCCAGTCCCGCGAGGAATGCAGCGACCAGATCGATCTTTTCCAGGGTGCCGGAGACCGCCTCCACCCGGGAGCAGAGATCTGCGAAGGCGAGAAAGCTGGTCATCTCCGTTTCATCCTTCCAGGATATTCAGAATATGGCATCAATGCGCTTGGTTCTGTAGATGCTGATGATGTCCGTCAGAATGGCAGATGCGGTCTCGATGGAGCCGGCTCCGAGGCCGGATACGGTTATGGTTCCGGACAGGTCTGTATAGATGGCCGCCGAGTTAAGGGTTCCGGCCACGGATATGGGGCTGTCCAGGGGCACCAGCGTCGGCCGCACTGTCAGTGCCGGCACGTCGCCTATGAGCTTGATGGCGTAGCCTCTCTTCCTGGCCAGGGCCAGGGCCTCCGGCGTCACCCCGGTGATGCCTGTCACATCCACATCGCTGTACTTGACGTTCATGTTGAATACTGAGTTGGCCAGTATGACCACCTTTCCTGCGGTGTCCACACCCTCCACATCGTAGCTTGGATCGGCCTCGGCTATGCCCAGGTCCTGAGCCTCGGATAGGGCATGGGTGTAGGGAATTCCCTCCTCGGCCATGCGGGTTAGGATATAGTTGCAGGTGCCGTTGAATATGCCCCGGATGCCGAGGATGGTGTTGCCGACCAGCGTTCTCTCCACCAGGCTGATGAGGGGCATGGTGCCGCCCACAGTGGCCTCGAACTTCAGCATCACTCCGGCCTCCTCTGCCATCCTCTTGAGCCGGCTGTAGGCTACCACCAGCGGGCCCTTGTTTGATGTCACCACGTGCTTGCCGCTGGAGAGGGCCGCCTCCATGTGCCCCAGCCCAGGCTGGCCGTGCACGATATTGGTTGGGGTGACCTCTATCACCAGGTCGGAGGGTATGGCCTCGATGGCCTCTTTGCCCTTCATGCTGTGGGTGGCCACACTGGCCAGGGTCTTCTCCTTCAGGATCTTGTCTGCGTCCACTCCCTCCTCGGCAAGGACTGTTCCGGTATGGTCTGTGACGCTGATCAGCTTAAGGTTCAGGCCCATATCGTACAGCATCTTCTTCTTTCTGTTGAGCACATCCACCACGCCGTGGCCCACGATGCCGTAGCCCACCAGGGAGACCTTGACGTCCCTCATCTAGACCGCCTCGGTCTCAATGGGCTCGATGACAAGGAGCTTCTTTTCAGCTCCGACTTCGCGCAGGATGGATAGGGCCTTCTGAATCTCGGCCTTGCCTGTGGCCTGGATTTTGAGGAAGGCAGTGGAGGGCTCGTTCACGCCTGTCATGGATAGGGTGAGGTCCATGACCTCGGCAAAGCCTGTGGAGTCGATGCGGTTGATGGTGTCGCCCAGGTCGCTGTCCAGAACATGGCCTACCAGCACCACTGATACGGCCTCTATGAGGCGGTCCTCGCCCGCACGCACAACGGAGATCCCGCTCTCCTTTAGCTGGGCTTTTAATGTATCTATCTTGGAGCTGTCCATCTCAACCACGAATCGAACGGGGATCATGCCGCGGGGCGTCTTTCTTTCCCTGTGGTGAACCACGCTGATGATGTTGGCCTTGTTGTCCCGCAGGGGCTGCAGGGCCAGCAGAAGCTGTCCTGGTATGTCCTGAAGCTCTAAATCCATGGAAAGTCGCATAGCATTCCTCATAATTTGCTGAGGGTGTGGTTTGTGTGATGGGAAATAAAGGTTTGTGTGAGTCTCTTTTATTTGGATGGAAATCACTATATTTAGTTTGTACTTATTTAACCTGCATTCCGCACTTTGAGTTCTGGATTTAGTATTTTTGCCGCTACCGATTTAGTTAATTAAATGAAAATATTTTAATTAATTAGGATTTTCTTGCTAGATAATTTTACACTATGTTGGTTTGGACCGATTTTCTCTTGAGGGATAAGATGGCAAAAAGGTCCTCTCAATTGACGCGATATGGCAAGCAAATAAATTATTAATGTATATAAATATTGCAAATTATGATTATATTTAAGAAATCGTTAGCGGGAAAAATACTCAGTTTAGAAAGTTAAAGTGCGGAAGGTGGGTTTAATATTATCGCAACTAATAATTTGATAAAATATCAATATAATAAATGCTACAACACAAATATAAGCAATCAAACACAACTCGCAGAGACAAGCTACTATTGATACTCCGGATAGTATAATAATTATAAAAGATGCTCGATATTTTATTTTGCCTTCTCGTATTTTATCAAAATTACTTCCTATTAATACATAGGGAGCGCGGAGGGTCACGAATTCCCCGACTTTCAGGTCGGGGATGAAGTGAACCCTCGCCCAGTATTTTGTTTTCTCGTATGTGTTTAGGTGCTTGAGAGTAGGTCGGAAGATGCTGATTCAATCCGGGCGTGATTAATATAAATTGACATGCATCTAATAAATAAACGATATCGTTAGACTATGCTCGCCGGTAGTGTACCTTAACTAAGTTTATATGCCTTCGAGGATTCCTAATTACTTCAGGTCTCCTATCAGATATACGGCTCGGCCAACGATTCAACCATTTTTCCGCTCTTCAGACGCCAAATTTCCTTGATTAACCATCTTTTTCGGTTATTCTTCGACAGCTACCGCTCATCTTAGATGATATTCGCTTTTTTCAGTGTGCAGAGCTGATATAGGTTAAAAGTGAATGCAGCGGCCATCATTTTGACAC
>JAGPMN010000008.1 GCA_018052825.1 Methanothrix sp.
GGATGTATTATGATAAATATAAACGAAGAGTGGATCACGGGTAAAAAGTATTTAACGATGGACGAGGAGTAATGATATTAGGATACAGGGCCGCTATGAAATTACAGCAAATTCGGCACACTGCCAACCGCCTCTCAAGTCGGAGTAATAAGTGAAGTTGCATCATGATACCAAAATAGATATCATGAGGTTACCCACAGAAAATAGCGAAGAGCCAAATAGTATGCCTGAAACAGAGAGTGCAAAACCGACAGCAGGCTTTGATTTGCTCTTTGCAGCTATTGGACTCTCTCTAGCATATTGCTTCTGTCTTAGAAGGAGCGACTGAGAAGATCGAAGGCTGATGCCTGGGCCTGGCATCGGCCAAAAACATATTTTTGCAGATTAAATTTTTTCATTTATCCCACCCACCTGTATATCCTCGCGTCGTACCCCATCACCCTTAGCGCAAACCACACCACGGACGCCTCGCGGATGTCATCCGAGTAGACCACCACCGGCCTGCCCTTCTCCAGCCTGGCGAATGTTGCATTCAGCTCCTCTCCTCTCCTGAGCCTGCCATCCGCCAGGACGCCTTCGGAGCTGATCCAGGTGGCATTGTCGATCCTCGTCTCACCCCACTCCAGGAAGTCTCTCGCATCCACAGGCTGCGCCCGGCCGGAGATGACATAATCGTAATCTGCCAATAGCTCAATCTTCGGGCTGGCATTGTAGACCGCCGTCCGGGCAAAAGAGGCCTCGAGGCTCTCCAGAGGCAGGCTGGCCCCTATCCAGTTGTCCAGGCCTCCGTCCAGGGCCCTCGCCTGTTCGTGGCCCAGATATTTGAGAGCCCAGAGCACAGCCGTCGCCTCTCCTGAAGCAAATGTATCGCTATATATCATCAGATCATCTTTCTCTGATATCCCGGCGCTGCCCAGAAGCGATGCCAGCTCCGGGATGGAGCGCAGAGATCCGTTCTCATAAAAGAAGGCCCTGTAGGGAATACCGACTGCCCCGCGCAGGTGCGCCTGGCCGGCTGAGCGGCTGTCAGAGACATCAATAGCCACCTCATCCTCAGAGAGCGCATCCAGGGCCTTGAGGATCCGGGCAGCGGCCGCAGGGAACTGGTCCGCCCGGCTTCCAGGAGCCACGTATACTCCTGCAACTTTTTTGGTGGTGGTCACGGCAGCTCTGGCGCTGGATGCGCTCGATGAGGCTGTAGCATTGACAGTGGTATTGCCTGCACTGAAGCTCGAAGAGGCCGGCTGGCCCGATGTGACCCCTACTATGGGGACATCCGAGTCTATGAAGGCCTGAGCCGTCTGGGTCCATGTCTCACCGCCCGAGCCACAGCCGCTTATGGAGCAGGCGGACTGAGTTGCCGGCGTCAAGACAAGCAGCATCACCGACAAGGAGAATAATACCGTCTTCATCAGGACACTCTCCCGCCGCGATCTTATTTGAGATTATGCTTAGAAAAGAGCGCTTTTAAGGCTCCAGAGCATTCTGGGATTGAGCTTGAACAGAGCCTTTAAAAGGTCCTTATTCTCCAGGCAGGAGATATTCTTTTCCTGAAACGACCCGGCCAGCCTGTTGAAGTCATCGTCGGATAGTCTGATGAAGAACTCCTTTGCCCTGTAGGCCATCTCAATCTCCCTGCCGATGCTGGCCTTCCAGCGGCGGTCGTACTCGGCTAGTGCCTCCCGGCTGGCATCCCCCCGTGAGACTGCCCCGGCTGCCACCTCTCCGGCCATGGCACCCGCCAGCACGGCATTGACGATGCCCCCACCGCTGAGGGGATCGGACTGATGAGCGGCGTCGCCGGCCAGCATCACCCCGTCAGACACGGCCGTCTTCATGGGGCGAGATGCGGGAATGCCTCCCGTCACCATCTGCAGTATGCTGGCTCCTGGCATTGTCCCGGCCAGAAACGATTTGAGCAGATGCAAAGGCTTTCCGGATGAGGATTGGGAGCCCTGAACTGCAATTCCCACATTGGCCAGGTGTCCGCCTTTGGGAAAGATCCAGACGTAACCGCCTGGAGACATCTCATTTCCGAAGAAGAAATGACAGTAGTCCTGATAGTTCTGATCTATGCTCCTATCAAGAACAAGGAACTGGGCGCAGCTCATGGTGTCCTCAGGCAGAAGGCCTCTGTCGATCCCAGCCCAGCCGGCCACCTTTGACTCCACTCCATCAGCGCCTATGACAAGAGAGGCCTCTATCTGCACTGGCTCGCCCTCATGCAGAGCCGAAACCGTGGTTGATGAGCCATCTCTCTTCAATCCCGTGGCAGCGGTCTTGACCAGCACCCTTGCTCCGGCACGGGCAGCTTCTATGGCCAGACCCCGATCGAAGAGCTTCCTCTCCAGGACATATCCTGTGCACCCTTGCTGCTCGCCTATGATCAAGCTCGATCCGCCCGGAGCATAGAGTTTGGCGCCTTTGACTTTGGTGGATATCCACTCCGGCCTCAATCGGATGATCTCTGCATGCTCGGATCTGATGCTCACTCCCTCGGCACAGCGCACAGGCTCGCCGATCTCCTGCCTCTTCTCCAAAAGCACAACATCCAGGCCAGCCTCCGCCGCCATCCTGGCAGCCATAGAGCCAGCCGGGCCTGCTCCTACAACCACGACGTCGCAATTCATCTTTAAGGATGTTTTTGTTATCTTGCGCATTATTTAGTTCTTTCCGCATTGTTTGGACACGGCATCCTCCCAGGTGCGGCCTCTCTTCTTGAGATAGTCGGCCATATGCGACCCAGCGCCACCCAGGGACCACAGGTGCGAGCCGTTCAGGCAGAACATGGGCAGGTATTGGTACTGTCTGCCAGCGACTATAAAAGGATCTGCCGGAGTCAGATCCTCCGGCACTGCATCCAGGGTGGCCTCCATAAGACACCATATCCCGGCTTCGTTCTGGTAGACTGCCCAGGCATGGCCGAACTCCCCATCAGGAGTTCTCATGCTTCCCAAAACCACGCGCACACAGTGCTCGGATATGCCGCTGGCCAAAAGCAGCGTGGCCAGCAGGAAGGATGTATCCTCGCAGTCTCCCTTGCGCAGTGTCAATGTCTCCTCAGGAAATAGCCACAGGTCATCAACGCCGAAGGTGCTCTTGTCTGTTATGTAACGGATTGACCCAGCCACATACTCCCAGATCCTCCGGGCCCGCAGGTCGAAAGTGCCTGCCGTCCGGGCAGAGGGCAGGTCGATCTCCTGCAAAGCCCTGAGAATCACCTCGCTCTTTACAGAGCCGAGCCAGGCTCGAATGTCTGTGGGAATGAAGAGGCCTGTGCTGCCGACGACCACCCTCTTGTCCCATATGATCGTATCCCTGACGATTGCATCGCCAGCCCAGTTGAAGGTAGTAGCCACTCCCAATCACCAATAAATCATAATAATTTTAGCTAGTTATATTTAAGATTTTGGACACTTCCTGATGAATATCCAGATCGTATCCTTGCTGCATATATCAATGATCCTCTAAACTCAAGAGATTGATTCCAGATGATTATCCTTAAATAGTTCCAATCTGTACTGCCTTTGATTAAAATTAGAGATTATTATAGAGGTAATCGCATGGTTCGAAACGTCAATGAGAGGTCTATCGACCCTGCCAGCCGGGAGATGCTCGATCTCTGCCGCAATGCCGGCCTGGAGACCGCCTGGGATCGCTTTGACAGGCAGCAGCCTCAATGCGGCTTTGGAGAGCTTGGGCTCTGCTGCAGAAACTGCAACATGGGTCCCTGTCGCATCGATCCATTCGGAGAGGGAGCCGTCAAGGGCATATGCGGGGCGACCGCAGATATAATCGTAGCCCGAAATCTTCTGCGCATGATAGCATCCGGCGCTGCCGCCCACTCAGATCACGGCAGAGACGTCGCTCAGACCTTCAAGCTCATGTCTGAGGGCAAAGCCCCCAGCTACCAGGTAAAGGACAAAGCCAAGCTGGAGGGGCTCATGAAGGAGCTGGGCGTGGACAGCCAGATTGCCCTGGCCGATGCCGTCCTGGCGGAGTTCGGAAGGCAGGATGGCCCCATCCAGTTCACCCGCCGCGCCCCTGCCAAAAGGGTAGAACTGTGGAAAAGATTGGGCATAGATCCCCGCGGCATCGACAGGGAGATAGTGGAGAGCTTGCATAGAACTCATATCGGCGTGGACAATGACTATGTGCATCTCATATTGCAGGGACTGCGCGCCAGCCTCGCTGACGGCTGGGGCGGGTCCATGATCGCCACTGAGCTGCAGGATGTCATGTTCGGCACTCCGGCTCCCACATTCTCTGAAGCCAATCTGGGAGTTCTGGAGCCAAATCAGGTCAACATCATAGTGCACGGACATGAGCCCCTTCTCTCGGAGATGGTGGTGGCGGCAGCATCAGATCCGGATATGGTGGATCTGGCCAAAAAGCAGGGGGCTGCCGGCATCAACGTCGCAGGAATGTGCTGCACCGGAAACGAGGTGCTAATGCGCCATGGAGTTCCTGTGGCAGGCAACTTTTTGCAGCAGGAGCTGGCTGTGGCCACCGGCGCTGTGGAGGCAATGGTAGTCGACATCCAGTGCATCATGCCCGCCCTTGGAGCTCTCTCCGGCTGCTTCCATACCAAGTTCATATCCACATCTCCCAAGGCAAAGTTCCCGGGAGCCACACACATGGAGTTTCACGAAGAGACAGCAATGCAGACCGCCAGGGAGATAGTGGCCGCGGCCGTCATGAACTACCGGAACAGAGATTCCTCAAGGGTTCATATACCAAGCAGTAAGACCAGGTGCATGGTGGGCTTCTCTGTGGAGGCCATACTCTCCGCCCTGGGAGGCAGCCTCGATCCCCTCTTGGAGGCCATCAAGAAGGGGGCCGTGCGGGGCATCGGCGCTGTGGTCGGCTGTAACAATCCCAAGGTGCAGCAGGACTACGGTCACATCAACCTGGTCAAAGAGCTGATCAAAAACAATGTGCTGGTGGTCAGCACCGGCTGCAATGCCCAGGCCTGCGCCAAGGCCGGACTGCTGCTTCCTGAGGCTGCGGAGATGGCTGGAGATGGCTTGAAGGGCGTATGCAGGTCCCTGGGGATTCCGCCAGTTCTGCACCTGGGCTCCTGCGTGGACATCTCCCGCATCCTCGTCGCTGCTGCAGCCATAGCCAATGCCCTTGGAGTGGACATAAGCGATCTGCCCGCTGCCGGAGCAGCTCCAGAGTGGATGAGCGAGAAAGCAGTCTCCATTGGAGCCTATGTTGTGGCCTCCGGGGTGTTTACTGTGCTAGGAACTGTGCCGCCTGTGCTGGGAAGCTCAGCCGTAGCCTCCCTTCTCACAAGCGGAGCAGAAGAGGTAGTAGGAGCGGCCTTTGCAGTGGAGCCGGATCCGTTCAAGGCCGCAGCCCTCATGATAGATCACATCGACAGCCAGAGGAGTAGGCTTGGGCTGTAGAGCAGCATTGTGGATTCAGGAGGAAGAAAACCATGAAGGAGGTATTCGTGCGTCTGGACCGCTGTCAGGGGTGCAAGTCATGCGAGATGGCCTGTGCCGTAGAGCATTCGGCCAGCAAAAGCCTTTTTGCAGCGGTTTCGGAGAAGCCGACGCCCGTACGCCGGGTTTATGTGGAGATGGCTGATGGAGTGAAGGTGCCTCTCGTCTGCCGGCACTGCGAAGATGCTCCATGCGTTGCAGTCTGCCGCACCGGCGCCATGACCCAGGATGCGTCTACCGGCATTGTGGAAAGGAGCGAAGAAAACTGCGTCGGCTGCTGGATGTGCGCCATGGTCTGCCCCTACGGAGTCATAGGCCGGCACACCGAAGTGCGCAAGGCTGTCAAATGCGACAGGTGCAAGAGCCTGTCGATCCCCGCATGCGTTGCCGCCTGCCCGACAGGAGCACTGGTCTTTGCTACGCAAAGAGAGTATGTGGAGATGATGAGAAAGGAGGCCGCTGCCCGCATAGCACGGGAGGCAAAAGCCATGGCCAGGGCCTGAGCTGCTAAGCAGCGCTCATTCAGACTATGGGCGTCAGGCTGATCCTGTTCCTGTCCTCCAGAAGCATATTGTAGGGCTCAGTTCTGGGGATGATGCCGTACAGGCACAGCCCGCCGTTCAGCTCATTTACCAGAAGATATGTGTCTGCGGTGTGCACTGCCATATTCATGCTCTCCTGGCCGCTCTTTACAACGAGGACATTGATGTCGTTGCTCTCCTTCCAGTTGCGGATCATGATATTGATCAAATTGAGCACTGCCTTGTAGCCGAAGGCAAACTCAATGGCATCAAGGCCTATGATGTTCAATATGGGCCGGCCCGTCCTGCTCCGCAGTGCGTTCCACTTCTCCTCCAGCTCCGCCCCCCAGGCAGCCGGGTCATCGCCTTCCGGCTGGGAGACTATGACGTTGGTGGGCACGAATATGTCCATCGAGCTGAGCTGATAGCCGATGCTGGGCAGTATGAAGACGCCCCGGCCGTTCTTGAGGGCGTTGGATGCTAAAGCCGTCAGTATCTGGTAGTACCTCTTGCCCACGCCGTGGTCTATCTCAAGGACATTGCAGGAGCCGTACCTCAGCCCGCCGGTCACAATATCCAGGTCGGGAATGCCTGTGGATATGCGATCCTCTTTGGGATCTGGGACCCTCACGCCATCGCTCGCGATCCTGGCATCGCTATGCTCCCTGTAGGGCTCAAAGAACCTGAAGCGGCCATTGTGAAGCGTCACAGTGTAGTTCTTCCTGCCAATCTCCACACCCCGCAGCTTGTCGAGCCTTATCTGTCGCACGTAGCGGGTCCTCATGCTCCCCGCGGCATACCCGGGCAGGCTGAACTGCTCCATTGTCACAACGCCGTCCACGATGTAATCAAGGGGCATGACGCTCTCGAACTCGGAGACGAATATAAGATGGGTGTCCAGGTCGCGGGCAAACTCGCAGATATTCTGCTCGAAGCTGGACCTGACATTGCCTATGAGATGGGATGTGTAATTGAGTACCGCATCCCAGCTATCGATGATGATCATGGGATTGTCCATCTCCTCCGCCTCATCGAAGAAGACCTTGAAGAAGTCTAAAACGGCATAGTAGTTGGAAAGGTCCTTTCCCATTCCCTTCAGGCTCTCTAGAAGCTTTTCCTGAGTGGCATTGACCACATTTTTGGGGGGCACGACCTCCTGCACCCAGGGATTGGTGGCATAGAGCCTTCGGGGGTCGATGCGGGTGGATATGTACATTCCGTTCCCCTCTTCGCAGAGGCTGTTCATTATCTCCAGGGCCAGGGTTGTCTTGCCGGTTCCGGGCAGGCCCTTGATGAGAAGTGTCTGGCCGCTTTCCATCTGAAAGAAATCTCTGATCTCCCTTGGTACGGACATTTGCGAGGCGCTCGGCATATATTTATTCCCCTATACGAACCATCCGTCTGCCGATCAGCACGGATCTGCTAAATTGCACATGCATTTGTTGGCGCGCTTCAAGAGAGCACATATCTGATCCGGGTCCATCCTGAATGAAAAGTAAACTGTCTTTTCGTCGCCATTGCTGAAGTCCACATCAACCATGGGAAGCGCCTCCACATTCAATTGAGCAGTTGTCTCTGGTTCGCGCACTGGGCTTGCTCTCTTATTTCTCCACAGCTTGGAAGGGCCCACCTCCACAAACTCGACGAGCCCCTCTGAGCTGAGCACTGAGAGATACTTGATAACAGTGGTCTTGCTCACGCCCGCCTTCTTGGCCACGTCCACTGTGGTCAGGCCCACATCTGACTCTCCAATCACTTCCAGGATCTTCTCTTTATATGAGGCCATTCTTGTGCCACCATCTAATTACTCCAATGCCATCCTCATATTTCAATATTTCATAAAAAAAGATTAAATGCCAGCCGACCCATCATCATGACAGCCAGAATATCAGGTTATTTAGAGCTGAGAGGCAGAAGGCCGATATGCAGAACGACAATGATTCCTGGCCGCCTGTGCGCGGCGACTACCGGGTAGGAGATGCGGCCGGCAGCGTGGCCGTAGTGACCCTGGCCAGCCGCATCTTTCCGGAGGGCTCTGCCATCTGCGGCCCCTGCAAGACGGAGAACCTGGGGATCGAGAAGATCGTGGCCAATGTAATATCCAACTGCAACATCCGCTTCATCATTATTTGTGGAGCTGAGTCAAGGGGCCACCTGCCCGGCGATACTATTCTGGCTCTACATAAGAATGGAATAGATGAGCAGGGAAGGATCATAGGCTCGAGGGGTGCCATTCCCTTCATTCAAAACCTGCCGCGAGAGGCGATCCTGCGCTTTCAGGATCAGGTGCAGATCATAGATCGCACGGGCCTCGATGATATCGCGCAGATCGAGGAGCAGATCTGCAAGTACAGCCTGCTGGGCGAGCAGCTCGGCCCGTACCCTGCCGAGCCCATCTATATTGTGAAGAGAAAAGCGCGGGCGAAGGAGGTCTGCTCCGGCTCTGGTGATCTGTCTTTGGGGTGCGGAACTGTCATGGATGCATCAGCCTGGCTGGTTATGCAGGAGGTATGACGCATGTTTAGATTCAGCAGAGAGCAGTCCGTGGTCAATATAGGGGGCGTTAAGATAGGAGGCCAGCCTGGAGAGCTGCCCACAGCCCTCTGCGGAACCATCTTCTATCAAGGCCAGAGGATTGTTCAGGATGAAGAGAAGGGGCTGTTCGACCATGCCAGGGCTGAGCAGCTGATCGCCCGTCAGGCGGAGCTGGCAGAGGAGACAGGCTGCCCGGACGTCCTGCATATATATGCCCGGAGCATCCAGGCAGTGGAGAGGTATCTCGACTTCTCCGACGGAGTGTGGAGTGGCCCGCTGATCATCGATTCAGCCGATTCAGCCACGCGAGCCGGAGCGGCCCAGATGGCCACTGAGCTGGGATACGCCGACCGGACGGTATATAACAGCCTGAGCCTCGCCACTGAGGAGGAGGAGGCAGAGGCGATCAGAGAATCTGATATCGATTCTGCGATCATCCTGGCATATAATCCAGCCGAGCCAGGAGTTGACGGATCTCTGGCCGTTCTGGAGACGGGTGGCCGGGTGATGGAGGAGGGCCTCCTTCCCAAGGCCGCCGGGCTTGGCCTGGCCAATCTGCTCATCGACCCAGGGGCCATGCCGCTTGGCAGCGGAGCAGGAGCAGCTCTGCGCTTCTCTGTTGTGGCCAAAAGCCGCCTCGGCCTTCCAGTGGGCTCTGGAATTCACAATGCGGTTTCGGCCTGGCAATGGCTGTCTGCAAAGGACAGGACGGCAAAGAGGTGCTGCGATGCGGCAGCTGCAGCCATGCAGCTTCTCTCGGCAGCCGACTTCCTTCTATACGGGCCCATTGAGAGCGCCGAGTTCATATTTCCCGCAGCTGCCATGGCAGACATACTCGTAGCCGAGGCGGTGGCCGGCCTGGATGTGGAGCCCGCCGCCTGGCATCCAGCCAATAAGCTGGTCTAGTCCAGGTGCTTGCTGAACACATCTCTGTAGAGCCTCTTTACATTCTCCTGGGTCTTTGCCATCTCAGGAAATCCCCGGAAACTCATAGCAGCCTGCACATCATCTGGCAGATTCAGCCGGTACTGGCTGCGGGAGAGAAACCAGCCCTGCCTCGCA
Source organism: Methanothrix sp. (assembly GCA_018052825.1). GTDB lineage: Archaea > Halobacteriota > Methanosarcinia > Methanotrichales > Methanotrichaceae > Methanothrix. The sequence continues at coordinate 9,569 of JAGPMN010000008.1, forward strand.
TAGTAGCGAGAGAGGTACTCCTGCTCGGTCTGGCCCGGCGTAGGGATGAACAGGCCGTGCCTTTTGTCCAGCTCCGCCATCTCCATCATAGTGGTATAGCCCGACCTGGTGATGATGAACCTGGCCCGGTTCATGAGGGCAGCCTTATCCTCGGAGGAGACGTAGGAGTGCACTGTGGTCATTTCATCGATCTTTTCGTGCCTCTCCTTCTGGGGGCTGCCCAGGAGGACGGTCTTTTCCCCGGGAAGGGCAGCGATCTGCCTGAGGACGATCTCCTCCAGCCTGCTCCTCTGCGGCTCGGGGCCGGAGACCACAGCCAGATAGTCCAGGTCCTCGGCGACCTGCAGCTTTCTGGTGCTGGTCAGAATTCCTGCATAGTAGGCTCTAATGTTGGTTCTTTTTATGGAGGAGCGGCAGAGCTTTCCGCTCAGGTTCTTACTGCCGTCTGATTTGCGATCGATATTTTTGGGATCTATGTCAGGTACGATCACGCCCCTGAATTTGCCGTGAAAGAAGCTGTTGAAGGGCATTGTCAGAAGCTCAAAAGGATAGAGGTAGCCGGGCAGGCTGTAGCGGAGCTGGTGGGTGATGAAGTAGCTGGGAGTCCTGCTGCTGTAGACGCACATGCGATTGTCGCTGATGATAAGGTCGAACTTGTTCTCTGATTCAATCTGCTCCATCCTCCTTCTCTCTGCGGCAAAGGCGCTGAGGACAGAGGGGATGCCGGCGATGAATGCCGGCAAAAAGAAGCGCGAGTCGCTGTATGGCGCGGGGTAGTCTTTGAAGACCAGGAAGTTGCACTCAGGGCACTCTCTTTGCAGCAGTGCCAGTGCGTTTCCGCTGCTGCCCACTGTGACGGTATGCCCATGGTGCAGCAGCTCCTCTATAATTGGAATGTCCCTGGTGCTGTGGCCCAGCCCCCAGTTCAGAGGGCTGACAAATACATGCCCCATGGATCAGAGCTAGCATCTGAGGATAATATAAATCATTTGGCAGATTTGGCGGAATCAGTGCCAGGAGAGGTTGAAGCCGATCAGGTAGAGTAGAGCGATGAGAGCCGGCTGGTGAATCAGGTAGACCGCAAGGGAGTGTCTGCCAAGCATGGCAAGCACCCTCACAGGGGCGAAGCTCTCCCAGTCAGGCAGGCGAATCTTGCGCTGGAAGCCCGGGTAGAGCAGGTCTCCCAGGGCCGCTCCAATCAGCACCACCCCAAACCAGGGAACGACGGGGGTGTAGTCCACAGAGCAGTAGCCGGGCGGAGATAGCCCAAGCCAGAGCAGCCACGGATGGCCGACGGAAAGAGCGGGCAAATACAGTCCGGCCACTATTATCAGCATGCCAAATATGAAGTTGTTCCTGCCCATGCCCAGAAAGGGATAGGCGAAAAGCAGAGAGATGGCTATGAGGTGCAGAGCCCCGAAGGCTATGAAGCACTCTCCCAGAAAGTGATATGTGACAACGGAGATACCCATGGCCAGGAGCAATATGAAAAGAGCCCTTTCCGCGAGATGTAAGAGGTAGCCGGACTTCTGCCCGGAAAGCCTGGACCGGCTGCGGCTGAGTGTGAGGGATAGGCCGGCCAGGAGCAGGAAGAGCGATAGAGTGATGCGGGCGGCTGCGAGGGCAGGTCCTGAGGCGACATCTATCCGGTAGATTTGAAAGTAGTTGAGGTCAAATGCCAGATGGTAGAGGACCATAGAGACGACTGCTGTGCCTCTCAGCAGGTCCACCTCCCAAAAGCGATACTGCATAGAAAAAAATGGAAGGCTGGAAGCTGGCGGATAGACAATCCTTTAGAGGATTATCTCAATGTCAAGCTCCTCTGCCAGTTCCTTGTAGCGGTTTCTGATGGTGACCTCGGTTACTCCCGCCACGTCGGCCACCTCCCTCTGCGTCCTTCTGTCACCGCAGAGTATGGAGGCAATGTAGATGGCGGCTGCAGCTACGCCCGTGGGCCCGCGCCCGCTGGTAAGCTCCTTTTCCGCTGCCTGGCGCAGGATCTCAATTCCCTTGGCCTGCACCTCGCCCTTCAAATTCAGGCCGGAGCAGAAGCGGGGGATATAGTCGATTGGGCTTGTCGGCATCAGCTTCAGCGCCAGCTCGCGGGATACAAAGCGATACGTTCTGCCGATCTCTTTTCTGGAGACCCTGGACACCTCTGCGATCTCATCCAGAGTGCGGGGCACATTGCACTGGCGGCAGGCTGCATAGAGAGCTGCGGCTGCCACGCCCTCAATGCTCCGACCGCGAATGAGGTTTTTGTCCACGGCCTTTCTGTAGACCACTGCTGCGGTCTCACGCACATTTCGAGAGAGGCCTAGGGCCGAAGCCATGCGGTCCAGCTCAGAGAGCGCAAAGGCCAGGTTTCTCTCAGTGGCATTGCTGACCCTGATGCGCCTCTGCCACTTTCTCAGCCGGTACAGTTGCGCCCGGTTCTTGGAGGATATCGTCTTGCCGTAGGAGTCCCGGTTTCGCCAGTCGATCATGGTGGAGAGGCCCTTGTCGTGGATGGTGTATGTCATTGGAGCGCCCACCCTCGACCTCTTCATGCGCTGGTCGTGGTCGAAGGCCCTCCATTCCGGTCCCTGGTCTATGAAGTTCTCATCTATCACGAGGCCGCAGTCGGAGCAGACCAGCTCCGCACGCTCATAGTCGCGCACGAGGGTGTGGCTTCCGCACTCCGGGCACTCCACAGTGAACTTCTCAAACTCGTCTACCTTCTCCTTCTCGTGTTTGAGCCGGGTCCTCTCCTTCAGCTTCTCCGGCTCTACCCTCTCTATCTCTCTAAGCTTCTCTATCTCTTCCACTTTCCATCTCTCCCCGACGCCTCGTCGGTGTAAAGCTTCCATCCGACGTAGGCAGCGGCATCTGCTCCTCTATTTGGTCGAACGATGATGTATGGATGGCTGACCGGCCCGAATATATCGAAAACCCTTCCCACACGCGTCCTCTTTTTATCAACTGCCCAGGAACCCACCCTGGGGATCTCTGCAATCTGCTCGCTTTGGACAATTAATTTATTTTGTACTACATGAAGAGCGGTGCCTAATCTCTTCAAGAGGCCACCTCATCTATATAGATGCAGAACTACTATTTAAGCCTTCCGAAAACCATTTATGTATGACTGCCTTTGTAAAGGCTTATCATCCCGGGCAGGCAAATATAGAGCCGATGTTCGAGCAGCTTCCCACCGTCCCAACCTCCCAGGAGCTTTTGGATAAGGCCTTCCGCAGAGCATCCCGGGCCGATGATAATGAGTCCATGGTACAGAACGCCGGAAATATCCTCTCCGATAATCTCTCCAACCTGGTGCGCAAGTTTCCCTCCTTCGAGCGTCTTCCACCATTCTACAGGGAGATGGCAGATGTCATGGTGGGCGAGGACCGCCTGAGAATCAGCCTCTCCCGCCTGGGCTGGGCCTCAAAGCAGATACGTTTGATCACAAAGGAGTTCAAGCGCTCCCGTGGCCAGGACAGCTCTGCCGCCCGGAGGTCCGCCTTCGGCCGCTTCTCCTCTGTGATCGGGTCCATTGAGAAGGACCTGCTCTTCCTCAACGAGGCCAGAAACCTGCTGCGCCACATTCCCACAGTGGATGCAAGCCTGCCCACCATTCTCATCGCCGGCTATCCCAATGTGGGCAAGTCCAGCTTCATCGTCCGGGTGACAGGAGCCAGGCCGAAGATCGCCAGCTATCCCTTTACCACGCGGGGAATCTTCGTAGGCCATTTCTCCCGGGGGGAGATGAGGTATCAGGTGGTGGACACGCCGGGCCTCCTGGACAGGCCGATGCAGGAGAGAAATGAGGTCGAGAGGCAGACGGTTGCCGCCCTCAGCCACCTGCAGGGGGTGGTGCTCTATATCGTGGACCCAAGCGAGCACTGCGGCTTTCCCCTGGCCTCCCAGCTCTCCCTGGCGGCTGACCTTAAGGAGTGGATAAAGCTTCCCATGCTGGTTGTGGCCAATAAATCAGACATGGACGCAGAGGAAAGAGGTAAGGATTTCAGGCTGAAGATGTCCACAGAAAGCGGAGAGGGCGTGGATGCCGTGCTGGAAGAGCTGATCGGCATGCTGCAGGCCCCATAAAAATAGAATTCATAGCCTCTGCTTTATGATATACTCCACCAGCTCCCGTGAGAGCCCGGTCTCGCGGGACACGGCTCTGGCGATATCGCCCCTACCGGCACCGCTGGCGGCAAGCCGGTCGATCCTCTTGAAGACGACATCATCTATATTGTAGTATTCATCTACGTCCTTTCTGTGGCCCCAGACGTCGCCTTCCAGGAGTTGCACGCCCTGAATGGCCAAGAACATCTCGCTGGCCCTGGAGATCGTCCTCCTGTAGGAGGCGGGCACCTGTACCATTCTGATGCCGGGGCAGCTCTGCATCAGCCTGAATACATCGGTGTTCGCCGCCCGGAAGGCCAGGTGCACTATCTGTTCGTTTCGGTTCAAGTCTCCAATCTCTTTCCTGGAGCTGACAACTCTTAGCTTCATCGATACCCACACCGTCAGAAAGAAGCACTGACAGTTTTAACAATCTTGCATTGATCTGTAGGCATATAAGTCTATTGTATGAGAGGCAAAATTGCTTGAGTCAGACAATACAGGCGTCTTCTTCAAGTCTGCAAAAAATGAGAAGAGGAATAGGCAACTGGCTTTGCCAGCTGGAGCATTTTGAATATATTTTTTTATATCAATCCTGCGCGACGGCCAGGCACAGAATGTGGATTTGCTCGAAGAAGAGACTCTCGCTTGCCACGATCCGGGCGTTGAGGCCTGCGGCTGCCGCCGTCTCCAGCACTTCGGATAGACCTGTCAGGCTGGATACGGCCAGCAGCGCCCGCCCTCCGGGCAGAAGGTGCGCCGGCAGGTCCCGTATAAATCTATCTACCGTCTCCCGGCCGCTAGCCCCGCCGTCCAGTGCCCGGTCTATCCACCGGCCCGTCCGCTCCTCCGGCTTCGTGGGAAGATAGGGGGCATTGAAGAGCACCAGATCAAAGCGGCCTTTAATGCCTGAGAGGAGATCTGCACGAACGACCTCGACTCCAGCCGCCTTCGCCGCATGTACTGCATGGGGATTGATATCCGTAGCTATGACCCTCCGGACGCTGCCGGCCAGCTCCTGACTCACGAACCCGCTGCCGCAGCCGATCTCCAGGACGCTGTCCGCCGGTCTGGCCGCGGCCCGTGCGGCGGCCAGGAGGAGAAATGTATCCTCGGCGGGAGGATAGACCTCGTCGCGGTCGTAGGCTGGAGAGGAGGTGGGCATGGACAGAAATTGCTGCGTTCTGAGGAAGATAAGCTTTGGCTATGGAGTGAATTTGCATGGCCGAATTTCTCGTGCAGCATCAGCCTCACGTCACCAGGTACACTGCCGCTACTATCGTGTAGAGTCCTCTCATGTGGAGTCCTCTCAGCAAAAGCTAAATAGATACGCCTGCAGTACCTCACTCGATGTTCTCCGGCTGGAACGAATACCATCTTATCAATGATCAGCTTGCGGCCCTTGCAGGGACTCTGCCCGACTCTTCCATGGGGGAGATAATCGGCTATGCGCTCTCCTCTCCGGGAAAGAGGGTCAGGCCCCTCATACTGCTCTTCTCCGCTCAGGCCTTCGGTGCGGCCGCCAGCCGGGCCATGGACGCTGCCGTAGCCGTTGAGCTGGTTCATGCCGCCTCCCTGGTGCATGACGACATACTCGACCTGGGGGTAGAGAGGCGGGGCGCACAGAGCGTCTTTGAGCGCTACGGGCCTGAGGTGGCGCTGCTCGCTGGCGACTGGCTTATATCGCGATCTATCGACATGGTATCCGGCTACAGCCAGCCGGTGATCAGGGCTTTCTCCCGGGCCTGTATGGACATGGCTGAGGGGGAGCTTCTAGATATGTCGGCTGCCAGCAGCCCTGACGATTATTACCAGTGCATATCCAAGAAGACCGCCGCCCTTTTCTCGGCATCAGCCAGGATGGGAGTGCTCATCGCAGGGGGGAGCAGCCGGGACGTGGCCTGCTTTGAGAGCTACGGCCGGCATCTGGGGCTGGGCTACCAGGTTCTGGATGACCTGGAGGAGTTTTTGGGGCTGGACCAGGGCAAATCATCTCAGAAGACATCCGTCACCCTCCCCAGGATCTATAGCAGTCTGCCGGCTGCAGATGCGCCTTGCAACAGGTGCATTGAGACCATCGAGGATCACAGCGCCGCCGCCAGGGCAGCTCTCAGCAGGGCCGCAGGCCGGGAGGATATGAAGCTCCGGCTGGCGGCCATAGTGGAAGAGATGACCCGCCGGGGGCTTATGAGATGCAAATTGCAAAAAAGCCTCTGCTGAAGATCGATGCATACCCGGGCGAGGACGGAACCGGCATCCGCCTGAAAGGCCGTGGGCCCCTGGCGCCACTGGCGGGGCCGGTCATGGGCAGGATCAATAAGATCTTCGCATATGAAAAGCCCATCTTCCCCGGCCCGGGCCAGTTCATATTCTCCACATGGATTCCGCCTGCGCCGAGCCTTGCGTTCGACCGCATGCTCTCCGCCCAGATAGGGGCTCTGACCCGCAGGCCGGTGCCCGATCAGTTCTCCATAGCCGTCATGAGGGCCTGCCCAAACAACTGCATCCACTGCAGTGCCCCTTCCCGGCAGGGGGAGATTTTAGAGGGCGGTCTCGTGAAGAGCACACTCTCCCAGGCCATGGACCTGGGCTCCTACCTGATCACATTCGACGGAGGCGAGCCCATGCTGAGGCGGGACCTGCCAGAGCTGGTTGCTTCAGTGGATGCCCGGGCCATTGCCACATCCTTTACCAGCGGCTATCACCTCACCACAGATATGGCAAGACGGCTCAAGCAGGCCGGACTTTACGCGGTGCGCATCAGCATAGACAGCCCCGACGAAAAGGAGCACGACCGGGTGCGGGGCCGGGAGGGGGCCTTCCGCGATGCCCTCACCGGTGTGAAGAATGCTCTCGATGCCGGCCTGCTTGTGGACCTGTTCATGGTCACCTCCCCCCACAACATCGACCAGCTGGAGGAGGCTTTCTCCCTCGCTGTGCGGCTCGGCGCTCACGAGCTGTCCCTCTACGAGATCGTGGCCGTTGGCCGCTGGGCCTCTCACGAGGACGAAGTGCTAACCGACGGGGACGTGGCCAGGCTGGAGAGATTTCACAGGGCGAAGAACCGCTCGGACGGGCCGAGGGTCACGGCTCTGCCATACCTGCTGGGGCAGGAGATGTTCGGCTGCTTTGCAGGCAGAAGGTGGATTCACGTGGACGGAGCCGGGCAGGCCCTGCCATGCGCCTACATGCCCATCTCCTTCGGAAACATCCAGGATGAGAGCCTGAGGAAGATCTGGGAGAAGATGACCGCCTATCCGTGGTTTCACTGCAGGTGCTCCTGCCAGATGAGGGACCGGGCGTTTAGAGAGGCGCACAGCAGGATGCTGTCTCCTTAAATGCCCAGCGCCAGTCGCAGCGTATTTCGCACCGCCGGCGCGAGTCCCAGGGTGAGGAGGGTGAGCGTGATCAGGCTTTTTGCCGGAGAGCTCTCCATCTCTCTGTCGATCAGATATAGGGCGGGCAGGAGCACTATCATCTTCAGGGGAAACATGACTGCCGCAGTGCCGGAGAGGTTGATAAGGGCCGTTGGGACCACATGCTTTTCGTAGTAGCCGAACCAGTCCACTCCGAAGTAGGTTGAGCTGGCGTCAAGCAGATGGGCGTAGATGACAATCATATTGAACGGGTCCCGCAGAAAATGAAGGGCGGACAGGCGGCTTCGCAGCAGCCAGAAGGCCGCAGCCAGGGCTGAGCCCAGCAGGAAGACGGCGGGTATGACCCAGCCGTTCACAGGCTCCATGGCAGCGAGCACCGCCAGATTGCCGGCCACCCAGATGCCGCCCAGGGTGGCATAGGGGGTGTGGTATCCTTCGCCCCAGATCCTGCGAGTGGCGAGCAGACAGGCGGCCGTCACAAGGAAGACCAGGAAGAAGATGATGGGGGTGATGAGCAGGTACCGCCATGGCGCGGCCACCATCTCCGCGTCCTCGATCACCCGCAGGCTGGAGCCTGCCAGGATGTAGGGAAGGCTGGCCAGAACCAGCCTGCCGTCCATGACGACTCCCCACCGGGGCAGAAGCCACATCAGCGCCAGTAGGGACAGGCAAAGGAGGGCTGCCCAGGTGACGGTATCCACGGGATTGTAGGATGTGTCGTGGATTATGGGGTCTATGTAGTATCTCTGCAGGAGGGCAGCCGCGTCGAGCACATCAGATCAAATGCCATCCTCATATTTCAGGAGTTGCCCGCAAACCGCCTGGACCATCCATTTGCGGCGGAAAGTATTTATATGGCAAAAGTAAAGTGAGCCATGTCCGTTTTCTGATTTTAGTTGAGGTAGTTAGATGGTCGAGGTGTTCAAAGGTACAACTACGGTAGGTGTACTCTGCGATGAAGGTGTGGTCCTTGCATCGGAGAGCCGTGCTACCATGGGCAACTTCATAGCCAGCAGCACCGCCAGGAAGATCTATCAGGTAGATGACCTGATCGGCCTGACCACCGCAGGATCTGTGGGAGATGCTCAATCTCTGGTCCGCATGGTCCAGGTGGAGGCAAGGCTCTACAAGATGCAGAGGGGCGAGGGTATGACTGTCAAGGCCATCACATCCATGCTGGCCAATATCCTGTCCTCCCGCCGTTACTATCCGTTCATGGTCCAGCTCATCATGGGGGGCATGGACAGATACGGCCCCAGGATCTACTCCCTCGATGCCCTGGGCGGGCAGATCGAGGAGCGCAGGATAGTCTCCACCGGATCTGGATCGCCCATAGCCTATGGCGTCCTGGAGTCCCAGTACAGAGAGGGCATCAGCCTGGAGGAGGGGACGGAGCTGGCAGCCAGGGCAATTCACAATGCCATGAAGCGGGACTCGGCTTCTGGCGACAGGATCGAGCTCGTCAGAATCAGGGACAAATACGAGGAGGTAGGCGAGCCGGAGTATTCGGAGATCATGAAGCGACTTTAAATCTTTTTTGGATGTGTTCTATTGTCTGTAGAGGAAGTACTTTTTGAGCTCAAACGCAAGGTGCAGAGCAAGTTGCCGCCGGACATAAGCGTCACGGGGCTGGAGTTCGAGGGGCCGGAGCTGGTGATCTACACCGATGAGCCGAGGAAGCTGGCCGACGACGGAGAGATCATAAGAAACCTGGCCAAGGAGCTGCGAAAACGGGTTGTGGTGCGCCCGGACCTCAAGGTTCTGGTCGATCCTGAGGTGGCCATCGGCAAAATTGCCGAGGTGGTGCCCAAAGAGGCCGTCCTCACCAACTACTACTTCGACGGCGAAACGGGCGAGGTGCAGATCGAGGCTGAGAAGCCCGGGCTGGTCATAGGCCGGCACGGGGCAACTCTTCGCGAGATCACCAAGCTCATCGGCTGGACTCCCAAGGTGGTGCGGACCCCTCCCGTGCGCTCCACCACCATTGCAAATATCAAAGACTACCTGAGAAGCGTGCAGAATGAGAGAAAGAATATACTGCGCACTGTAGGCCGGAAGATCCACAGGGACATAGCCTCTAAGGACCAGTGGGTCAGGATATCCACACTGGGAGGCTGCCGTGAGGTAGGCCGAAGCTGCATGCTCCTCTCCACCCCCGAGTCGCGAATCATCATCGACTGCGGCATAAACGTGGGGTCTGACGATTCAGCGACTCCCTATCTCTATGTCCCTGAGGTTTATCCCTTAAGCCAGATCGATGCCGTGGTCCTCACCCACGCCCACCTGGACCACGCCGGCCTGGTTCCCATGCTCTACAAGTACGGCTACGACGGGCCCATATACTGCACTCCGCCCACCCGCGATCTATTCGTGCTTCTTCAGCTGGACTATATCGAGGTGGCAGGCCGCGAGGGAAAAAGGCTGCCTTACGACTCCTCTATGATTCGCGAGGCCCTCAAGCACACCATCACCCTCAATTACGGAGATGTGACAGACATCGCCCCAGATACCAAACTCACCATGCATAACGCCGGCCATATCCTGGGCTCCTCCATCGCCCACTTTCATATCGGAGACGGACTGTATAATGTGGCCTTTACAGGTGACTACAAGTTCGAGAGGACCAGGCTTTTTGATCCGGCAGTCTGCACCTTCCCCCGCCTGGAGACACTGGTCACCGAGGCCACCTACGGCGGGTCAAATAGCATACAGCCCTCACGCAAGGAGGCGGAGGTCAACCTGGTCAAGGTTGTCAAGGAGACCATCAGCCGGGGCGGAAAGGTCGTCATCCCGGCCTTCTCTGTGGGGCGCAGCCAGGAGGTTATGGTAGTCCTGGAGGAGGCCATTCGAAAGAAGGTGATAGACGAGGTCCCGGTCTGCCTGGACGGGATGATCTACGAGGCGACGGCCATTCACACCACATATCCCGAATACCTGAACAACGACCTGCGAGACCTCATATTCCACAAGGGCATCAACCCCTTCCTGGCCAAGTGCTTTGTGCAGGTGGAGAGCCCCAAGCAGAGGACGGAGATAATCGAAGGTCCTCCCTGTGTGATACTGGCCACCAGCGGCATGCTCAACGGCGGGCCGGTTCTGGAGTACCTCAAGCGGCTGGGGCCGGATGACAGGAACACCCTGGTCATTGTGGGTTATCAGGCAGAAGGGACGCTTGGCCGGCGCATCCAGAAGGGATGGAAGGAACTGCCCCTCTCCGTAGAGGGAAAGACCCAGACGGTCAAGATAAACCTGGAAGTGATCACAGTGGACGGCTTCTCCGGCCACTCCGACCGCCAGCAGCTCATGGAATACTTAAGGCGCATCTATCCCAAGCCAGGCAGGGTTTTAACCAATCACGGCGATGAGGGCAACTGCCTGGACCTGGCCAGCTCCATCTACAAAAGATACAGAATTCCGACCATGGCCCCGATGAACCTGGAGACGGTAAGGCTGGTTTAATCTATTTACTTCAAAAGCTTTATCAAATCAAACAGATAATACCGAAGCGAGGTTCTTTGTGACGGGAAAGAGAACGCGGATCATCAATGATCCATCGGATCTGGTCCCATTGTTGCAGGCATTCGGCTCAGATCTGCACAAGAGGGTCTTCGATGAGCTGAGCCGGGAGTGGCGCACGGAGAGGGAGCTGGCAGAGCTTATCGGAGATGAGGCCAGCGTCCACAGGAGCGTGGCCATACTCAGGAAGAGCGGCCTCGTCGAGACAAAGTGGAGGGTTCCAGAGCCCGGGGCCAGCCCGGAAAAGGAGTACCATTCCACCTACTCAAGGGTGCAGGCCAGCTTCGGGGCCACCATGGAGGATTTGAGCGAGCTGATCAGCCTCACATTCATGTCCGATGAGGAGCTGCGATCTGTGACAGAGAGACTGGTGAAGATGGTAAACGACGGAAACAACAGCCTCTCCAATCTCTCCCGTGAGACGGGCCTCTCCCAGATATTCATTCGCGGTGTGGCCAAGAGGGCGGACGGCCTGGCAGTGAGGGGCCAGCGCATCGAGCCCTATGTTGAGGACTTTTAATGGTCAACGTCCTGCAGAGCAAACGAGAAAGCTCTCGTTTTCAGATTCTGGTTGAGATCGCCGCACACCAGCCCAATCTCCGGCAGAAGGAGGTGGCAGAGAGGCTGGGTGTCACTCCCCAGGCCATATCAGAGTATATCAAGGAACTGGTGGCGGACGGCCTGGCCACAACTGACGGGCGGATGCGCTACAGCATCACCAAGGAGGGGGTGGAGTGGCTGCTGGAGAGCGCCGCAGAGCTGAAGCGATATGCGCGGGTGGTGATGGAGGAGATCATCAGCCACGTATCCGTCTGGACTGCCATAGCGGAAGCCGACCTGGCGGAGGGCGAGCGGGTGTCCCTTGAGATGAGGGCAGGGCTCCTTTACGCGGGAAGGAGGGAAGGGCTGGATGCCAGCGGCGTGGTCATCGCCGATGCTCTTGCCGGGGAGGATGTGGGTGTCTCAGACCTGCGCGGTCTGATCGGGCTCGATGAGGGAAGAATTCACATCTGCAAGGTGCCGCGGATTCAGAACGGCGGGTCCCGCAATGTCGATATCGGGCTTTTGAAGAGTATTCTCTTCGATCAGCCGGGTTCGGGTGAGAGGATGGTGGGATGCCTGGGAATTGAGGCGCTGGTAGCCCTGCGGAAGGCAGGACGTGAGCCGGATGTGATCTTCGGGGCCAAGGAGTTCTCTGTTGAGGCTGCCTATCACGGCATCAGCTCAGTCATTGTGAGCGTGGACGAGCAGATTCCGGGCCTTCTCACCCGGCTGGAGTCGGAGGGCCTCAAGTACGAGCTTATCGATCTGGCGAATGGGTGAATTAAGAGATAAATGTCCTTTCAGGTTCTGGCCCAGGCGGACAGGTCCCGCATAATGCTCTTGCCCCAGAGCGGCAGCAAAACCCTCTTTGCGGGCTATCTGCGGCTCAGGGACATGCCACAGGGGCCGCGGGTCTTCAAGTTCCTGGTCAAGAAGGAGTCGGAAGCGGAGAGGTTTCTCCCGCCAGAGGATGCGATGCGCATGCTAAGGCGTGCCGGAGCCATTTACCTGGCCCGGGGCGAGCCCGTCATGGAGAAGAAGTTTTTGGAGCTTCTAGACTCCTACCAGCTGGGATATCGATTTGTGAATGTCTGCCACCACTGTTTGGGAGAGAGCCGGGTCACATACGTGGACGAGAGTGCCATAGTCTACAAGGGCCGGCATATCTGTGAGAACTGCGCTGCTGCGGAGCTGCTCCGCGAGGCAGACTTTCACGGGCTGGGGAGGGGGGCAAAGGCCCATCTGGCCAGGATTTTGAAGCAGAGACGGAATCTGGACGACGTGGTGGGGCTGCTCTCCCTGCAGAGGCTGGAGCCGGAGCTGACACGCTTTGACACCATCCCTGCCAGCCGTGAGGAGCCGACTCTATCCCTGGAAGACGTCGCCCTGCCGGAGCCCCTCAAGAGGGTGCTCTCCACGAGGCTCACCCGGCTACTGCCAGTTCAGTCCAGGTCCGTCAAGGCTGGCCTGCTGGAGGGCAGAGACCAGCTGGTCGTCTCAGCCACGGCCACCGGAAAGAGCCTGATTGGGGAGATGGCCGGGATCAAGAACCTTCTGGAGGGCAGGGGAAAGCTGCTCTTCCTCGTCCCCCTCGTGGCCCTGGCCAACCAGAAGTTCGATCAGCTATCCGCCTACAATGCCCTGGGCTTTCGCACATCCATCCGCGTCGGAGTCAGCCGCATCCGCATGGGAAAGGGCAGGAGGATCCCCCAGAGCCTTGACGCAGACATCATAGCAGGCACATACGAGGGGGTGGACCAGGTGATCCGCACAAAGAAGAGCCTGGGCCGGGTTGGAACTGTGGTCATCGACGAGGTGCATATGCTTGAGGATGCGGAGCGTGGGCACCGGCTGGCTGGCATGATAGCGCGGCTCAAAAACGCTGCGCCCCGGGCCCAGTTTATATTTCTCTCTGCGACTGTGGGCAATCCCTCCGCCCTGGCCAGCCGTCTTGGAGCGGAGCTGGTGGAATACGAGGTGCGGCCGGTGCCCATCGAGCGGCATCTCATCTTCTCCTCCGGGCAGCAGAAGAGAAAGCTCCTCCGGCATCTGTCCAGGCAGGCCCAGGCCATGACATCGTCCACCGGATACCGGGGCCAGACCATCATATTCACCAACTCCCGAAAGAACTGCTATGCTCTGGCCGATGCCATACCCGGCGCCGCTGCCTACCACGCCGGCCTGCAGTACGAGCAGAGAAAGAAGATCGAGATGCTGTTCGGCCAGGGGAAGGTTCATACAGTTGTCACCACTGCAGCTCTCGCCGCCGGCGTGGACTTTCCAGCATCGCATGTGATCTTCGAGTCCCTGGCCATGGGCATCGAGTGGCTGAATGTGCATGAGTTCAATCAGATGCTGGGACGGGCCGGCCGGCCGGGCTATCACGACAGGGGTCTGGTCTACATTCTGGCAGAGCCAGGCCGGCGCTTCTCCTCAGGACGTGGCGAGTCTGAGGACGAGGTGGCCCTGGCGCTGCTGCACGGCCGGATGGAGGATGTGGCGCCGCAGTTTGAGGAGGCTCAGCAGCATGAAGAGGTGCTGGCCAATGTCGTAGCCGCCCGCTCCAGAGCGGAGCTCTCAAGGCTTCATTCACTGACTGTGGGCCTGGATGACCTGGATAGCTCTCTTTCCGCCCTGGAGAGGGAGGGGCTGGTCAGGGGGGCCTCTGCCACCCGCCTCGGCGAAGCGGCAGCGGCGCACTTCCTCGGCCCGGAGCAGGTGGCCACGATCACCCGTCTGCTGGGCAGGGGGAGAGCCCCTGAGGAGGTGGCGGTGGAGCTGGAGGGCTTTGAGGACCTCTACCTCAAGTTCGCAGATCGCATCTCCACCAAATTGCATATGCAGATCTCCCAGAGGGCCCTGCACGGCTCCTTTTTGGACCTGCTCTCCAGCGCCGACATGAGGGAGCTGGAGGGAAAGCTGCAGAGGTACTGCCTGGACTTTGCCCGCGACTTCCTGCGTTGCACCTGCGACGACTCCCCCTACTGCGGCTGCGTGCAAAAGGGCATATCGCTTCGCATACTGGAGCTGCGGGAGGAGGGAAAAAGCCCGGACGAGATAATACAGTACTTCTCAGATCGCTACGGTATGTATGCCTACCAGGGAGACCTCATAAACTGGCTCGACCAGATGGTGCGCTACCTGGAGGCCATCGAGGCTGTGGCCGTGGTGCTGGGCAGGGAGGATGCAGCGCGGGAGGCGGCGGAGAGGCGGAGGCGGGTTGAGGGGGATTAGAGCTTTCCGTTAGGCGCAGCATCTCAACTCTTTGGGGATGCCGGCCTGCGCCGTCTGCAGACCTGCCGTCAGGCCATCCTCATCACAGGAGAGGCATTCCGGACCGTAATCTATCTTCGATTCAAAGATGGATTTGCCAATAATGATAATAGCATTCGAGTCTGCATAAAGCTGATCGCTGCTCTGTGTGGAGCTGCCTCTGACCTGTACCCTGGTGTTGAACAGGCCATCCCTTTCCGCCTCTGCCAGGAAGCTGATGCTCTTCTTCTTTCCGGCATCAATCTTCTTGATGCTCCACTTGATCTCGCTTCCCTGGCTTGCGCCGCTGTCTGTGCCTGCACCGCTCGCACCGCCTTCGCCCAGCAGGCTCGTGTTGCCGGAATCTGTTTGCAAGGGCTTTGTGGTGGAGTTGATGAACCTCATTCCCGGTGGCAGCAATGCTGTAACGTTTGCACTGATGTTATAGTCCGCCGAGTTATTTGTTTTGAATACCCCGCAGCTCTGCTGCGGGGTGCGCCGCCGCAATTTGACTGCGAAAAGAATCTAAATATGAACAAGTCAAGATAATTTTCACACGGCTCCGCACCCGTCACCGCCGTTATTGCTGAAATACGGCCTTCTCAGGCTGTTGGCCTGCTGCAGCAGCTCCTCGATCTTCCGGCTGTCGCAGGTGTCGATATCAATCAGATTATCGCTTCTCAGCAGGCAGGGCTTGATCCTCCCGTCCGATGTCACGCGCAGGCGGGTGCAGTTGGCGCAAAACTCTGTGTTGTCCATGGGCCGCACCACCTCCACCTCCGCCCCGTCCAGGAAGTACTTCTTGCGGCGGTGCATCTCTCTCACGCGAACGCGGTCCGCCCGGGCGGCCAGCCGGCGCTCTACCGCATCGATGTCCCCTGATATGCCCAGACCGCGCAGGTCGAGCAGCTCTATGAGCTGCAGGATCAGCCCCTTTTGCCTGGAGAATTCGATGAGGTCGGATATCTCGCCCTGGTTGTCTTTGAGCACAACGACATTCATCTTGATTGGGGCAAGACCTGCATCCATGGCGGCATCAATTCCCTTTACAACCCTCTCGAGGCCTCCCTCTCCTGCTCCGGTTATGGCCCGGTATGTGCCCGGCTGCAGTGAGTCCAGGCTCACATTGACCCGGTCCAAGCCTGCGGCTGAGAGGGCCTGGGCCTGATCTGCCAGAAGGATGCCATTTGTGGTCAGTGAGATATCCATCTCCTCCGGCATCTGCCCCAGCAAAGAGGGCAGGCTTCTGCGCAGCAGAGGCTCGCCGCCCGTGAACTTCAGAGAGCGCACCCCCAGCCGCGCGCCGGCCCGGGCAACACCCACAACCATCTCATCCGAGATCTCCCTATCCGGGCAGATCTCTCCCTCGTGATGGCAGTAGATGCAGGAGAGGTTGCAGCGGGGAGTGATTGCAATGCGCAGGCCGGTCACCTTGCGGCCAAAGGAGTCCACCATGGGGGTTTGCATGTCAGGCATCTCTCTCTTGCTGCTCGTATTATTAGTATTCGATCTCTCCCAGGCTGCGCTTGAGAAAGCTGAGCAGTATCATGGAGACGATCATGCATACAGCCAGGCCGGACAGTACCTCCTCTGCAGAGTATCTGTGCGCCTTCATGCCGTAGATTATTCCGCCCGAGATGAGGGTGAGCATCAGTGTGGCGATGAGAGAGACCAGCATTGACCAGAGGATAGAGCCCACCTCATAGCGCTCGAAGAATGAGGCTGAGAGGACGAAGGCTATGGCGGAGATGGTTAATATGATGGAGAAGGGAAGAGACGGTCCGTAGCGAAAGAGCTGGATCAGCCCCATGGCAAGGATCATCATCACCAGCGAAAGGAGGCCTGTCGCAAGAAAAGCCTTCACTATGAAGTTATCAAATCGCATCTCCACTTCAATGCAACCCCTGCCTTTATTGGACCGCATTGAATATAAAGATTCTGTTAAATAGAGGAGGGGGGCGCCGGCCCGTCTACTCCTTCCTGGGAAACTCGGCCTTCGCCGGGGTGTCAAAACAGGTGCAGTCGAATATGCCTGTTGCCGATTTGAACGGCTTCTTGTCCAGGCTGTTCATATCCGCGAATCCATTTGAGCAGCATGGCAGCCAGTCGTCGGCCTGATGATTGAGCTTGTACTTATATTCGTGGGAGATGTTCTTGGTTATGTAGTATGTTCCCCGGTAGTCCTCATCTATGAGTACGGCCTCGCTGCCATTCTTCCGGACTTTATCCAGCACGCCGACGTGGCCCAGTCCCGTGAAGGCAGCCTCAAAGTTCAAATTGGTCCTGGAGTCGCTATCTATTTTGGATTCGAAGATGTCGGACGAACTGGTGAGCTTCCAGTATAATTCCGCAGAGAGGTTCTTGCTGAGAGTGGTTGCATCTCTAAATTCGGCATTCATTGAGACGGCTGAGATATGGTTGAAAAGGGCGGTCTGCTCTGAGCCCCTGGAGTGGAATGTGATGGGAAGGGAGTACTTGCCAAGTTGCATGCTGGACGGCGCATAGGAATAATCCACGCCCTCCAGGAAGACGATGCCTCTGTCGCTTGTTTTGCTGTATTCGTCTTTTTTCTCATCATATTTGGCCCCGTTCCGGGTGTTCAGCTTTGAATCTGTAGCAAGGCTGCCGCTGCCGTGAGCAGTGTTGCTCAGGCTTAGATTTGTGACGTCCGTGCTCTGATATGTACTGAAAAATCCATTTCCATCCACATTTTGATCCATATGATAGATATATCTCATATCAAAGGTCGTATCTGTCTGGCCGCAGGACAGGCCTATGAGGACCATTGAGAGCAAAATTGCAGACGCAAGACATTTATTCCACTGGCTCAAATATCTCCCTCCATGAAACATAAGACTGATCCCATACCTTTTTCAAGGATTTATGAGACTTATCCTTTAGTATTTAAGGAGTTTTCGGAACGTAAATAAGAATTATAAATACGGATTTAAAATAAGTATCTTTGCTCTATATATGCTAAAAATTTCTACCGTATATAGCTGCCCTGATGGAGCCCGGGAAAGAAATAAATGCCAATTGAGGCTGGGCTGGAACTCACAGTATCATTTTCTAAAATATGATCTCAGGCCGCTCTGGGAAATCTATTTATACCATGTGAGAAGGAGATTATGAAGCGAATCTGAATTCAAATACTGAGGGATAATATGCTATCATCCATGATGAGCACAGTTAGCAGCACCATGAGCGCGACGAGCAGTGCTACAAGCACCATGAGCGCTGCAAGCACGACATCCGTTGTCAGCACATTTGCCACAATCGGAGTCTCGGATATCAGCATTGTGACTGTGGTCTGCCTCATTGCCCTGCTCAGCGCCTCGGAGATTCTATCTGCCTCATCCTGCTGGAACAAGCGCCTCTCTACTATGCTGAATGTTGCCATAGTGCCAATGGTACTCACTTTCTTCCTGATCGTGAGCTACAAGGTGATAGAGGTCCTCGGCACTTAGATGCTCGATCTATCTGCCGGGCATCGATAATCCCTCAGCAACTGTTTTTTCTTTCAGCATTTTCCTGCTCAGGTTCTCTGCCCTTCACCTCTTCCGTTCTCTCTCATGTCGCCTGTCTGTTCTTTCTCTTTAAAATATGGGCATAGAAGATATAGAGGAGGGCCGGCGCTGCGATCAAATAGACCAGTAGTCCGGGGTCGAGAGGAGTTATCAAAAATAGGGATATGTTGGTCACTCCGTGCGCGAGGGAGATGATGGGCAGGCTTTTTGTGAGCCAGAACAGCAGTCCGAAGACGGCCCCGGCGAATGTGACATAGAGCAGCTCCAGGGGCAGGTGATAGCCGCTGTGCATGAATCCGAATATGATGCTGGCGGTGACAAGCCCCGCCCTGGGGCCAAGCCTTGCCTCCATCATGCTCTGCAGGGAGGATCTGAAGATGAACTCCTCCACAACCCCTACGAAGAATATCATGGTCACAATTAGAATGAGGACGTCTTTGATGTTTGCCCCCGGCGTCAGGATTTGGGGATGGATCACATTGTACTCCCCCCAGCCCAGTGCCAAGCCCACGGATATGGCCAGGGGCAAATAGAACCAGAATTTTTCGAGGGTTAGTCCGGCCTGTTCCCTTCCTATAAAGCCCTCCTTGAGTATGAGGTATATGGGAATGAACATGGGGGCATAGACCATGGCGTACGAGTACAGCGTCAAACTGAAGAACACCGGCATGGCCACATTCAGGAGCCGGAAGAGTGGCAGGAGCATCAGGGCCGGGTAAATCCTGTTGTCTGCATATATGAATGAGAGTATGAGGATTATCAGGTTCAGAGCGTGAATTGGCATCGCAGCGCCCGGATCTCCGATGAAGATGAATATCTCAGCCAGTAGAACCAGTGCTACCGGGAATATGAGGTCGAGGCTGTATCTGGCGAGAAAATCGGTCTTCATCCTTGTATGGATCAATTCTTCTTACGGATTAACTTTTAGATCAATCCTGCGAAAGCCCTTCCATCTCTGCTGCGGCATTTTCCTGATCCGCCCGGGCGGAGTAGACTCTCTCCAGCAATCCCGCCAGATCCTCAATGCCCTCAATACCATCCTCGACAGGCCTGCCTTCGGATATGCGCTCGTAGACGACATCCCAGGTGGTGAAGGCATACAGGCGCATCACCGGCTCGCCTGCGGGCGTCTTTGCGATATCAGTCTCATAGAGCATCCAGCTGCCGTCCTCTTTCGCCACCTCGAAGTTCCTGGAGCACCCGCAGGCTCCGCCGCAAAGCTCTCCGCCGGCAAGATCTATGTAAAGGCGCGCCCAGGAGACGTATTTGGAGTAGCGGAGCACGCCCTCCCTGAGAACGGCAGGCCCCTCCCATCCGGATAATGGCTTCATCGGCTGGTAAATGCTCCTTCAGGATTAAGCCTCTTACGATGGATACAGGGCGGCCCCGCTGCCTAGCTGGTGGGGGAAGATCAAAAAAAGCTACGGCTGAGGATCGGCACGGCTCCATCAATTATATCGCTGCCTTTCCGGCCAGGCTCGGTCCGTCCTTTAACTATATGCAAGGCTAGCTTTTATGCAACCGTCCCTGGCATTCCGGATGCGGGCTGCAATTATCAAATGCCGGTGAGCGCCTTCTCAGGCCATCACCTGCTCCTTCAGGATATAGCGGATCAGGTCCTCGGATAGCTTTGTCTCCCTCTGCAGCCTCTTTACAGTCTCTTCAATGCTGCTTCCCTCCGCCATGAGCGCATTTATCCTGCTCACAACCTTGTCCCCAATGGTATAGTACTCATCTATGTCCTTCCTGTGGCCCCAGACGTCTCCCTTGAGAAGCTGCACTCCCTGGATCTCCAGGAATTGCTGGGCGGCCCTGGACATGGTTTCATGGTAGGAGGGCGGGATCTGCACGGCCTTGAGGCGCGGACAGGACTGGACCAGGTTCATGACATCCATGTTGGATGCCCGGAAGGCCAGGTGAACTAGCTGCTCATTTCGGTTTAGATCGGAGATCTCCTTCTTGGAACTTACAACCCTCAGCTTCATGGTTCTAACCAATGCTCTTAAAATATTTATAGATAATGGTAATCATAGTAATCCTTAATTAGATATACTGAAATGAGAAAGCTATCCCAAAGAATATTTATGCAAAGGCACTAAATGGCACAGATATCCGCAGATTTATGTCAATCAATAGAATATGTCTTTATGATACTATGATCTTTATATTTGAAAAGCCAGATCTCATCCAGCTAGCGCTTGTCTGTAATTTGCAGATATCACCACACGCTATGAAGGGACCTGGCTTTCCGAAAGCCCCGCACAGCCTCGGCGCAGTTGGAGAGGATATTTGCCGCCAGCTCCTGGCTCGGCCATGATCCCAGCCCGCAGTCCGGTCCAGTGGCAGCCAGCCGTTCGCCAAAAAGGTCATAGGCCCTCTCCAGCCGGTCCATCATCACCTGAGCTGTCTCAGTTTCCAGTATCTCCCTCTCCAGCCGGGCGGGGTCGTCCCATAGGTTGACGCCTAGCCTCTCATTCAGCCTGGCGGATATGGAGAGGATGTCCGTCCTGGCTATCCCCGCCCTCAGATAGCTGCCCGTATCCTCCAGCATCCTTCTGTCTATGAGCTGCAGATAGTCTGGATGGGCGGCGGACTCAATTCCCACGATGCTGATGCCCGGAACGGCAGCGCATGTACCGGCGAAGAGGGGGGAGTGCAGGTGCACCTCACAGTCCATGCCCCTGCAGGGTGCGCTGGCGATATCCAAAGCCCGCTTGATCTCGTCTTCTGAGAAGATGATGGCGGAGGATATCCCAAGGCTCGGCTCGTCCAGAGATGCCACGGACATCTTTTCCTCCTGCCTCGCCCTCTCCAGAAAGCGGGCTACGCTCTCAGCCAGAGCATAGAGGATGTCCGAATAGGCGGTGGTACCGAATGCGGATATGTAAAGCTCCAGCGGCCCGGTGACGCAGACCCTCACCTTCTGGCCGGCCGGAACTGCAGAAAGCTCAAGGATTCTCGCAAACTCCCTTTTTATGATGTATGGGCTCTCCGACTGCGTGGGGTCGGCGATCCCGTCCATGAACATGCGGATCATGTCCCTGAGCTGGGGATACGTGGGCGCCTCCACTCCCGCCCGCTTCTTCTGCTCCAGCACATCGCGCACGAGGTCAAGATACTGCTGCGCAGAGAGCCCCTTCAGGTGCACGCCTCTGGGAAGGGGAAAGCTTCCCACATCATCAAAGAATAATCCAGCATTTTTCTCTGCCATCATGGCCAACCATCTCCTGTCCTCGTGCCTCTCTCCCTCTTCACTTTTCGCCCCTCTTCAGATCTCCGCCTGGATAAATCGTTTCAGATATCCCTTGAGGGAATCGTACCTTCCATCGATCCTCTCATACACCTCATCAAGCTCGTCCAGGCGGGCCATGGCGGGGGGAAGGGGCGGATTGATACCTGTGGCCCTCACAACCTCATCCGGGAACTTGGCAGGATCGGCCGTCTCCAGCGATACGCATGGCCCGGCGTCGCCGCACTCCTCCAGATATCTGAGCAGCCCCGCCCAGGCCACTGCCCCGTGCGGCTCTAAAAGAACGCCATAGCGGATGTAGGCCTCCTTGATGGTTCGGCGGGTCTCTTCGTCTGTGACCGAAACGGCATAGAGGTCTCTGTGCATGGCCTGCAGATCGGGCATTTTTCTCACACCCCCCCTCTCGTCCATCTGCCCGCCGTAGAGGGAGAAGATCCGGGCCAGGTTGCTGGGGTGGCCCACGTTCATGGCATTGGAGATGCAGTTCTTGCTGGGGCTGATGGGCTCGTAGGTGCCCGTCTTCATGAAGCGTGGAAACTCGTCGTTCTCGTTTGTGGCCGCCACGAACTTTTTGGCGGGCAGGCCCATGCGCAAGGCGAGAAGCCCGCCCATCAGGTCTCCGAAGTTGCCGCTTGGGATGGAGAAGACGACCTCGCCGCCTGCTGGCGCGGCTCGCGACTGGGCATAGAAGTAATAGACAGCCTGTGGCAGCAGCCTGCCGATGTTGATGGAGTTGGCAGAGGAGAGGTTCAGGGCGGAGAGTTCCGGATCTACGAAGGCCTGCTTGACCAGCGCCTGGCAGTCGTCGAACTTGCCGTGCACTGCGAGGGGAAATACATTCCTGCCGAGAGTTGTCATCTGGCGGCGCTGCCTATCAGTCACCTCTCTCTCCGGGAAGAGCACCACAACTTTGACACTATCCAGGCCGTGGAAGGCATGGGCCACTGCAGAGCCGGTGTCCCCGGAGGTTGCGGTGAGTATGAGGATGCTCCTCTCCTCCTGCTTGAGGAAGTACTGGATTAGCCGGCCCATGAGCCGTGCGGCGAAGTCCTTGAAGGAGCAGGTGGGGCCGCGATCCAGGCGCATCACATATTTGCCGTCATATACCTTCTGCACAGGGACATCATAATTATAGGCATCATCCAGCATCGACCGCAGGGCGGAGTCTGCCACCATCTCACCCAGATAGGGCTTGACTGCCTCATAGGCGATCTGGGGATAGCTCATTTTGGGAAACTGCTGAATCAGCTCGCCGGGGAGCTGTGGAATTTTTTCCGGCATATAGAGCCCCTTGTCCGGGGCCTGGCCCGTCAGGAGCGCCCGGCGGAAGTCCACGCGCTCCGGATGGCCGTTGGTGCTGAAGAATTTGATGGCGGACATATCTGGAAGGGGGTAGTATGCTGCAGATCTTTAAGCCTTTCTCACCGCCATCGCGGCCTTTCGGCCAGTGGGGTGAAAATGGGTTTTCCGCCGTTTTCCCCTTCTTGATGGTGATGGATTTTTAAGCTGCTGTGAGGGAATATTTAAGTATTAGTTGTCTGGTAATTTGGTCACAAATAATGGTCGTATCGGATTGGGAGATAAATATAACGAGGAGGAAATGAGATGGCGTTTTACACTTTGGGCCTCACTTTTAATCTTGTGATACTCCTGACAGTGATAGTACTTGTTGTTTGGATATATGGTATATATTTCAACTTTAAGAAATGGGGCCTCGGATCCACCGGATACCGCGACGAGTTGCGAGACAGCTTCTGGCTCTTCCTGGCCACCTGGATTCATGAGGCGTTTAAGGACGGCATATGGGTATTTCTGAGGACACTCATATTGGATGTCCTTCTTCTGCGGAGGACTCTTGCGAGAAGCCCGGTGCGGTGGGTCATGCACCTGAGCATGTTCTATGGCTTTTTGACGCTGGCTGCACTCTCCGGCCTCGGACTCATGATCGATATTGTGGAGCACTTCAATCTTCTCGGACTCGCCCAGCAGGCTGAGGTCGCCAAGGAGATTATGGCCCTGCCCTTTGATATCTTCGGCTACCTGCTTCTCATTGGCTCCACCATCGCCGTGTTCAGGAGGATTTTCCTCAAGTCCGTGAGGGATAACACCTCCGCCTATGATGCCTTCCTCATCGGCGCAGTGTTCCTCATCACAATCACCGGATTTTATGCCGAGTGGATGCGTGGCAATGCCTTCCTTGTGGGAAATCTCTTCGAGAATCCCATATATGCTCCTCACTTCGCACTGATCCATACCATACTGGCCCTGGGATTGTTCGCACTCGTCCTGCCCTGGAGCAAGTACATCCATGTGATAGCTACACCACTGACGCTTTTAGCCAACAGAGGAGGAGAATAAAATGGCAGACAACAAGGAATCAAAACCGTTGCTTTCAGGCTTTATGCTCTCCACCCAGCTTATGGAGGTAGACGGCTGCACTCGCTGTCAGGAGTGCATGAAATGGTGTCCCACATTTGCCGTTAGACCGGACCGCCCCGGCATCACGCCACTGTACAAGATCGCCAGGTGGAGAGAGCTGATGGCCAAGAGCCATAGCCTGCGGGCCAAGGTCTTCGGCGCCAAGCCGCTAGACGAAGACGAGATGAAGATCTTCACTGAGGATACATATAGCTGCACCACATGTGGTGTCTGCGGTACAGTCTGCGAGGCGGGAATCAGGACCGTTGATCTCTGGGAGGCCATGCGTCCCAACCTGGTCAAACGCGGCAACGGACCGTGGGGAAAGCAGGCCGCCTTCCCCACGATGACCAAAGCGGACAGAAATCCCTACCTGGGCAAGCAGGATGATAGGCTTTGCTGGGTTCCAAAAGACATCAAAATACCGCAGTCAGGTGAGATAGTTTACTTCGCAGGCTGCACTGCCGCCTACCGCCAGCAGGCACTTGCAGTGGCTTCCGTGAGGATCCTGAGCGAGCTGAATGTGCCATTCGCCATGCTGGGCAAGGAAGAATGGTGCTGCGCATCTGCCATGGTGAGGACAGGCCAGAGAGATGTGATGGCCGAGCATGCCGTCCACAATGTCGACGCCCTCAAGGATGCAGGAGCCAAGACTGTGCTGTTTGCCTGTGCCGGTTGCCTCAGAAATTCAGAGATCGATTGGCCGAGATGGTATGAGGGCTATATCCCCTACAAGAACATGCCGCTCTCCGTCTTCCTGCGGGAAAAGATCCGCAAAGGAGAGGTGAAGTATAAGGTTCCGATCAAATACACAGTTACGTACCATGACCCCTGCCACAACGGCCGGCACCTCATGCATGATATGGGAAAGGACTGGGCATTTGAGGCCCCTCGTGACTGTATAGCCACCCTCCCTGAAGTCAAGTTCAAGGAGATGGTGAGAAACAGAGCCCTGCAGAGGTGCTGTGGAGCAGGCGGCGGCCTCAAGGCCGGTATGCCAGATCTGGCACTGGATTGCGCCAAGGCCAGGGTGAAGGATGGCGAGGAGGTTTCAGCGGAGATCATTGCCTCAACCTGCCCGTTCTGCAGAAGGAACATCATGGACGGCAGAAATGATGCCAAATCCAACATAAAAGTCCTTGACGTTGTGGAGCTGATGGCTGCAGCTATGGGCCTAGATACCACCATACCCGAGAACCCGTACACCAAATACCAGGAGCAGGATGTGCTGGTCTGCGGCCCGACAACCTGCGCGGTGGAGACTGTAGAGCGCAAGGCGCCAGGCAAGGACCTGGTGGGCGAGGCCGAATAGGGATGCCCGCTCTCGCGGGCATTCTAAAATAGGCACTTTTTAGTAAATGCCATGGGCAGGAGCTCTCCTGCTGTAGCTGTTACTGCTTCGCCCCTCGCACTGGCCATTATGACTATTATCTCCTCTCCGAACTCTATAAGGCTCTGCCGGCATATGCCGCAGGGCGAAACCGGTTCGGCTGTCTCCGCCATCACTGCAATTGCCTCAAATTCCCTCTCACCAGAGGCGATAGCCTCCGCCAGGGCAGCCCTCTCTGCGCAGATGTCAGCCCCTGATGATGCGTTCTCGATGTTGCCTGCACAGTAAATCCTTCCGCTCCCGGCCAGAAGAGCTGCCCCCACATGGAACTGGGAGTAAGGGGCATAGGCTTTTTGCATGGCCTGCCGGGCCCGCTCAATGAGCTGATCGTATCCACCATTGTACGGACGGGGTAAGAGGGGCGGATGGCTGGATTGTGTCCGGGATGATATGGGCCCGCCTGACATAAGGGCTCCGATGTACATGCACTCCTCGGGCGGGATATTTGGCATCCGGCACTCGACATCCCTTATGGCCACAGGGGCGTCCCTGATGATCACTGCGGGAACTCCTTCGTCTCCCTCTCCCATGACGATTTGAGCGGCGGAGACGAGGTTGTCTGCAACTGCCTTCCTTGTGATCTTCAGCTCCCTGCCGAATAGGTCCTTCTGGCCGCGGGCGTCCTCCACAGGCTCGATGCCGGCGCAGGCAAGGGCCACGCCCACGCATCCCAGTCGCAGGGGATGGGTGCGGCTGTCGCCTATGACCACGCCGATCTGCTTTTTCCCTGCCAGCCTCTCCCGGATCCGCCGGGCCGACTGCTGCGCGTCTGCGGGAAAGAGGACAACGTGGCCTGGAGGGGCATTCGAGTTATCGATTCCTGCATTGGGATAGAGAAAGCCCTCTTTGAGGGTGAGGACAACGCCGGGAATGCCACCCATGATCTCATCAGACTCACTGAGTATCAGCTCCATCTCCCTGGGATCTTTTCCATACTTTGCAGCAAGGCCCCGGGCCTGCTCTCCGGGGCTGACGTCCTGCAAAGCCACCACCCGTCCCTCAGCCGTGGCCACGGCGCTCTCTGAGACCACCAGAATGTCTCCGTCCTGCAGAAAGAGGCCCGACCTTTCCAGAGCCTCCTCCAGGCGGGCCGGCAGGTCATCCCCCGGCCTGATAAGATCCGTCTTAATGCCAATTACATGCAATCCTACTCACCTGTGCTTTGATCTGTGGTTCTACAGATGCAGTGCCTGCTCGATAAGCTCCGCCAGCCGGGAGAGCCGGAATGGCTGCCCTTTTAAATTCTTGACCAGCCCGGAGATCTGGTGAGCCGTGCCCAATATTAAGACCTCCTGCGGATGAGGATCGCAGCGCAGGGCCAGCCTGGGTATGGCTGCATCCCCTCCCCGGGAGAGCATCTCCTGCTTGATTATGAGGGCCTCCATGCTGCTTAAGTTGCGGGCGGCCAGAATGCGAAAGACGCCCTTCTTGCACAGCGTGCCCCAGCCCCGCTCATCGACCCCGGTGCGGCGCAGCAGCTGCCCGAGGTCCTGCGAGAAACCCAGGCCATCCAGAACCTCCACCTCCATATCCCCGTCTATAGAGCATGAGCGTCTGCCCCGTACGGCCTCAGCCATTCTTATAGTGTTCAGGCTGGCGGACACATCATGGGTGCGGACGATGTGGGCTCCCATGTGGACAGCTACAGCCGTCGCTGCCAGCGACCCCTCCAGCCTCTGAAAGGGATCGGGCTGATTGAGGACCTCTCCTATGAACGACTTTCTGGATAGCGCTGCCATCACTGGCCTGCCAAGGACCCTCAGGCGGTCCAGGCTGTTCAATATTGCCAGGTCGTGAGAGGGTGTCTTCTCAGGCACCCATTTGCCTATGCCGGGGTCTATGGAGATATTCGCCGGGTCGACGCCCGCCTTCTCTGCATCCCGAACCCTCTCTCCCAGCAGGGGTATGATCTGATCCATATAAAGCAGATCTCCCGGCCGCCTTTCTGAGGCCATGATGATAAGTGAGCCGCTCTGCTCGGCAACACTGGCAGCCATGGCCGGATCTGAGAGGCCCGATACGTCATTGATGCATGTCGCGCCGAGGGAGAGGGCATCGGCAGCCACCGACGCCCTCTGCGTGTCCACGGAGACGTCTATGTCAAGCCCCTCCAGCACCTCCTTCAAGGCAGGAAAGAGCCTCTCCCTCTCAAGGGACTCGCCGACGAATGGAGAGCCGGGTGCGGTGGAGACCGCCCCCAGGTCGATGATGTCTGCGCCCTGCTCCTGCATGCTCAGTGCCAGGGAGAGGGCCTCACCCGGTCCCGCTACAGAGCCCTTGTAGAACGACTCCCGGCTGAGGTTGATGATGCCCATCAACCGCACGGGCTGGCTGTCCCCCACCGGTACGCGGCCCAAAAAGCCTTCAATCAATTCGAGCACCTCCTAAGCATTCATATCTTTACTCCGAAAGACGCAGCAGTATGCCTGTCCTTCTTGCCCTTTCGATGGCGCGATCCAGCAGGAACAGACCGAGGACGATGTAGAATGCCGCCAGAAATACGCCTGCAGCCAGATGATGCTGGCCTGGGATAAATATTGACCTGTAATACTCAAGGAAGTAGGTTAGGGGCAGCAGCCTGGCAAATGCCTGGAAGAGAGGGGGCAGGACCTCAACAGGATAGTAGATTCCGCTCACCAGCATTATGAGGCCGCTCAGGCTCCAGGCGGCCACGTCCGCCTTCTGGCCGAATGTGAGGATGGATATGCAGACTGTGATGCCTATCACCACCGCCATTGCAAAGACGCCTGCGAGGAAGATGAGCACGGGAATGAGGCCCCCCTCCTGGAATTTGAAGCCGAAGAGGTAGTGGCTCACGCCTGCCAGTATTATGAAGACCACGCTGCCCCTCATTATGCCGAAGAGGGCGGCTCCGAATACCAGGTGGTAGCTTCTCACGGGCGCTATGAATGTGTTCTTGATGCTCTTGGACCACATGTCGAAGAGGAGCACATAGGCCACATCGATCTGGGCAACCTGTAAAATGGTTAAACCAATAGCTCCAACCAGGAGGAAGGAGACCATTGATCCCTCCACATCGAGAAACCGGGTGAGCAGGCCGATTGATAGCAGGCTGATCAGGGGCCAGAAGAACAGCTCGAATACGGTGAATATATTCCTCTTGGAGGTGATCCAGTTCTTGTAGGCCGAGGCCAGATACTTGTTGAGCTCACCTTGCCAGCTCAATGAATACATCCTCCAGGTCGGGCTCCTTTATATCCAGGTTCAGTATCCTCGCACGGGAGAAGAGCTTGATGATCCCGTCCAGGCTGTCTCCTCCATTACCGCCATCTCTCCGGTCGATCATAATCTCCACACAGCCAGGCGCGGCCTTCAGCCCCAGGACGCCTGGCATCCTCTGCAGGGCAGAGATGTCCACCTCTCCCTCGTATGTAACTGCCACCCTCTCTCCGATGGATAGCTGCCTCTTCAAATTGCGGGGGGTGTCCAGGGCCGCGATCCTTCCCTTGCGCAGAAAGGCGACCCTGTGGCAGAGTATCTCCGCCTCAGGCATGTAGTGGGTGGACAGGACAACTGATATGTTCTCTTCGCTGTGGATTCTCCGGATGAGCTCCCTGGTCTTCTTGGACATATCGGGATCAAGGCCCGTGGTGGGCTCATCCAGGAAGAGCAGGCGGGGGTGGTTCATCATGGCCTTGGCTATTGACAGGCGCTGTTTTAAGCCTGTGGAGAGGTTTTCAAATCTCATGTCCCGGAACTCCTCCAGCTCAAAGGCGGCGATCTGCTCTTCCACAGCCCGGGACAGCTGCCCGCCATAGAGGCCGTAGAGCATTCCGTAGTGGCGCAGGTTCTCCGCCACGGTCAGGCTCCAGGGAAAGTTGGGCTTGGCTGAGCTGATGTTTATGGCCTTGCGTATATCGCCCTGCCTGCGCCGCGCATCCATGCCCAGAATGAATAGGCTGCCCCCCTCCGGATATATCAATGTCGAGAGGATGGAGATGAGTGTGGTCTTGCCTGAACCATTGGGTCCGAGCAGGCCGAAGATCTCACCCTCCTCCACATCCAGGTCGATGCCGGAGAGAACTGTGGCCGGTCTGCCAAAAAAGCTCTTGTAGCTCTTGCAAATTCCCCTGGCCTCAACAGCCTTTTGTGTCACAGGTACCATCCTTTTATCCCCGATCTCTGCTCCTTTCATATCTTCCACACATGCCCTTTCCACAAACTGCTCTCCTTTCCGACGTTGTGTCTACCGCCATCTCCTCTTGCGGCGGAAGGAATGGGCAAGTACTGCGGACGTGACCAGGGCGAGGGCGGCGAGGGCTGCCTCCTCCGGCCAGCCGGCAGAGGAGAGCGTGATGGTCAGGGGGAGAGTTATACGTTTCTCCCTGCAGGTGAGCTCACAGCCCATCTGGTACTCGCCGGGCAGGGCGTCGCTGTCCACCTGCACTGCAAAGCCGGCAACGACCAGCTCTCCTGGATCTATGTCGCCCAAAGCTGCAGCTGCGTCCCGGACATGAAGGGGCGCCGCTGCCAGCAGGCGCGCCGAGCAGTTGCAGAGGGGATGCTCCTCCCCTACGGCAAAGGCCACCAGCAGGGTGCCGCTGCATCCGGGGGACAGATCGGACCTGACTGCCGAGATCTGCAGGGGCAGACGTCCGCCTTCTACATAGGCCCGCAGGGTGAGATTGCTCCTCTCCGACTGCAGCAGGGGAAAGACCTCCCCGTCTCTCACGCTGGCGTCCACCTGCCGCTCATACTCCACGAGCAGGGGCAGGTCATACCATCCGCTGGCGTTCCTATCCACAGTCACATTGAAGATCAGCCTTCTCACCTGCCCGGCAGGGAGTCTGTCGATATGCTGCGGACCGTCGGCGGAGCGCAGGGGTCCGGATGCCGGCAGTTGTGCGCTGATGTTGATGGCATCGGGGCTCTTCATCTCCTCAATCATCTCTTGCCAGATCTCCTCACTTTTGCCGCTGCCGTTTATGGCCACGAGCTCCTCCAGCTCTCCATCGTTGGACAGGTCAATGGCCAGTGTGCCCCGGCCTGCGGAGAGGACGGGACTGGCTACAGAGGCCTTCAGCGCAGGCTGGCCCAGTGACTTGTAGTGGTCGTCGGAGAAGAAGAGCAGGTCCTGGGAAAAGGCTGCTTCAGATGCGCAGAAAAGCAGCAGAATGCAGATGACGGCGGTCCCCTCCGGCTTTCTCTTCATCCCGTAAGGCTAGGCAGGCCTCATTTATTAGCCTATCTGGAAATGAGAGTGCTGACGAAGAAGGCCAGGGCGGCTGTGAGGATGATGGTGGCTCCGGATGGCACATCGAGCACATAGGAGAGCAGCAGGCCGGCTGTCACAAAGACGGCACCGAGAACTACGGAGCCTGCCATTATAGCCGGCAGGCCGGACAGATGCCTTCTGCTTATGGCTCCGGGGATGGTGAGAAGAGCTACGACCATGATTATGCCCACGATCTTGATGAGTATGACAACGCTGAAGGCCACCATGCCCAGCAGCAGAAGCCTCAGCTCCTGAACTGGAAGGCCGATGGCCTCGCCGTAGACGGGATCGAAGGACAGCAGGAGCAGCTCCTTGTATAGAAGAAAGACTGCGGCCATGATGATCAGTGTGAGGCTGCAGATGAGCAGCACATCGCCCTGCGTCACCGCCAGGATGTTTCCGAAGAGGTAGCCGTAGAGGTCCCTGGCGTAGCCCTCTGAGAGCGTGAGCAGCATTATGCCCAAAGCCATGCCCGTGGCCATGAAGACGCCGATGGCAGTGTCCTCGGATATGCGGCCTCTGGAGCTGACCATGCCGATTCCAAGAGCCGTGAGTATGGCGGAGGCGATTCCGAAGGCCAGGGGATCGTAGCCCAAAAAGTAGCCGAGGCCGATGCCTCCGAAGGCGGCGTGGGCTATGCCGTCGCTTATGAAAACTATTTTATTTAAAATCACATAAATTCCAATTATGCCGCAGAGCACTGAGGCGGCCAGGCCCGCAGCCAGGGCGTTTCTCATGAAGTCGTATTGCAGAAAGTCCAGTTGGCTTATGAATTCAATCATGCATCCTCAGTACCCGGTGGGGCGTGCCGTGGGCTATCATCTCTACCGGGCAGCCGTAGGCCTTCTCTATCTCGTCGCTGCTCAGCTCCTTCGTGCCGTGATAGTAGAGCCTCTGGTTGAGGCAGGCGATCTTGCTGACATAAGTGGATATGGCTGTCACATCATGGGATACCAGCACAATGGCTATGCCAAGATCGCGATTGAGATGGCAGAGCAGATCGTAGAACTCCGTCTGCTGGGCTGAATCCACACCGGATGTGGGCTCGTCCAGCAGAAGAAGCTTCGGATCTGATACCATAGAGCGGGCAACAAAGACCCTCTGCTGCTCGCCTCCTGAGAGGGCACCGATCTCCCGGCCCTCTCGGTCCGCCATGCCGACCGCATCCAGGGCGCGCCTGGCGGCCTCGCGGTCGCTTTTGTCATAGCGGCGGAGCATGCCTGTTCTGCTGAACCTTCCCATTAGGACGACGTCAAGCGCTTTTACGGGAAAGCTCTGGTCGAAGATCGTCTTCTGGGGAAGGTAGCCCACCTGGCTGCGGGCGGCTGCAGGCGGCAGCCCGAAGATCCTGATGCCGCCCCTCTCCGGCCTGATCAGGCCCAGCATCACCTTGAGCAGCGTAGACTTGCCACCGCCGTTGGGGCCGATCAGGCCGAGAAAGTCGCCGGCCTCCAGTTCGAGGTGGATGTCCTCGAGGACTGCGTGCTCCCCATGGCAGACCCAGAGGCCTTTTATTGATACGATCTGATCAGCCATCCTTTTTCTGTTTCTCCTTTTCTGCAAATGAAATTTACTCAGCCATGCTCATGGCGATCTGCTGGCCGGCACGCTCCATGCTCTCCAAATAGTTCGCCGCCAGGGGATCGAGGGTTACAACGGAGGCGTTCATCTCCCTGGCAATGACCTCTGCAGACTTCGGATTGAACTGCGGCTCTACAAAGATGGTGGTTATATTATTCTGCCGGGCGAGGGAGATGACCTCCGCCAGGTACCTGGGTCCAGGCTCCTTTTCCTCTTGCATGAGTGCCACCTGGGTCAGGTTGTAGTCCGAGGCGAAGTAGGTCCAAGCGGGATGGTGAACAACGAAGATCCTGCTCTTTTTCCCCGCGAATGTGCTATTGAGCTGGCTGTCCAGCTCTGCCAGCCTTTGCAGGTAGTCGTCCCTGTTTTTGATGTAAAACTCCTTATTCTGCGGGTCGATCCGGGACAGGCCGGAGCAGATGTTTCTCACCTGGACTGCGGCATTCCTGAGGGAGAGCCAGATGTGGGGATCTATCTCCCCCTCGCTCTCATTGAGAAGCGCTATGCTCTGCGATGTGTCCACCACGGCTGCGCCTGCATTGGCCTGCAGGATCCTGTCGAGCCAGAACTCCAGACCCGCTCCGTTCTTGACAAAGAGATCGGCTCCGGCCAGCTCCACCATCTGGGATGGTGTGGGCTCGAATGTATGCGGCTCGGCTGCGGGCGGGACTATGACTGTGACTGTGACTCTGTCTCCCCCCACCGCCTCTACAAACTCACCGAGGGGGGCGATGGTGGCGGCGACTTTGATCCTGCCTGAAGCGCCGCCGGAGTCCTGGCCGTTCTGCGAGATGCAGCCCGATATGAGGATTGCTGCCAGCAGCAGGGCGGGAAGGATAAATTTGCGAATGACGCTGATCATGTGACTACACCGTTACAGTGCGAGCTAATGCAAGTGCCGGAAATAAGGCTGTTGATCGGCCGGGCAGGATGATGGCTTTGATGCCGTTCCCATGTCTGCATCGCCCGCTACGCTATAGTCCCGCATCTGCCAGAGCCTGCCGGCAGCGGCAGGGCCTATCCGCCGATATATCCTGCGCCGCCCTGTAGATGATGTCGCTGATGCTCTGCCGGCACCCGTCCATGAGGCCGGCGATCTCCGAGGCGGAAAGCTGCTTTTCCGACATTCCTGCAGCCGGGTTTGTGACTATGCAAATCGACGCATAGCACATCTCCGCCTCCCTTGCCAGGGCCACCTCAGGATAGCCGGTCATGCCAACTACATCTCCGTAAAGGCGCATCATGCGTATCTGGGCAGGGGACTCCAGGTGTGGCCCCTCTGTGCAGACGTAAACGCCCTCAGATATGGGCAGGGAGAGGGACCTGGCTGCCCCGGCCAGCGCCGCCCTCAGGACCGGGCAGTAGGGCCGGCTCATCTCCACGTGAACCGTTTTATCTTCAAAGAACGTACTGGGCCGGCATTTGGTGAACTCCACAAAGTCGTCCGGCAAGAAGATGCTCCCCAAAGGCTGTCCTGCCATGCCGCCAACGGTGTTGGTGGAGATGACTGCAGTGGCTCCAGACTTCTTGGCAGCGGATATGATGGCCCGGTAGTTGACTCTATGTGGCGGAAGATGGCCGACACTGCCGTCGCCATGCCGTGATATGAATATCATCCTCTTACCCTTCATCCTAGTATAGACTACGGGGACTCTTCCATAGGCGGTCTCCACTTCGTCGGCCAGCCCACCGAGGGAATAGCCCACTCCGCCGATCACAGCCAGCTCGGGATTCATGCCTTAATATCCGCCCTTCTGCTTTAAATCTTAATGGATTCAGAGAGGCGGCATGAGCGGTGGCCGGAAGACCCCCTTTTCTGTGATCAGGCCGGATACAAGCTCCAGGGGCGTGGCATCGAAGGCAGGATTATAGACATCGATGCCCTGGGGGGCGAGCCTGCATCCCCCAAGGGTGGTGATCTCCTCCGGACTTCTCTCCTCCACGAGGATCTCCGCCTCCTCATGCCACCTGTCGAATGTGGATAGGGGAGCGGCCACATAGAAGGGGATCCTGTGATGCCGGGCCAAAACAGCATGGCTGTAGGTGCCGATCTTGTTGAAGACTGCATCCCTGGTGATGCGGTCTGCGCCAACTATGACCTTGTCGATTTTGCCCTTTCTCATCAGGATTCCAGACATGCTGTCGCAGATGAGCGTCACTGGTATTCCGTCCTCTGAGAGCTCCCATGCGGTCAGGCGCGACCCCTGGTGTAGCGGCCTGGTCTCGCAGGCGATGACGGCTATGCTCTTGCCGGAGGCAACAGCCGAGCGCACGACCCCCAGGGCTGTGCCCCAGCCTACGCAGGCAAGCCTTCCTGCATTGCAGTGGGTGAGGACGGTATCTCCGTCATCGAGCAGCTTCGCTCCAATTCTTCCCAGAGCCTTGTTGACGGCAATATCCTCTTCGGCTATCGCCTCCGCCTCGGCCAGGGCAGCCTGCCGGACATCATCCGCAGCTCCTGCAGATGCGCTGGCGGCTACAGCCAGCGCCCTGTCCACACCCCAGGAGAGATTGACTGCCGTGGGCCGCGCCCCTCTGATCATGTCTGCTGCAATCTCCAGCTCGGCCATGACCTCCAGGGCACTCTCGGCTGGGGAGAGATCTGCCGCCAGCGCTATGCCATAGGCTCCGGCTGCACCAAGGGCTGGAGCGCCGCGCACGCGCAGGGATTGGATGGCCTCTACGAGCTGGCGAACGCTCTTGATGCGCAGGGATAGCAGCTCGCCGGGAAGCCGGGTCTGGTCGATCAGCATGAGGCCGCCGTCCCACCAGATTGTCCTTGATTCACACATGCTCAAAAGCGGGTCACCACATCCTGTAATGGCAGAATGATATTATTATTTTTTGCTCTACTGAGATTGCCCGGAGGGAGGCAAAGCCGTTAGACAGAGAAGAGGCAGTTGGAAACAGGCTCTTATCGACTCTCAGCTCCCCGCCGCGCTGCGGTCAGGATCTGTCTCATTCTCCCTGCCTCTGTTCCTTCCGTTGGTCTTGGTGATGAAGTATGTGTAGCCCTTCAGGGTGCGATTGAGCTGGGACTCTATCTGCTCCAGCTCCTTCTTTGGAATGGAGAGGTGCTTGTCCACGCAGCGGTCCATTATCTCCCAGATGTAGTCCTTGGTCTCATAGTTGAAGAAGTCCAGGAGCTTTTTGCAGGTGTCGCCCTCGACCTTCTGGCAGATGTACCAGTCTCCCTGATCTGCCATGACGTGCACCTCATGGGCGCAGCCCAGCAGATTATGAAAGTCTCCTAATGTATCCTGGTAGGCCCCAAGCAGGAATATGCCCATGTAGTAGTCCTCGTTCTCCATAAGGGTGTGCAGATCCAGGTACTCCACTCCCTCGCTATCCCCTGCGTACCGCTTGATCTCCCCGTCCGAGTCGCATGTGATGTCCACAATCCTGCCCCTCTCGCAGGGCATCTCGTTGAGGCGGTGGAGGGGAATTGTGGGAAATATCTGCTCCACCCCCCACATGTCAGGCACAGACTGAAAGAGGGAGAAGTTGCCGATGTACTTTTGGGAGACCAGCTTCTTCAGCTCCAGAGATTCATCCGACTCGTCCCCCGCCTGCTTGGCCAGGAATGCCGCCTTCTTGCAGACCATCCAGAATAGGGTCTCGCCCCGGGCCCGCTCTTCGAGGCCTATGTTGCCCAGGTTGAATGAGTCGTACAGCTCGTCCCTGTACTGCAGAGCATCGTGATAATGCTCCTTATAGTTGTCGATGTTGATCTCCTTGAAGGCGCTGCACAGGTCGTCAATCTGAATCGGGTCCTCCTCACTGGGCGGGCGGAGCAGGAAGTCCTTGGAATTCTTTTTGCCGATGGTCTTGAAGATGAGCATGCTGTGATAGGCGGCGATGGCTCTGCCGCTCTCCGAGACTATGGTGGGACATGCCACCTCCTCCTCCTCGCAGATCTTCTGCACTGTGTAGACCACGTCATTGGCATACTCGCGGAGGGTGTAGTTGGCGCTGGAGGGCGTGGCTGTGTTGGAGCCGTTGTAGTCCACAGACAGGCCGCCTCCCACATTCAGGTATTCGATGTTGGCCACCTTGCGGGCCTTGGCATAGATTCGCGCCGCCTCATTCATGGCGTTCTTGATGGTGCGAATGTCTGTGATCTGGGAGCCGATGTGAAAGTGAATCATCTTCAGGCTGTCGATAAGGCCTCTCTCGTGCAGCAGCTTCATCATCTCCAGTGCTTCACTGGTGGACAGGCCGAACTTGGCAGACTCGCCCCCGGACTCCACCCAGCGGCCCGAGCCGCGGGAGAAGAGCTTGACCCGCATGCCGACGCGGGGCACAATGTGCATATCCTCTGCGTACTTGAGGATGTCGTGGATCTCCTCAAAAAGGTCTACAACTATTATAATATTATTAACATTATGAATGCTCAGGGCCAGGCGGAGATAGTCCTCATCTTTGTAGCCGTTGCAGATGAGCAGCGACTCGCGGGGCAGGCCCAGGGAGAGGGCGGCGAGAAGCTCCGCCTTGGTGCCAACCTCCAGGCCGATGCCGTACTTGGCACCGTACTTGAGGATGTACTCTATGACCTCTTTTCTCTGATTGACCTTCATGGGGAAGATGGGCTGATATGTGCCCTCGTAGGAGAACTCCTCAATCGAGCCCAGAAAAGCTCCCGTGATCTCGTTGATCCTGTCCTCAAGAATCTGGGGAAAGCGGAGGAGAACTGGAAACTCCAGATCCTTTGACTTTTCAATCTCCTCAATGAGGTCCATTATGTCAACGGACTTTGTGCTGTCCTTGTTGGGAGATATGATGATATCTCCCTTATCATTGATGGAAAAATAGCCGTTGCCCCAATTCTCTATTCCATAGAGATCCAGAGAATCCTCCGTCTTCCACATATCACTCATCCTTCTCCATGAAACCTGCCCCCGTGAATCGGCATCGAACTTCCCCTAAGTGACCTTTTAGGTATATAAACCTAGTCAGAGAATAATCTTTATCAGTAACGAGGCCTTTGTCACAGAGAGCTTGGAGGTGGATGAAATGGATCACGCTCATGATTTTGTCTGCAACGGCGAGAGGATAAGGACGACGATCCCCATGAAGCCTCGCGGAGTGGCCGAGCTAGTGGAGGATATGGGCAGGATGGGCTTTCAGGGAGGCCAGCTCGGCACATCCCTGCGTATATGGAAACGCATGCTGGAGGAGGATGTGACAATCTTTCTGGGCCTGGCCGGGGCAATGGTGCCGGCGGGCCTTGGCGAGTTCATAGCCTACCTCATCCGGGAGAGGATGGTGGACTGCCTGGTGAGCACCGGAGCCAATCTCTTTCACGACCTGTGCGAGGGCCTTGGGATAGTGCACTACCAGGGCAGCGCCTGTGCAGACGACGCCCGCCTAAATGAGTGCAAGATCGACAGGATCTACGACGTCTTCGTATCCGAGGTCGAGCTGCACAGGGCCGACGATCACATCTCCAAATTCGTAAAGGGCCTGGACCGGCAGAGGCGCTACTCCTCTCGCGAGCTGATGTACCTCGTCGGAGAGGGCCTTCCCGAGACCACCATCCTCGGCGCGGCTCATAGGGCTGGAGTTCCCATATTCGTTCCAGCCCTGGCAGACAGCTCCTGGGGAATAGGCATGGTCATGGCCCTGCGCGAGGGCTGCCGGGTGATGGTGGACGGCATCAAGGATGTGGACGAGATCACCAGCATGGTTGAGAAGTCCTCCCAGACGGGTGTGATCTACATCGGCGGCGGAGTCCCCAAGAACTTCATCCAGCAGACCGAGGTCATAGCCGAGCTGATCGGAAACTACTCGGGAGGCCACAGCTTCGCCATCCAGTATACAGCGGACGCGCCGCATTGGGGAGGCCTATCCGGCTGCACCTTCGATGAGGCCGTATCGTGGGGCAAGGTCAGGAAGGAGGCGAGCCGGGTGCAGGTCTTCTCGGATGCCACCATCTCAGTGCCGCTGGTTGTGCAGGCCCTGCGGGAGTCGGGCTGCAGGAGAGAGAACATTCCTGCCTTCCAATGGGACGAGGAGGGGCTGCAGGTCAGATACGAGAAAAAATAATTCTTTTTCCCGTATATTCTCTCAGCACTTCCTTTATGTTTTTCTGGGGATCTTTCTTTTCCGTCCTTCATGGCGGCTGATAGTCTACCTATATTGAGTTGTTTGAAAAGAAAATAGTAGCAAGAGACTTAGAATGCCAGATGGCACCACTTGATCGCTAATCGAATAAAGTGGCCTCCCTCTGTGCCATCTATGCGATCTGCGA